>CAYYVD010000028.1:0-23024 GCA_964475045.1 uncultured Desulfobacterales bacterium | reverse complement strand
GGAGAGGAGGGCGTTCACCCGCTCCAGGGGGACCAGCTTGAAGAACTTCTGCTGCATGCCCTGGCGGTCCTTTCCGTACCGGGCCTCCAGGACCTGGGTGATCTGGTCCGAGACCACGGACGGGGAGGAGTACCTGAGGTCCAGGCGCTCCACAACCATGTCCGAGAGGTCCACGTCGATCTCGTCGAGGAGCGTGTCCACCTTTTTGATGTTGCTCCGGTAATCCGTGATGATGAGCAGATCGTTGCTCGGCGGAACCAGGATGGTGGCCTGCCGGGAGAGCAGGGGCTTGACCACGGCCTGAAGCGCCGAGGCCTCGAGGTACTTGATGGGGACGATCTGGGTGATGAACTGGTCGTCCGACTCGAGAACCTTGCGCGTGTGGATGGGCAGCTCGTAGCCCGTCATGTTGGAGGCGGGCACCACCTTGGTGACCTCCCCGGAGTCCACCAGGGCGAACCCGTTGACCGCCAGGACCGACTTGAACACGTCGTAGGCCTGGCGCGTGGTGAGCTTCTGGGGGCTGATCACGGTCACCTTGCCCCGCACGTTGTTGTCCACGATGAAGTTCTTGCCGGTGAGCTCGCTGACCACGCGAATGAACAGCCGAATGTCCACGTCGTCGAAGTCCAGGGCGACCTCCTTCACCTCCTGCTGGGCCGCCGCCGGGGACGGAAACCAGGCGGGGATGCAGAGAAAGGGCAGGGAAAGGAGAAGAGGGCAGAGGAGCGCTCTTGCTGCTTTCTTCATGATCACCTCACCTTGAAGTTCAGGGTCTTGGGCCGGCCGTCTCGCACGAGCCCGATCCCGAAGAAGTTGCTGTCCTTGAGCGTGTTGTAGAGCCGCATGACGTCCTCGGCGGTGCGGATCTCCTGTCCGTTCACGCTTCGAATGATGTCCCCTTCCTGGAACCCCATGGTCGTGAGAATGCTGTCGCTCTTGATGTTGCTGACGTGGAAGCCGGCCGGCTTTCCATTCTCGAAGTAGGGCTTGACCCGGACTGTGGACATGATCTGGGCGATGTTGTTCACGCTCTGGCTGACGAAGCCCTTGCTGATCTTGTAGGTCTCCACGTCGCCCGAGGCCCCTGACGCGGCCACTCCGCCGTCCTGGTCCTCGGCCCGGATCTTCTCGATCCCCATGATCAGGCGCTCGTTCTTGCCGTCGATGTTCAGCACCACCTGGTTTCTGAGGATCATGACGATCTCTGCGTTTCTGAGCTTGTCCCCCTGGGTGTACCTGTCCTGCTGCCCGCTCTGGTTGTCCATGATGATGGCCCAGGACCCCCCGCCTTCGCGGATCACGGTGCCGATCAGGGTGCAGTTCAGGGAGGTCAGGGCGAGCTGGTCGATCTCGGACATGAGCTGCCGGGTCCGGTCGAGCTCGCTCTGCTGGGCCTTGACCGAAAAGAGGTTTCGTTCCCAGATGGTGCGATAGAAGTCCAGCGCGTGGTTCGTGCCTGGCCCGGAGTCGGCGCCTGTGGTTGTTTCCACCACGGGCGGCAGCACGTGGGCCGTGGACCAGTCCACGTAAAACACCACCAGGGTGCTCATCAGGTAGACGCCCAGGCTGACGGCCAGGAGCCGGCCGGCCCACCGGACCTTGTCGGACTGTGCAATGGCTGTGACATCCATGGTCAACCTTTGTCCCTCACAACGGAAGGGCTCTCCAGGGTCCCCCGAACGAGGACCCGGACCGATTGCTCTCCTTTGAGCACGTTCTGCAGGAACCGGCTCAGGAACGCATTCTCCAGCACCAGCGGCCCCGGTGTCAACGTGCCTTCGAGCCGGAGGCGGCTTCTCGAAAGCTTTTTCCTCAGCTCGATGTCCCCTTGAAACACGCCGGAAAAGGCCGGTCCGGTCATGTCGGCCTGGGGCAGGCTCAGAACGCCGTTCTCGAGCAGGAACGACATCTCCAGCGACTCGAACGGAATGCGGTCCAGGCCGGGAAGGCCGAGGCGGGCCTCCACGGAACCGTTTTCAATGCGAAGCGCGCCTTTTCCCTGAGCACGAACCAATCCCTCGAGGTTGCCTCGAACGTCCACCTGGGCCGACAAGCGTCCTCGAACGCCCCGGTCCAGAAACGAGGACAGCGAGGAAACCCGCTCCAGGACGAACCCCTCGGTCCGAACATCGGCGTATCCATCCCGCAGGCCCTTTCCAGGTGAGACGCCCATGCGGCCTACCAGGGTCCCCGCCGGGCTCACGGCCCGAAAACGGGCCGGAAGATACCCCCGAAGCAGGCCGCCGTAGTCCGGGCGCATCCGCAGGGACGACAAGCGGCCCTGAACCTGGGACCGTCCGGCGGCCGCTCGAACCAGGACCCCGGTCATGCGGACGCGGTCGGGAAACTCGAGGTCCAGGGCCTCCATGCGAAGGCTCACCCGCCCCTCGGACGCATCGTGGACCTTCGCGGCGATCAGCCGCTCGACCGGTATGCGGGCCAGGGTGAGCCCGGCGAACAGGAGCACGGCGAACAGGACCAACCCGCCTATGAGAAAGAAGCCTCGCGTTTTCAACCGCACCTTCCTGTGGTGGATCTCGACCCGGTCGAGCGCTCCTCGAATCAGCGGGCAGCCGAAGGTCTTCCCGGGCCGGTCTACTTCCTCCGGGCCACCGCCGGCTGAAGCACGATGTCCAGGTAGTCTCCGTCCTTGCGGGCGGAGAGCCGCTTGATGTAGATTCCTTTGCCCGCATTGCGAATGCGGTAGAGGTACTCGGTCAGCTCCTTCAGGGTGATGCCGCTCAGCTTGACCTCCACCCAGTCCTCTTTGTTCACGGCGTCCAGGTCCACGGACCCGGGCCGCATGTAGTCCACGCGGTCCATGAGACCGCTGCCCGTAGCCATGGTTTCCAGCAGGGAGAACAGGTTGAAGTCCGCGGAGGCGGTGGCGTCCCCGGATCGATTCGCCGTGAGGCGCTCGTAGGCGGCCACGATGCCCTTGAGCTCGGCCAGCTCGGCCTCCTGCCGCTGGTTGACCGTCTCCAGGCGCTCACAGGCGGCGTGCAACGGGGAGAACACGAACTGAAAGAGCACAAAGGCGGCCAGAGCCGCTCCGCCGATCAGCAGGGCGGCCCGGTCCCTTGGCGAGAGTGCCCGGAACCTATCCTGCAAGCCGGATCGAAAGCTTGAACTCCACATCCTGTCCCTCTTCCCGGTGCCTCGCGTTGCTGATGACCGCCTGGTCGATGTCTTTGGAACCCGCCAGGAGCTCCTGAATGGTGTTCACGGTCTTGAAGGCATCGGTGCGTGCGTAGATCTCGATTTTCCCGGTTTCCCAGAACAGACTCACGATCTGGAACGGGATGGTTTCCGGAACGGCCGCGCTGATGCTGCGCATGGCCTCGAGCAGGGAAACGCCGCCCTGGGGGTTGCCGCCCACCGAGGCGGATCGTTCCGACGCCAAAAGGTTCCGGGCCTGCTTCAGCTCGTCGACGACCCGTGTGACCTGGGGGAAGGCGTTGGTGAAGGTGTTTCGCATCTCGGTCTGAAGGGCGTCCCGGCGGGCTCGAAGGGCCGCGAGGTCCAGACCGTAGGAGAGGAGGAGCAGCAGGAGGAAGGCCGCCACGAACCCCACACCCCAGCGAACCAGACGTCGAGACGAAAGCTCCGCCCGATCCTCGCCCAAAAAGGCGTCCTTGAGAAAGTGGAAGAAACCGCCTTTTCGCTTCCAGAAGGCCGCGCCGATCAACGGGGCGAACACGTTGACGTCCACGTCCTCCGGTCCTTCCTCCAGCCGGACGCCGAAGTCCTTTTCAGAACGGACAACCACCTCGGTGCGCGCCTGCTGCTGCAGGGCGCTGCAGCGCTCCGGAAGCAGCAGCAGGTTCCCGGTGACGAACAGCCGGTCCGTCTCCAGGCCGACCCGGGCGTCGAAGGAGTGGAGGGTCCGCTTGATCTCCGCCAAGAGCGGGTTCAGACCGCCTCCGCCGTTCTCCCCCTTCCCGGTCAGGTGCCGGGTGCCGATCGGAATTTTGCGAAGCAGCACGGGTACCCCAAGCCGATAGAGGGCGAACAGGGTGTGATGCTCCCCCATGTCCATGACCATGGCTTCCTCTTCGTCGCGGAACGCCGCTCCAAGGGTGGAGACATCCGAGGTGACGCCCGTGATGCGGAAGCCGGCCTCGTTCAGCACTCGAAGGCGCTCTTTCAGAACGGACCGGCGGATCAGCGCGGCGATGAACGTGTGGTACCCGGGCTCCCGGGACATGGTCTTGATATGATCGGAAAGATACTCGTCCGCGGGGTAGTCCGTGGAAAGCTCGAAGTCGATGGCGTGCTGGACCTTCCGTTCCGCCTCGAACGGGTAGGAGAACTCCCGGTACTCCAGGTCCTGGCTGTTCAGCACGAGGAGGGCCTGGGGACGTACCTCGGGGAGGTCTTGCACCATGGACGAGAGCACACCGGCGACGTCCGCCTTGCCGTCCTGGACCGGCTGCCCGGTCAGCCGGGCATGGGCCATGGGGGTCACCTCGGGGATCCCGTTCTCCCTGCGGACGGCCAGGAGCTTGGCATCGTCGTCGATGACCTGTACGGCGAAGAGGGTTTCGTTCATGAGAGGGTTTCCTGCCAGTGCGCGATGTTCGTGGACTCCGTGGTCCGTTCAATGACCGCCTGGACGTGCTTTCGGCTCTCCCGAAGGGTTCCCAGGATCCGCACCGTGAAAAAGCGCGAGCGCGTGGCGATGAGCTCCTCGTCGATCAGCTGGTCGTAGGGCCACAGCCTCTGGTACCACTCCTTGACCTGCAGAAGGCTTCGGTTGGTGGGCTCCGTGCGGAACGCCTGGAACTCCTCGGCGATGCCCCGGTTCATCAAGGGGGAGAGGGCCAGCAGGACGGGCAGGGGGGCGGTGTTGATGTTGACGGCGCCCCCGCCGTACACCGAAAGACAGCTTCGAAGCGCCAGCCGGTTCTCATCGCCGTAGAAAAGCTCTTCGGTCATGCCGTTGACAAAGAGGAGCTCCTCGAGGGCGTCCATGGGACCGTTCTTGCACGGATACCCCAAAGGCTGGTAGGCCATGTCCTCGGCTCCGTAAATGTCGCTCACCTCGTCGTCCGGATCCAGCCAGTCCTTGATGCTGTAGATCAGGGTCAAGGCCTCCTGCTCGTTCAGCCGAAAGCCCGGCTGCTCGAGCAGTCGCCTCCACAGGGCGAACTGCCTCGGGTCCAGGGCGCCGTCCGGCCGGACCAGGCGGTTCACGCAGATTCGGCCGTCCTCGTCCGTGATGCCGCCGGAAACCTCGCCCTCGTCCAGCAGCATGGAGGCGGATTGGAAGTACGTGTCCCCCTTGGCCCAGTCCTCGATCAGGTTGTCGCTTCGGGTGTACTCGCCGTCCAGCCTCAGAAGCTCGGCCACGGCGTTCACCCCGGAGATGGTGGTGTAGAGGATCTTCCGCTCGTCCACCACGTTGTTGGACACCTGGATGTCGGCGATGGCGATACGGTTGAACTCCACCACCACGGCGACCAGCAGGGCCACCACCAGGAGCACCGTGACCAGGGCGATCCCTGCGTCCCGGTTTTCTCGAAAGGGGCCGGCTCGCTTCAGACGCTCGAGAACCTCCATCGCTCGACTCATGACGTCACGCCGGACTCGGCCTCCTGCCCCTCGAGCGGGCTCTCCTTCATGGTGACCATGGGACGCACCATGGTCATGAAGGACTCCCGGTGCCCCTCGAGCTCGAGCACGAAGGCCACCTTCACGGCCTCGGGAAGGGCGCCGATCAAATCTTTCCTTCTAGCACCTTCGGACACGAATTCCAAATGAAATCGCTCCGCAATCCGGCAGACCGGGACCTCGCGGCCTCCCTCGTCGTACGGGGCTGCAGGGGGCGATTGGGTCCGCCTCCAGAGGGTGAACCCGGGTCCGTCGGGGTCCCTTTTCAGCTGATAGGTCACCTCCGTGTGAAACGGGTTCCGTTCCTTTCCCATGGTGAGGGCGTGGGTGGTCACAAAGCTCATTCGCGAGGTGTCCGTGCCTTCGAGAGACAGGGACTCCCCGCGAAAAAAAGGGGTTTTCCCTCCCCGGGTCTGCGGGTACAGGCAGCGGATGTCCGTGGTGATGAGGTCCATGAGGACGCGTCCCGTCTGGTAGAGCTCCGAACGGGTCTCGGCCTCCCGGGCACTGGAGACCACGCCGGTGAACGTTCCCAAAATGGTCGCCATGACCAGGGCGAGAATGAAGACGGCGATCAGGATCTCGGCCAGGGTGAACCCCCGCGGGTCAACCCGGCGGGCCGGCCTCGAGTTGTCTGTTTCAGCGGTCATCTCGTTCCACGCGATCCTGTATGGGCCGTCCGTCAAGGTTTCAGCTGCTCGATCTCCAGAGGCGCGGACAGCAGGTAGGACGTGAGGCGCACCCGGCCGCCCTCCTTCAGATGGCGGTTGGCCACCACCACCGTGACCTTGGTCCAGGGCGCCAGGACGGCCGGCTCCATGTCCAACTCCCATCGATAATCCGGGGCCGCGTCCCCGAAGTCCCCGGAGAGCATGGTGATGCCTTGTACGCCGGCCAGCTCCATCTCGGTCATCTTGTACTGGGCCAGCTCCAGGGCCCGGGTGTGCACCCGTCCTGCGATCACCATGTCCATGGAGTCGGAGTGAAGACGAAGCACCGCGGCAAAGGCCGTGGCCAGGATGGCCAGGGAGACCAGCACCTCCAGCAGGGTAAATCCGTCTCCCGGCAGCCGTCGCGGGCACCTATCTCTGGGGCGGGGCTGCAGCATACTCCACGTCCACGTACTCGTCATACAGGGAGAATCGCCCTGTGTAGGCGTTGATGACGATGGTCAGCACCCGGTCGCGGCGATCCGTCAGGTGAAGCACGGTCTCCTCGATCACACCCTTGCTGTTGAGGATGGAGCAAAGGGTTCCGGTCTGCATCTTCCTCGTGCGGATGTTCATGGCATCCCGAATGCGGATGCCCTCCGCGAGAGACCGCCTGGGCACCACGATCTCGTTCTCCGGTCTCCTCCCCCACGCGTCTCGAGCGCCGTGCGGCTCCATCTCCCCCCAGTAGGCGTTCTTGTCCAGGTCCAAGCAGAGCACGCCATACCTTCCCGTGGCGATGCTCTTGGAGCGAAGCACGCGCACCGCGGCCTTGAGCGACCTGGCCGTGCTCTTCAGGTCGCTTCGAAACAGGACGTTGTCGAGGTTGGGGACGGCTACGGACAGGAATATCCCGATCAGGAACAGCACCACGGTGAGCTCGATGAGGGTGAAGCCGTTGCGGGCGCGTCGGTCCACCGTCCGTCACTCCAGCTCCCAGAGGTTGATGTCGGCGTCGTCTCCCTCTCCGCCCTTCTCTCCGTCCCGGCCGTAAGAGCTCAGGTCGTAGCCCCCGTGCTCGCCGGGGTGGATGTACACGTACTCGTTGCCCCAGGGGTCCCTGGGCACCTTGGAGCTGTCCAGGTAGCCCCCGTCCCGCCAGTTCCTGGGGACCGTTCCGGTGTCGGGCTTGTCGATCAGGGCCTCCAGCCCCTGCTCCGTGGACGGATACACCCCGTTGTCCAGCTTGTAGAGCTTCAGGGCGGAGTCCAGGCTCCTGAGGGTCAGGGCCGCCTTGGTGCGGCGGGCCTCCTCGGGCCGGCCCATGATGCGGGGCACGATCAGGCCGGCGAGAATGCCCAGAATCACGATGACCACCATGATTTCAATGAGTGTAAACCCGCCCGCTCGGCGGCTCTCCGAGCGCGTCCTTTCTTGAATCCCGGGACGTTGCTTGTTCATTGAGCATTCCTCGAAAACGATGCATGCCACGCGACCCGGACCGAACGGCCCGATCGCATGCCTACTGGATGAGCTGGTTCATTTCAAAGATGGGCAGCAGAATGGACACCACGATGAACGCCACCACCGCGCCCATGACCACGATCATGGTGGGCTCGAGAAGGGACATGAACCGCTTCAGGGAGCTGTCGAGCTCGGCCTCCAGGATGCGGCTGACACGGTTCAGCATCTCCTCGAGCTGCCCGCTCTTCTCGCCCACGGCGATCATGTTCACCACCACGGGCGGAAAAAATCCGCTCTCGGCCAGAGGCTTGGAGATCTCCCGGCCCTCCTTGATGTCGTCCCTGGCCTTCTCCACCGCTGCCGAGACCTGGGTGTTGCCGACGACGTTCTTGACGATGTCGAACGAGGTCACAATGGGCACGCCGTTGGACAGCAGGGTGCCCAGGGTCCGCGTAAACCGGGTCATGATGATGCGTTTGTACTGCGGTGCGAACACCGGGAGCCGGAGCTTCACCCGGTCCAGGACCTCCCGCCCCCGCTCCGTCTGTTTGAACCGGCGAAAGCCAATGTACAGGAGCACCAGCGAAATGGCAAGGTAAGGCCACGCCGCCTTGAGAAACCCGCTGATCCCAAGAAGGATCACCGTGGGCAAAGGGAGCGCCTGGTTCATGTCCTCGAAGATGCCGGTCACCGTGGGGATCACGAAGGTGACCAGAAAAAAGACCACCACCAGCCCCACCACGCTCATCAGGATGGGGTAGGCCAGGGTGGCCGTCACCTTGGAGCGCATCTCCATCTGGCTCTCCAGGAACTCGGAGAGGCGTTTGAGCACGATCTCCAGGCTGCCCGACTCCTCGCCGGCACGCACCATGTTGATGTAGAGCGGCGTGAAGTGCCGGGGAAAGATCTGAAAGGCCTCGGCCAGAGAGACGCCCTGGTTGACCTCCTCCTTGATGACCGACAGCATCTTTCGAACCGACTTCTTCTCGGTCTGCCGAATGGTGATGTCAAAGGCCTCCACCACGGGCATGCCCGCCTCCACGAGTGCGGCGAACTGGGTGGTGAAGATGGAGATGTCCCGTTTGGTGACCCGCTCCAGAAGAGAGACGACGGAGACCTGGGTCGCCGGCTTGTCCTGGACGGTTTCCCGGGTGGTCTCCTGAATGGCGACCGGGTAGAGGTTCATCCGCTTGAGGGACTGACCGGCGGAGATGCGGCTCTCCGCCTCGACGATGCCGCTGGTCTCCCGCCCCTTGCGGTTGATGGCTTTGTACTCGTATACGGCCATGTGTGTTGTGAACCGTGTCCGTGACGGTGTCAGTGAGGCGTTCTTGTCGATGCCAAGGACTTGGCGAGCCCTGTCAACATTCGGGAAATGGTTTCAAATTTCGTCCGCATGTTTAGGAAAACGTCATCATGGATATAGCCCAGATCCTTTGCAAGCATCAATTGATATTTGATCTCCCCGACTGAGCCTCTCGCAATGCCCACGAACTGGCGGTACTCTTTTCGGCCCAGCCGGCTGGCTCCTTCGGCCAGATTCATGGGAATCGAGGATGCCGCCCGACGCATTTGGGAAGTGAGACCGAATTTCTCCTCTTCAGGAAAGGAACTCGTCATTTGATAGACCAGGAGCACCATTTGATGGGCGCTCTTGAAGACGTCGAGTTCTTCGACTGAATCCATGACGCCTCTTTCCCCACAGAAACGGACACCGTCACCGACACAGCCTCACCGAAACTTGATCATCACCCGGTCGTGGTCCTTGATCACCTGATTGACCTCGCTGAGCTTCTGCCGGGCGATGTCGAACTCCGGATTGTAGTACAAGGACTTCTCGAACGCGGCCCGTGCCTCGAACAGGCTCCCGCTCTGGAACTTGAGGATCCCCTTGAGATAAAACACGGCCCAGCGGGTGATGTCGCCGTTGTAATCGATGATGGCCCGTTCGATGTACTCGTTGGCCTTGACGAAGTTTCGAATGACGTTGATGTAGAGCTGCGCGGCATACAGGCAGTAAGCGGAGTTGTGCGGGTCGAGCTCAATGGCCCGGAGCAGGTGCTTTTCCGCTTCCTGGGGCCGGCTTTTCCTCAGGGCCTCCTTGTACTCGAAATGGGCGAGCTCGCCCTTGAAAGGACGGATCCCCGTGTACCAGACCAGTCCCACCAGAATCAGGAGCACCACGGGAATCAGGGCCTTGTTGAGCGCAGACGGCTTGATGGAGACCTCCTGGACCTTGCCGTAATTCTGAATGTACAGCCCTTCGAGAATGCCCATCATCAGGACGGTCATGAAGAGCGTGGTGTTGATGCGAAAGGAGAAGAAAAAGAAGGAGGCCAGCAGGATTCCGATCAACGCCGAGAAGGCGGTGGAGGCAAGAATGCGGTCGGTCCGGTCGGCATGGTCGTCCCGAATGACCGCCCAGCCGTGGCGCATGACCACCACGAGAAAGAGCAGGAGGGCAAAGCCCGCCACCAGTCCCCCGTCGTTGAGAATCTCCAGATACTCCATGTGAACCCGCCGGGGCTTGGGCTCGGGGTAGTCCTTGAAGAAGTCCCCGGTCTGCTGGTTCATCTCGGCCTGGGCCTCGTAGACCATGTTCCGATAAGACCAGAGCCCGGTCCCAAACAGCGGGCTCTGCTTGAACAGCCAGAACGAGGCCGGGTAGTATTTGGCAATGCGAAGCTGTAAGGTGTCGGAGCGGGTCATGTTTCGAAACTGCATCATGGTATGGAACCGGTCCGGGGCCGCATACCAGGCCGCAGTACCCAGGGCGAGCAGAATGACGGCTCCGGCCACCAAGGGCTTGGCCCGTGTCCTCAGAAAAGGCCCGAAGGAAATGCCGTACACCCTTTTGAGCAGAAGGAAAAACACGGGAAGGGCCAGGAAGAAGCCCATCCAGCCGGCCCTGGCTCGGGTCATCAGAAACGCCCCCAGCATGAAGAGAAGGAGGGCCAAGGGAATGATGCGCCATTTTCCCCGCAGGAGGAACACCAGCCCGAGCATGCAGAACAGGGGAAACAGGAGATAGGCCCCCAGGTAGTTGGAGTTGCCGATGGTGCCCATGACCATCATGCCTTTGTACGCCCACTTGAACAGGATAAAGACGCCCCCGAACTGGAGATAGGTCTCGATCGCCACGAGGAGTCCACTGAAGGCTGAAAGGGCCAGCATCACGACCAGTCCGAATCTGGACACCTGGGTCGCCACAAAAAAGAACAGCAGCAGGGAGGTGATGTTGAGGGCAGCCGCAATGATCGTGAAGTAGGGGTTTTCCGTGTAAAAAAAGGAAAACAGGTTCAAGAAGACAAGAAGCAAAAGCATCCTGGGTATGGACGTGGTGGGAAACCGTTCTGGTCTTCCGCCCAGAAACCGCACGACGAACAAAGCGGTCATCACACCCACTGCGAAGAGGAGCAGGAGGGTCTTCGGCGTGTTAAAGGCATTGTCCACCACCCCGGGAAGGACGAGCACGGGAACCACGAGGCTCAGGAGCCAGATCACCAAGGAGTAAACGTTGATGCCCGACGGTTGCCCTTTCATCATGTGATCGTTGCGTTGGTTTTTGCTCATTTTCGTCCACAGCGCTGAAGGTTTTCGGAACCAGGAGGCGATGGGGGGCCTTTCCGGGGGCCTCGAGAAAGCTTGGAGAAACGTGTTCAGTCTGGTCCGGGCAAGGAATGGTCTGTGATAGTACAGCGACGTGATTCTGTCAAGGGTTTGGCCATGTCCTGGAATAGGGTTTTCAAACAAAGAAGGGGGCTGCGGTCGCAGCCCCCTTCCGGTCTAGATGTTGTTCAAATGGACATGAAACCGGTTACTTGATGGTGCTGAGGAAGCAGCCGGAATCGTCGTCGAGAATGACGTCGTCGTCATCGGCGCGGACCAGCGTGTTCTCACCGGTCTTGGCCGCGTCGAACTTGTACTGGGCCCAGTAGGGATTGGCCTCAGCCCACCGGCTCTGGTCGATCCGGTCGACGACTGGGTTGTAAGAACAGAACCACAGGAAGCCGTTCTCATTGTCGTCGTTGTTGACGTAGTCGCCCACGACAATGGGGGCGGCATAGGTCTGGGGTTCCGTGCTGACCACACTACGCGTTCCATCATTGATGTCGAACCGCCAGATGGTGGCTGCATTGGCAGAGGCCGTATCCAGCACCGTGACCCAGGCGTACCCGTTGGAGATGATGGGCGTGCTCCAGATCTGGTAACGACCGTCCGCCACGCCGGCGCCTTCGTCGAAATCATACGCCCAGATTTCAGAAACACCACTTCCACCGGCCACCGTTTCGGCTCCAGGATTGGTGGCGAAGCACGAAACCGAAGTGGTCCAGGGAATCAGCAGGCGTTTGTCGCTGGCTACCGGGCTGGCGGTTACTCCAGAGGTAGATTTGACATAATCGTATGCATTGAGCTGAGCTAGGTTCTGGGTGTCATACAGGGTCACGCCACCGGACCAGTCAACCACATAAAGGGTTCCACCAGAGGTGCCCTCAGACTGAGCCACAGGGGTCGGTGTGATCTGACCCACGGCAGCATTCAACATACCATTCGGTTCGATGACATTGGCGCTGTTCAGAGCGGCCCCATAAATGTTGTCTCCGCCGGCCGTCAAGTCCCTCTTGTCAAACTGGAACACGGACACACCCGGGGTGCCGCCCGCAACATGGTAGCCCACGACGAACAGGCTATTGCCGGAGATCACGGGAGCGGCGTAGACGGAGCTTACGCCGCTGGCCTGGTTGAACACCGTGGTTCCGGTGGCAGTCGGAAGCGCCAAAGCAGCGGAGCTACGGCGCCACACGGAAACTCCAGTGCTTATACCAATAGTTGTTCCGGAAACACCATAGATGGAAGCAGCAGATGAAGCCTCGTCCCAATCCAATGTTAATGGAGCGACGGACCAAGGGGTGTTCCCTGTGATCGTTTGGACAAGTACGCCACCGTGTGCACCACCTGGTTGCATCGGCCCTGCTTGAAAACCGCTATAAGGTACACCAGCTGAAATAATTTCTCCTGTTCCGCCGTCGATTCGATAGATTGATGCCCCACCATTGGCTGCCGTGTTTGCGACTGCAGTCGGGGAGATCACATAAAGAATCATAGTTGAAGTTGTACCCGACAGCAGCTGCGGTGGTCCGATCGGGGTTGTACCGGCCAGGGCATCGGTACCGAGGTCGGTCAGCTGAACGGCCAGCATTTCTGTACCCCCACCATCGGTACGCTCATTGCTGATGCCGAAGACGGTTGTACCGGTTGCTGACCAAGCGCCGAGCCATGGGTCGTTGGCGACCAAATAGGCGGAGGCCCCGGTTTTACCCATGTCGCTGTAGACCAGCGGCCAAACCACGCGCATGTTTCCGTCATTGATCACGTTCTTGAGCTCGACCGTGTTCTGGGCCATGGCTGTACCGGCGAAGGTAAAGGCCATGGCTGCGGCGAGTAAGAGTACCGCAAACTTTTTCATGTTGTCTTCCTCCAAAAGAGTGATGGTGGAAATCGTTCATCCTTGCGAATGCTGCTGACGCATTCGGCACCTTTAACCTGCTGAAATCCCACCTCCTTTCATTGTCGGTATGCCTCCATGGCACAGCACCACACAGCTCTGCCTTTGAAGACTGGGAGCAAGCCTATTGAAAAAGCGAGGGCATGTCAAGGGAAAAAGTGCTCTGAGGCATTTGAGTTTTTTGAGCATATTCAGGAGATTCGGGTCGGTGGGGGGCTTGGATGCGTTGCCCGTGGGCGCCGTCTGGACGGTTGTCCTGGTGAGCGTCTCGCTCTTGGGGAACCTGATGCGGGGGAGGCGGCGAAAAACACCTTTGAATTCCTGGGCGGGTGTGCTAAAAAGTCTACCTTCGTGCCCCCGTAGCTCAGGTGGATAGAGCACCAGATTCCTAATCTGGGCGCCGCAAGTTCGAGTCTTGCCGGGGGCACCATTTCTTGGGGGGCCTCTGAAGACCGCTTGGGAAAGAGAGGGATGACGGGCCACTCAAGTTTTTCGATTGACAATGGAAAGTTGGAATTTTAATATACCCGATTACCACTTCAATTGAGGAGAGAGAATCCATGTACGCGGTGTTTCAGAGCGGCGGTAAGCAGTACAAGGTGTCCGCCGGTGAAGAGATCCGGCTGGAGCGCCTTCCGGGAGAGGTGGGGGAGGACGTGGTGTTCGACAGGGTCCTCCTGGCCTCGGACGGTGAGAACGTCCAGGTGGGCAACCCCTATCTGGGGGATGCGCGGGTGCGGGGACGGATTGCGCGGCATCACAAGGATCGAAAGATCGTGGTGTTCAAGTACAAGCGGCGCAAGGGGTACCGCAAGACCCGGGGGCACCGGCAGCCCTACACCCTGGTGCGGATCGAGGACGTGGAGATGGGGGCCGCCGGGGGAGCCCTGGAATAGAATAGAACGAAAAGAGATCAACCGAGGTCATCGCACACCATGGCACACAAGAAAGCGGGCGGAAGCTCGAGGAACGGAAGGGACAGCGCCGGGCAGCGGTACGGCATCAAGCGCTTCGCGGGCCAGAAGGTCCGGGCGGGGAACATTCTGGTTCGCCAGAAGGGGACCAAGATCCATCCCGGGCTGAACGTCGGGCTGGGGAAGGACTACACCATCTTCTCCAAGATCGACGGCGTGGTGGCGTTCGAGCGGTTGGGCAAGACCAAAAAGAAGGTCAGTGTGTACGCGGCTTGAGCCTTCCTGCGCCCTCCGGTCCCTCTCCATGAAAGTCCTTCCTTCAGGCCTTGCCCGAACGGCCGGGCGACCCACTCCGGAATGCAGGCATGCGGTTCGTGGATGAAGCGGTCATTTCGGTCCGGTCCGGAGACGGCGGCAAGGGTTGCGTCAGCTTCCGCAGGAAGCGGTTCATCCCCAAGGGAGGACCGGACGGGGGCGACGGTGGCCGGGGCGGCGACGTGTATGTGGAGGCGTCCGGACGGCTGCACACCCTGGCGGACTTCACCTCCCGGAGGCAGTTCCGGGCCGAGAACGGCAGGCCCGGCGCAGGCCGAAACCGCACCGGAAAGGACGGCCGGGACGTGGTGATTCAGGTCCCGCTCGGCACGATCGTCGTGGACGAGGAAACCGGTGAGGTCCTGTCGGATCTCGTTCGGGAAGGCGAGCGCGTCCTCATGGCCTCCGGAGGCCGGGGAGGCAAGGGCAACCAGCACTTCGCCACCTCCACCCACAGGGCCCCCAAGTTCGCGCAACCCGGTCTTCCCGGCGAGGCGCGAACCCTGAGACTTTCCCTCAAGCACCTTGCGGAGATCGGTCTGGTCGGGCTTCCCAACGCCGGGAAGTCGACCCTCCTCTCCCGTTTGACGGCGGCGGAGCCGGAGGTGGACGACTATCCCTTCACCACCCTCACCCCCAACCTGGGCGTGTTGCGCTTCGGCAACGGCGAGACCGCGACCCTGGCCGACATTCCCGGCCTCATCGAGGGCGCCAGCCTGGGTAAGGGGCTCGGGGTGAGGTTTCTCAAGCACGTCCAGCGCACCCGAATGCTGCTGCACCTGATCGACGCAGCGGCGCCGTCCCCCATGGAAGCCTACCGGACGGTCCGGGCCGAGCTCGAGCAATTCGACCCGTCGCTGCTTCGAAAGGATCACATGGTCCTTCTGAACAAGATCGACGCGCTTTCGGACGAGGGTCTGGAGGCGGTGGAGGGGGTCCGGCGGGCGCTCGAGGCCGTGGGCATGGACTGCCTGGCGATCTCGGCCCTGGAAGGGCGGAACCTGGATGATCTGAAGGATGTGTTGCAGAGGAAGCTGTTCCATGAAGACACGGATTGACGGTTCGATGAGACAGCGGATCCTGGGACCCGTGAAACGCGTGGTGATCAAGGTCGGAAGCGGGGTGCTGACCCTGGACGACGGCCTGAACGCCGGGGTGATGCAGTCGCTGGCCGACGAGATCATCGCGCTCCGGGGGGCCGGGAGGGAGGTCATCCTGGTGTCCTCGGGCGCCATTGCGTCGGGGCTGCGCAAGGTGGGCATGCGCAAGCGTCCCGACTCGGTGTCCCAGCAGCAGGCCATGGCGGCCGTCGGCCAGAGCAGCCTGATGCGGGTCTGGGAGAACGCCTTCGAGCGGCACGGCCAGAAGGTGGCCCAGATCCTGTTGACGCGCGACGATCTGACCCATCGAAGGCGGTACCTGAACGCCCGGAACACCATCTTTGTGCTGCTGGGCTGGAACGTGCTCCCCATCATCAACGAGAACGACACCGTGGTGGTGGACGAGATCAAGTTCGGGGACAACGACAACCTGAGCGCCATGGTCACGAACCTCACCGAGAGCCACCTGCTGGTCAACCTGACGGACATCAACGGGCTGTACGACGACGACCCCCGGACCAACCCCGAGGCCCGGCTCATTCCCGTGGTGGACGAGGTGAACCGGGAGGTCATGCAGCACGCCGGCTCCATACCGGGGTTTCTGGGAACCGGCGGCATGGCGAGCAAGATTCGGGCGGCCGAGAAGGTGGCCCACGGCGGGGTGCCCACGATCATCGCCGGCGGGCTTCGGCCGGGCGTCCTGGGGCGGATCTTTCGAGGGGAGGAGGAAGGCACCCTGTTTCTGCCCAGGGACATTCCCCTGTGCAGCCGAAAGCACTGGATCGCCTTCACCAAGGCGCCCAGGGGGGCGCTCATGATCGACGAAGGCGCGGAGCGGGCCATTCTGGCCAATGGGAAGAGCCTGCTTCCCTCCGGGATCCGGGACGTGCAGGGGCGGTTCAGCCTGGGGGACAAGGTGGCCGTCATCGACCGGCAGGGCCACGAGATGGCCGTGGGCATGGTGAACTACCACTCCGGGGACATTCGAAAGATCATGGGGCTCAAGAGCCGCGAGATCGAAGGGGCCTTGGGGTACAAGCACGACGACGAGGTGATCCACCGGGACAACCTCGTGGTGACCCGGGAGCTGGAGGAGGCCGACGGCGTGTGCCGGTTGACCCAGTGAGCCGGCGCATCAGGAGGAGGGAGAGGGAATCCTTGAAGCTCGGCATTCTTGGAGGGACATTCGACCCGGTCCACCTCGGGCACCTGCGCATGGCCCTGGAGACGGCCGAGGGGCTCGATCTGGATCGCGTGGGGCTCACGCCCGCCTCGGTGCCGCCGCACAAGGCCGAGCAGCCCGGGGCCTCCTTTGTCGACCGGCTCGCCATGATCCGCACGGCCATCGAGGGCGCGCCGCTTCTGGATGCCTTCGATCTGGAGGGTCGAAGGCAGGGAGCGTCGTACACCATCGCTACCCTCGAGGACCTGCACCGGCGCTATGGGGAGGGCCTGGATCTCTACTTCGTCATCGGAGCGGATGCGTTTCTGGAGATTCGGACCTGGAAGGATTACCGGCGGCTCTTCGATCATGCCCACTTCGTCCTGTTCGACCGGCCCGGGGTGCCGGCCGAGTCCCTGGAGGCGTTCCTGGATTCCCTGGATCTGGACCTGGAACGGACGGACCCGAATGCTTATCGTGTGGTCAGGTCCGGAAAAAGACTGATTCGGCTGCAGGGAACCACCATGGGCATCTCGTCCACGCAGGTTCGACAGGCCGTGGCCGGGAACCGGTCCATTCGATTTCTGGTGCCCCCGGAGGTGGAACGTCATATCCTGGAGAAAGGGTTGTACCGCCCGCATGAAAGCACTTGACAAAGCCCTGTTTTCCCTGAAGCTGGTACGAGAGCGGAAGGCCCTCTCTCCGGTCCTGTTCGAGGTGAGCGAGCTGACCTCCTACACGGATTTCTTCCTCATCGTCTCCGGAGGATCCACGCGGCAGGTCCAGGCCATCACCCGGCATCTCGAGCGCCGAATGCGGGAGGCCGGGTGGCGGGCTCACGGGGTGGAAGGCGGGGAGGAGGGGCAGTGGGTCCTGCTGGACTACGGGGATCTGGTGATTCACGTGTTCTACGAGCCGGTGCGCGCGTTTTATGATCTGGAGAGCCTCTGGGCGGATGCGCCTCGCGTCGAGACCTCGGAGGCAGGCGAGGAGAACCCACAGGATGAACCGAGCGGTTGAGCTGTTTCGGGGCTTTCTGGTGTGCGCGCTGGCGATGTTGCTTCTTGCCGGTGCGCCCCGGCCGGCATCCGCCCTGAGCCTGGAGGACGAGCAAGAGCTGGGCCGGGAGTTCGTGGCGGACGTCAAGAAGCGGTTCATGCTGGTGGAGGACGAGTACGCACTGGACTACCTGAAGCGGCTGGGACAGTACCTGGCCGAGTCGGTCCAAACCCCCCCGTTTCCCTTCACGTTCTATCTCATCGAGAAAAACGCGATGAACGCCTTTGCCGGTCCCGGCGGGCACATCTTTTTCTTCACGGGTCTGATCCAGTCCATGGAGTCCGCGGACGAGCTGGCCGCCGTGGCCAGCCACGAGATGGCCCACATCACGGCCAGGCACATCTCCAGGCGGATCGAGCAGAACAAGAAGATCAACATGGCCACCCTGGCGGGCGTTCTCGCTGGCGTGCTCATCGGCGGCGAGGCCATGGGCGCCATCGCCACCGGGGCGATGGCGGCCGGGGTCCAGGCCCAGCTCGCCTTCAGCCGGACCGACGAACGTCAGGCGGACCAGCTGGGGTTCGCCTACATGCGGGAGTCCGGCTTCGACCCCTCGGCCATGATTCAGGTCCTGAACCGCATGCAGAGCGCGCAGGTCTACGGCACAGACCAGGTGCCCGCCTACCTCAGGACCCACCCCACCGGGCCGGCGCGCATGGCGAACATGGATAGCCTGCTCGAAGGGGGATCTCCTGCTGAGGATACCCAGGTCTCGAAGTATTTGAAGGAGCAATTCCCGGTCCTGCGGGCCTTCCTCACGGCCCGCTACGGGGATCCCCTGACGGCGGAGCGGGGCTTCGAGCGGCAGCTCGAGGAGGGCTCCGACGCAGCCATCGCTCACTTCGGGCTCGGGTTGCTGATGAAGGAGGAGGCGGACTACGAGGGGGCCGTCCGTCATTTGAGGCAGGCGGTGGAGGCCCGGCCGGACCTGGTGCCCGCCCGGACCCACCTGGGGGAGGCCTATCAGCTGACCGGCCGGTACGCCCAGGCGATTCCCGTCCTGGAGGGGGTCCTGGACGGCGATCCGGACAATCGAAAGGCCATGTTTCTTCTGGCCGCCTCGTACCAGAACCTGGAGAACTACGCCCGGGCCGCGACCATCTACGAGCGGCTCTTGACCATGGAGCCGGTTCGAGGAGACGTCTCCTACCAGCTCGGGCTGTGCTACGGGCGAATGGGCCGTCTCGCGCCGGCCCACTACCACTTCGGCCTGCATTTCGAGCAGGCCGGTCAGCCGGACAAGGCCCGGTTCCATTTCGACAAGGCCGAGGAGCTGGCCCGCAACGACACGGCCCTGCTCCGCCGAATTCGTGAGGCCCGCAAGGACGCCAACCTCTGAGCCAACCGCCTGGTTTTCCAACCTCTTTGCATACTTCCTTGGCGAGCCTGCAGACCGGGGGTTTCTACCCGGTTGACGGGTCGTCCGGTCTGTGTTAGGGTGCTCGATGAATGAGAGTTCATTCATTTTTGTGGTGCGAAGGTGGCCGCCTTGATCATTTCCACGCGATCCAGTATAAAGGGCCGGTCCGGGAACCATCGGCCCCCGGGGGTACCCGGGACAGGCTGAGAGCCTCAGCAGGCGTGGAATCGAACAACGCGAGGAGGGAGATGAAATGAATATCGTGGTGTGTGTCAAGCGGGTCCCCATGACCCAGGAGGTGGACCTCGAAATCGACGCCTCCGGGAAGGACGTGAAAACGGACATGTTGGCCTACGTCCTCAACGAGTGGGACAACTATGCGGTGGAGGAGGCCATCCAGGTCAAGGAAAAGACCGGCGGGACGGTCGTGGCCGTGACCATCGGCTCGGAGGACGACGAGGAGGTGCTCCGGCGCTGCCTGGCCATGGGAGCGGACAAGGCGATCCGGGTGGATCCGGGGGATGCGCCGCTGGACGGAATGGTGAAGTCACGCATTCTGGCGGAGGTCATCAAGGGGCTGGAGTACGATCTCGTGCTCACGGGCGTGCAGTCCGACGATGTCAACAACGGCATGGTGGGCATCCTTCTGGCCGAGCAGCTCGACGCGCCCCATGCCGCGGTGGTGACGGGGATCGAGCCCCAGGACGGGGAGGCCACGGTCCGGGTGGAGCTCGAAGGAGGCATGGACGAGGTGTCCAAGGTACGCATTCCGGCGGTGCTGAGCATCCAGACCGGCATCAACGAGCCGCGGTACGTGTCCATCATGGGCATCCGCAAGGCCGCGAAAAAGGAGCTCAACGTCACGCCGCTGGCGAATCTGGGCCTCGGCGAGGACGACCTCACGCCCATGACCACGGTGGAGTCCTACGACTTTCCGCCCGAGACCGAGGGTGCGGAGATCCTGGAGGGAGACGCGGCTTCGGTGGCGGAGCAGATCCTGAAGATCATCAAGGAGAAAGGGGTGAGCATATAATGGGCGAGATCTTCGTACTCGTGGAACACAGGCAAGGAACGCTCCGGGACATCTCCTACGAGATGCTCTGGAAGGCGAACGAGCTCTGCAACGAACTCTCCCACACCCTGACCGCGGTCCTGCTGGGAGGTAGGGACGAGCTGTTCGTGGACGAGATCAAGGAGCGGGCCGACAAGGTCCTCGTGGTGAAGGACGACCGGCTCGAGGCGTTCAACCCGGATCTCTACAAGGGCATTCTGCTCTCCCTGATGCAGGAGCACAAGCCCTTGATGACGCTGATGCCGCAGTCCCCGTGGGGCATGGACCTGGCCCCTGGGCTCAGCGTGAAGACCGGGTTTCCACTCGCCACGGACTGCGTGGACATCCTGATGGAGGACGGCAAGCCCAAGGTGATTCGCCAGATCTACAACGGAAAGATCTTCTCCAAGGTGGGTTTCAAGGATGCGGAGAGCTATCTGATCACCGTGCGCGCCAGCGCCTTTCCGCCGGACAAGGTGGAAGGCCGTCAGGGCGAAGTGGTCGAGGTGGACGTACCCGCCGGCCTGCCCGAACCCCGCCGGGAGTTCGTGGCCTTCGAGGACACGGGCGCGGGCGAGGTGGACATCACCCAGGCCGACCTGCTGGTCTCCGTGGGCCGCGGCGTGGGGGAGGCGGACAACATCGAGCCCTTGAGAGAGCTGGCCGAGAAGATGGGCGGGCTACTCTCCTGCTCCCGTCCGGTGGTGGACAAGAACTGGCTCCCCAAGTACCACCAGGTGGGCACCTCCGGAAAGTCCGTGAAGCCCAAGGTCTACTTGGCCTTCGGCATCAGCGGGGCCTTCCAGCACGTGGCCGGCATCACCGGCGCCGGAACGGTCATCGCGGTGAACAAGGACACGAAGGCCCCCATCTTCCGCGTGGCCCATTACGGTGTGGTGGACGACATGTTCAACGTGGTGGAGGCGCTCAAGGAGCAGCTGGGGTAGCGGTCAAGGGCGTTCCAGGATCACGTCCTCGAGCCGGCGCTTGGGCACGTGGTGCACCCCCTGGGCGTCCCGCCAGTAGCGGGTGCTCCCGTCCGGGCCCACCGTGTCGATCTTCACGCGTTCCCCGGGAACGCCGAGTGCGATGACCAGGAGGATCTCGAAGCGGTCGGGGACCTGGAACCGCCGTCTCAGGCGGTGCCGGTCCACGGTCCCCAGAATGCACGCGCCGAGCCCGGCCTCGGCCGCGCCCAGGAGGATGCTCTGGGCGGAGAGCCCGGGGTCGTACGGGAAGGTGTCGGCGATCTCGAGGTCCCCGAGCAGGACGATGTAGGCGGCCGGGCGCTCGCCGGGGGCGGGCCCCGGCCAGTCTTTCAGAAGTGCGGCCCATCCGAGCAGGTCGAAGATGCGTCCGTTGGTGTCCGGCCGGTGGGACAAAAGGTACTTGAAGGGCTGCCGGTTTCCTTCGCATGCAGCCAGGCGCCCCAGGTCCACCAGCCCCTCCAGGGTCTTCCGGGAGACGGGCCGTTCCTCTTGAAACCTGCGTGTGCTTCTCGCCCTTTGCACCAGTTCGAACAGGCTCACCCCGAACCTCCGTTTTTCTGAAGGTGCTCGATCACGCAGCGGTCCGGAGGGGGGAACCGAAGCTCGGACAGGTCCTCGGGTCGCACCCACCGGACCTCCTGCCCCTCCAGCCCCCGGGTCGGGACCCGCCCGAGAAGGGTGCAGTCGAAGAAGTGGAGGGTGACGCGCTTGTCCTCGTACTCGTGCTCCACCACAAAGAGCCGCTTACCGGTCCGGGCCGCCGTTCCCAGCTCCTCCTGAATCTCCCGCTCCAGACAGGCCTCCAGGCTCTCGTCCGGCTCCTGCTTTCCCCCGGGAAACTCCCAGAACCCGCTCAAGTGGGTGCCCTCGGGCCGGCGGGTGACGAGGAGGCGGTCCCGGCGGCGAATGATGCCCGCGGTGACGTGGTGGTGGGGTTTTTCTAGGGCGTGCTGCATGGGGACTCGCCACTCCGTCGAAGCAGCCCTGTAGGGCCGGAAGCAAAGAAAGACTGCGAAGACCGCGAAAAGGGGGACGCCACAGCGTTGCTTTGACACGGGAAGCCGGGGGCGTTACTGCATGGTCTCGAGGCGCAGGCGCAGGTAGGCCTCCTCGGCCTCCTCCACGCCCGGTGCGATGTCCAGGACCTCCTTGTAGGTGTTCATGGCGGCTCGGGCTTCCCCGGCGGCCTCCTGGTCGCGGGCCCGCTGGAGGAGGAGACGGACCAGGGCCTTCTTCGCCTCCTCGTGGTCCGGCTGGACCTCGAGGGTCCTCCGGTAGACCCGGACGGCCCGCTCGGTCTCCCCCTGCCGGTCCGCCAGCTCGGCGAGGCGCAGCATCAGGTCGACGTCCTTGGGGCGTGACTCCAGGGCCCGGCTCATGAGATCCATGGCGTGGGACTCCCGATCCGTCTCCAGGTAGACGAGGACCAGGTAGTCCGTGAGCACCGGATTGTCCGGGTTGGCCCGAAGGCCCTTTTTCAGGAGCGGGACCAGCTCGTCGTAGCGCTTCTGCCGGCTGAGGACGTCGAAGATGAAGTGGTAGTAGCTCATGTTGTCGGGCGCGAGATCCAGCAGGGCCAGGGCGGTCTGGTAGGCCTTTTCCCACTGCTCGAGCTTGACATAGGCGTCGAAGAGCACCTCCCGCGCTTCCACGTCGTCCGGGTTGGCGCGCAGGTACGTCTCGAGGTGCTCTGCGCTGCTCGCATACTCCCCGGATTCGTACTCCAGCACGGCCAGGTTGTGGACCAGGGTGTCGTTCTCCGGGGCCAGGGGGAGCATGGTCCGGTAGAGCTCCTCGAGCCCCTCCTTCTTGCCGAGGCGGTCGAGCACATCGGCCAG
>CAYYVD010000027.1:0-23565 GCA_964475045.1 uncultured Desulfobacterales bacterium | reverse complement strand
GGAAAGAAGTCGGGGAAGGGGTTTTACGACTACCCCTGAGCACCCTGCGCGGGACATGGTGAGCACGGGCCGGACCGGACCGGGCCCGTGCTCCGGGTGTTCCCTTGGCTCCGGAGTGGGCGCTTCTTGAATGATCATGGGGACTTCTCATCCCCACCTGCCCGCTTTCGATGGAGATAGTGTTTGCCTGGACTCGAAAACCGTGGTACGCTCCGCTCATGGAACAACCCTGAATGCTTGGGAGACCATCATGGCCAAGATCCTGATCGTTGACGACGAGGAGCACATCCGCTTCCTGTACTCCGAAGAGCTCACAGAGGCCGGATACGAGGTGATTACCGCGGACAGCGGGTACAGGCTCATGGAGAGGATCGAGGAGGAGAAGCCGGACCTCATCGTCCTGGACATCAAGATGGTGGACTACAACGGCTTGGACCTGCTCCAGGACATTCGCAACAAGTTCTATGACATGCCCGTGGTCCTGTGCACCGCCTACGACACCTTCAAGGAGGACATGAAGTCCATTGCAGCGGATTTTTACGTCATCAAATCCTTCGACCTGACCGAGCTCAAGAACAAGATCGCCATGGCCCTGGACGCCGGGCCCCAGCCGGAGAAGCCGGCCTCGCGGGAGACGTGAGGACGCTGCAGCCGGAACCCGGCTCACGCCCCTTTCCAGACCTCATTTGTGGTACTTCTCGCCGGCCAGAATGGTGCAGGCCCGATAGAGCTGCTCCAGGAGCACGGTGCGCGCCATCTCGTGGGTCAGGGTGAGCCTGGACAGGCTCAGGACCAGGGCCGCCCGCCCCAGCACCTCCCCGGACAGCCCCAAGGGACCGCCGATCACGAAGTGGACCGGACCGCCGGCCTGCCTGGACCACCGCTCGAGCCTGCGGGCGAGGCCCGGCGAATCGCACTGGGTGCCGGTCCGGTCCAGGGGCACGACCATGTCCAGGGCGTCCGCCCGTTTGAGCAGGGAGCGGCCTTCCTCCTGCAGGATGTCCCCCTCCGGTCTACTCCGGGTCATTCGGGCCGGTTTGACCTCGGACCACTCGGTCTTGACGTAACGCCTCAGCCTCTCCAGGTAAAACCGCTCGCCCTCCTGCAGAAAGGACGCGCGCGTCCGGCCCACCACCGTGATCTTGAACCTCAGCAAACCGGCGTCCCCTCACCGAGGCACCGAAGACGGGCCAGAAGGCCCTGGACCGCCGTACCGATCCGGGCCTGGGCCAGTCGATAGTGATAGGAGGACCGGCCGAAAGGGTCGCCGATGTCGTCGGGCGTGGGCGAACCTGGAATGTAGCGTCCCAGGAGCTCCACCTTGTCCCGGGCCTCGGGAAACATGGAGGTGACCGCGCCAAGATGGCCCCTCTCCATGACCAGAATCCAGTCGGCCCAGGCCGCATCGTCCCGGGAAAGGCTGCGGGCCTCGTGGTCGGGCACGGGCACGCCGCGCTCCAGAAGGAACCGGACCATCTCCGGGTCCGGGCCGTTGCCCGGGAAGGCGTGGAGCCCGGCCGAGCGAACGTCCACGTCCTTCAGACCGAATCGCCTCAGCTCCGCTCGAAGCAGGGCCTCGGCCAGAAAGCTCCGGCTGATGTTGCCGCTGCACACGAAAAGCAGGTTCATGCGCACGCTCCCCGTCGCGTCCCCCACCCGGAGGTCTCAGGCCTTTTTCTCCAGGTCCAGCAGACGGGCGATCTCCATGGCCGTCTCCTGAACGTACCGCTGGAGTGCGTCCCCCTCCAGGGGGTGTCCGGGCTCGGGAAAGCGGCTCACCCCCGCAGGCCGCACCCGGTTCGGCGCGTTCTTGAGCTCCGGTCTGGGCGTGACGCCGAACGCCGGGTCGAAGGCGTCCTCGAAGTACTGCTCCTGAAACCCGAGGAACTTCAGCATGTGCGCCGTGGAGTCCAGGATCCCGACATCCCCGTCCTCGACAAAGCCGTTGTCCACGGCCCGGGCGAACCCCGCCATGGACTCGCCGCCCTGGGTGCAGGCGATGTGGCCGTTTCGATTGGCCACGATCATGGCGTCCATGATCTCCTGCTCGCTGACCTGGACCACCGTGATGCGGCGTTGTCCCGCGGCCTCCTCGTACCGGCGCACCTGCTCGATGACCCGGGGCATGGAGACGGGGTTCCCGATCATGGCGGCCTGGGCCACGCTCGGCTGCACGTGGACCGGAGCGAAGGTCCGTCGCTCCGGCTCCTCCTCCAGGTAGTAGCGGAACACCGGGTCCGCGTGCTCGGACTGAACACCGACCACCTTGGGAAGCTCCGTGATGAGACCCGCCTCGAAGAACTTCAGAAACCCGCTCAGGACCGCCGTGATGTTCCCTGCGTTCCCGATGGGCAGCACCACGACCTTGTCTTCCACCTCGTAGTCGAAGTCCTGGGCGATCTCGAAGGCAAAGGTCTCCTGGCCGAGGATGCGCCAGCTGTTCTTGGAGTTGAGCAGGGCCACGTGATAGCTTTCGGCCAGGGCCTCCACCACCTTCATGCAGTCGTCGAAGACCCCGGGGATCTCCAGGACCCGGGCACCGCTCCCCAGGGGTTGACCGAGCTGCTGGGGCGTCACCTTTCCCTGGGGGAGCAGCACGGCGGAGGTGATCCGGTCCGAGAGGTACGCCGAGTAGAGGGCGGCCGAGGCCGACGTGTCCCCGGTGGAGGCGCAGATGGACAGCACCTTGTCCACGCCCTGCTCCTGCGTGAAGTGGTTGAGAAAGCTCAAGGCGCAGGCCATGCCCCGGTCCTTGAACGACGCGCTCGGGTTCAGCCCGTCGTTCTTGAAGTAGAAATCCCGCCCCATCTCGGCCCTGAGCCGCCGGTTGCCGCGGACCACCGGGGTGTGGCCCTCTCCGAGGTAGAGCACGCGTTCCAGGGGGATCACCGGGGCGATGAACTCGTAGTACCGGAACACCCCTTTGAGGGCCTGGATGTTGAGCATCCTCCGGTAATCCAGGATCCGGCGCCATTGCTCGCCGCCGGTCTCCTTGACGCGCTCGAAGTCGCGGTTCTCCAGCAGGAGCACGCTTCCGCACGCCGGGCAGGTGTACAGGAGACGGTCGATGCCGTGCTCCCGGGCACAACCGAGGCAGCGGTAGTGCATGCGGCCCGACGGGCCGGGAATGAGCGAGGAACGGATGTCCTCGGGAAAGGCTTCGAACTTCATGATCCGGGTTCTCCTTTGGTCGCGGGAAGGCTCACGCTGCTACCTGTAGCACCCCTTTTCGAGGGGATCAAGTGCAGGGAAATCGATCTTGTGGCAGGGGAAGCTTCGTGGTAAGAAAACCGGGCGCGATCACCGATGGCGGCACGGCGGAAGCAGGCCATGATTCTGGAGCAAGTCAGGGAGGTGTTGAAGATCGAGGCCCAGGCGATCCTGGACCTGTTGGACCGTGTCGGCCCGGAGTTCGAACAGGCCGTTCGCATGATCCTCGAGTCCAAGGGCCGGGTCATCCTCACCGGCATGGGAAAGTCGGGCCTGGTGGCCCGAAAGATCTCCGCCACCCTCAACAGCACGGGGACCCCCTCGCTGTTTCTTCACCCCGCCGAGGCCATCCACGGCGACCTGGGCATGGTCACCCGGGACGACGTGGTCCTGGCCATCTCCAACAGCGGCCACACGGTCGAGATCAACAACCTGCTGCCCATCCTGAAGAACATGAAGGCGCGCATCATCGCCATGACCGGCGGGCTCGACTCGGCCATGGCCCGGGAGAGCGACGTGGTCATCGACGTGGGGGTCGAGCGCGAGGCCTGTCCCCTGGGCCTGGCCCCCACGGCCAGCACCACGGCCGCCCTGGCCATGGGAGACGCCCTGGCCGTGGTCCTGATTCACAGCCGGCGGTTCAACCAGCAGGACTTCCGAAAGTTCCACCCCGGGGGAAGCCTGGGGGAGCGGCTGTCCACGCGGGTCGGAGAGGTGATGCTCACGGACGACAACATCCCCGTGGTCGAGGCCGGGGCGCCCTTCTCCGAGGTGGTCCGGGAGATGAACGCCAAGCACCTGGGCGCCACCCTGGTGGTGGACGGGGACCGGCGGCTGGCCGGCGTCATCACGGATGGCGACCTGCGGCGTTCCCTGGCCCGGGGCTCGAGCCTCCACGAGCTGAGGGCGGCGGATCTCATGTCTTCTTCGCCCAAGACCGTCCAGGAGGACCAGACGGCCGCAGAGGCCCTTGCGCTCATGGAGATGTTCGCCATTACGCTCCTGGCCATTCTGGACAAGCAGCAGCTCATCCTCGGCGTGGTGCATCTGCACGACCTCCTGGGTAGAGAGGAGTTTCGACTCAATGGCGCGTTCGGCATCCCCCAGAGGCCTGATCGCTGATCTGGTCACGCCGATCGGACCGGGCGGCACGCTGGATGCGTCCGGCCTCGATCGCCTTCTGGATCGCGTGGCCCCCTTTGCGGAAGGCGTCCTCCTCTGCGGACCGGATGCCGGAGGGGGCTCGAACCTGGGGAGGCGGAAGCGCGTGGAGGTGCTCCTTCGCGCCATGCGGCGGGTGCAGGGCCGCCTCGCCCTGGTGGTGTGGATCACCGGGAGCACCCAGGAGGAAACCGCCTCGATGCTCGAGACGCTGGAGAAGGCGTCGGAGGGCGAGGGCTACGACGGGCCGCTCTTCTGGCTGAACACGCCCCTCATCTACCACAGCAACCGGGGGCTGCCCCAGCACTGCAGGGACCTCACGTCGTTCGCATCCCGTCCCATGCTCCTGTTCAACGACCCGGAACGGGTCAAGCAGGCCGCAAGGCCCATGAAGCGCGCCAACATCCGGACCGCCGTTCTCAAAGAGGCGGCCCACGTGGAGGGGGTGTGCGGCGTGGTGTTCCGGGGGGCCATGGACCGGGTGCGCAACTACCAGAAGGCCGTCCGTTTCCGAAGCGATTTTCGAATCTACGACGGGGACGAAGAGGCCTTTCTCGCCCACCCCAGCCGCCACGGCGTCCTCTCCGCCGGGGCCAACCTGGCCCCTGCGGCCTGGCGGCGGATCACCCACGCGTCCCTCGGTCTCCACGGAGACGTGCAGGCCTACCCCGATCAACTGAAGGGCCTCTGGGAGCTGGGCCGGTACCTGGAGGCCCTGCGGGAGGCGTACGCAAAGACGCCGTCGACCCTCATTCTCGGCGCCCTGGATCGAGCCGGCGTCCTGGGGCAGAACCCGTCTGCAAACCCGTCCGATGCCGGTATCGAGGCGGACCTCCAACGCCTGCTGGAGCTCATGCGGCGGCAGGGTGACGCCTGAGGCGCCCTCGACCCCTTCGGGCTCCGGCCTCAGTGGTGCCCGCAGCAATCCGACCCGCAGGCCGCCGCCTCGGACATGGCCCGGACGACCTCCCGCTCCTCCGCCCGCCGCACCTGCTCCACCGTGACCCGAAGGCGGTCCGCCCCGGGCGGCGTTTGCGTCAAGGCCGGCGGCGGAGGGAGATGTCCGAACAGCGCTCCCGGCCCTTCCGGCGGGACCTCCACCTGGACCTCCTCCTCGGGCCGCTTTCCCTCGAGCTCCATCTCCAGGGGGGACAGACCCTCGGTCCCGATCCCGAAAACGAAATCATAGGCGACCGCGGTCCGCCCCGGGACATCGATGCGCAGGCCCACCTTGTTCAGGTGTGCCACAACGGCTTCTTCCTTGGACATGTGGATTCTCCTCACAGAGCAAGAGTTTTGGGAACAGGAGTTTCGGGGACACCATACGAAATTCAAGAAATCCCATCGTGAGAATGATGACCCATCTTTTGAATTTCGTATGGTGTCCCCGAAACTCTGAATTTCGTATGGTGTCCCCGAAACGTTCCCCATCGTTCTTGGTACTTTTTGCTCTTTTCTTTGTCCTCTTCGTGCCCTTCGTGGTGAACCCCTTGACACGAAGGGCAGATACGATAAAGTACGCCCCCGTATTGTAGACCGGAATCGGATCCTAGGGAAGAGGGGGAAAAGCCGATGCCTTCCGATGTGGACACCTTGTGCATCAACACCATTCGCATGCTCTCCGCCGACGGCGTGGAAAAGGCCCGCTCCGGGCACCCGGGACTGCCCATGGGGTCCGCCGCGGCGGCCTACGTGCTCTGGACGCGTTTCCTGAAGCACGACCCCGGCCGCCCGGACTGGCCGGACCGGGACCGGTTCGTGCTCTCCGCCGGGCACGGCTCCATGCTCCTCTACAGCCTGCTCCACCTCACCGGGTACGACCTCCCCGAGGAGGAGCTTCGAAGCTTCCGGCAGTGGGGCAGCCGCACCCCCGGGCACCCCGAGTACGGCCACACCCCCGGGGTGGAGACCACCACCGGGCCCCTGGGCCAGGGGCTGGCCAACGCCGTGGGCATGGCCATGGCGGAGCGCTTCCTGGCCGCCCGGTTCAATCGACCCGGGCACGAGATCGTGGACCACACCACCTATGTCCTCGCAGGCGACGGGGACCTCATGGAGGGGTTGACGCACGAGGCCTCCTCCCTGGCGGGGCACCTTCAGCTGGCGAAGCTGATCTGCCTGTACGACGACAACCGCATCACCATCGACGGAAGCACCGATCTGTCGTTCACCGAGGACCGCGAGGAACGCTATCGGGCCTACGGCTGGCACGTGCAGCGGGTGGAGGACGGCAACGACCTCGACGCCCTGGAGCAGGCCTTGAGGGCCGCTCGGGCGGAGGAACAACGCCCCTCCTTCATCGCCGTCCGGACCCACATCGGATTCGGGAGCCCCAACAAGCAGGACCGGGCGTCGGCCCACGGAGAGCCCCTGGGGGAGGAGGAGCTGCGGCTCACCAAGGAGAACCTGGGCTGGCCGGCGGAGCCTCCCTTCCACTTCCCGGATCGGGCGCGCGAGCACCTCGGGGAGGCCGTGGAACGAGGCCGCGCATGGAGTGCGGGCTGGGAGTCCCGCCTGGAGTCCTATCGAAACGCCTTTCCCGATCTGGCCGATGAGTGGGACCGCTGGATGCAGCGGGAGCTCCCGGACGATCTGGACGACCTGATCCCGGTCTTCGCGCCGGACGCCAAGGGGACGGCCACACGGGCCGCGTCCGGGCAGGTGCTCAACGCCGTCGCCCCCCGCATGGAAAACCTGATCGGAGGCTCCTCGGACCTCTCCCCGTCCAACAAGACCGTAGTCAAGGACGCATCCATGTTTCAGGCCGGTCAGTACCACGGCCGGAACATCCACTTCGGCGTACGGGAGCACGGCATGGGCGCGATCATGAACGGCCTGGCCCTTCACGGGGGCCTGATCCCGTACGGCGGCACCTTCCTCATCTTCTCCGACTACATGCGCCCCTCCATCCGTCTGGCCGCCCTCATGAACGTTCAGGTCGTCTACGTCATGACCCACGACAGCATCGGGTTGGGCGAGGACGGCCCCACCCACCAGCCGATCGAGCAGCTGGCCGGTCTCCGCGCCATACCCGGGCTGAGCGTCATTCGCCCCTGCGACGCCAACGAGACCGCCGAGGCCTGGCGGGCGGCCTTGCGAAGACAGGACGGTCCGACCCTTCTGAGCCTGACCCGGCAGGGCGTGCCCACCCTGGATCGAGCGAGGCTCGCTCCGGCCCAGGGCCTTCACCGGGGCGCCTACGTGCTCCAAGACCCCCGGGATGGCGGGCCGGATTGCCTCCTCCTGGCCTCGGGCTCCGAGGTCCACACGGCCCTGGCGGCGGCCGAACGCCTGGAGCAGGCCGGAAGGAAGCCCCGGGTGGTGAGCATGCCCTCCTGGGACCTCTTCGAGGAGCAGCCCGAGGCCTATCGCAACGAGGTCCTGCCGCCGGAGGTGACGGCCCGCGTCGCGGTGGAAGCCGGCGCCACCCTGGGATGGCACCGCTACACCGGGGATCGCGGCCGGGTGGTGGGGATCGACCGGTTCGGGGCCTCGGCCCCGTCCAAGGTGCTCTACGAGCGCCTCGGCATCACCGGCGAGCGGGTGGCCGAGGCGGCGCTGGCGCTCCTGGCCGGCTGAGTCCGCCCTCAGAGCAGGTACCCGTCCCGGACGTTCTGCAGGGCGTGAAAGATGTTGCCTTTGATCTTGGGATTCTTGCGGTAGAAGCGGGTGAGCATCTCCCGGATCTCGCTTCGCTTGCTCCGCCCGGCCGTGGGGCAGCCCAGGTCGATCTCCGGCCAGCCCATGTCCCGGGCATACCGTCCCACGACCTTCTCCTCCACGCGGTACAGGGGCCGGATGGCCGTGAGCCTCCCCTCGAAGAAGCCCTGCACCGGCGCCATGGTGCTGATGGAACCGCCGTAGAACAGGTTCAGGAACAGGGTCTCGATGAGGTCGTCCTTGTGATGCCCGAAGGCGATCTTGTTGAAGCCGAGCGCGCCCGCGGTCTCGAACAGGGCCTTCCTTCGAAGGCGCGAGCAGAGGAAGCAGGGGTTTTCCAGGTTCTCGGGGCTGTGGGCCCGGGGGCCGAAGTCCCCCTGAATGATGCGAAAGGCGAAACCGTGCTCCTCGAAAAACGCCGCCATTCGGGAGCTCGAACCGGCGCCAAAACCGGGGTCCACGTGAACCGCCAGAATCTCGTAGGAGATGGGGATCCGCCGGAGACGCTCGCGAAGGAGCCACAGAAGGGACAGGCTGTCCTTGCCTCCGGACACGGCCACCAGGACCCGGTCCCCGTCCTCGAGCATGGTGCGCTCGTGGATGGCCCGGCCCACGAGCCTGCGCATTTCCTTTGCCGCGTAGCCCACAGCGCCCTTCCGCCCCTCGAGCTCGTGCCCATCCATCAACGAATGTTGGGCACTGCTGAGTTTTCAGGGTCAGTCGTAGGACCGCTCTCCGAAGATCCGGGTCCCGATGCGTACCAGGTTCGCGCCCTCCTCCACGGCCACACGGTAGGAGTTGCTCATGCCCATGGACAGGACCTTCATCTCCACTCCGGGCACGGAGAGATCCCGAAGGCGGTCGAAGATCTCCCGGGTCTTTCTGAAGTAGGGTCTGGCCTCCTCGGGGTCCCCGGCAAAGGGTCCCATGGTCATGAGGCCTTTGACCCGGACGGCCGCCAGGGCCGATATCTCCTGAACGAGGGCCTCGGCCTCGTCCGGCAGGACGCCGGCTTTCTGGTCCTCCTCGCCGCTGTTGATCTCCACGAGCACGGGCATGACCTTGTCCGCCTTGGCGCTCTGCTTGTCGATCTCCCGGGCCAGACGTATGGAGTCCACGGTCTCGATCATGTCGAAGATGCCCACGGCCTTCTTGACCTTGTTGCGTTGGAGGTGGCCGATCATGTGCCACTGCACCCGGTTTCCCACCACCTCGAACACCTCCTCGGCCTCCTGGAGGTAGTTCTCCCCCACGATCCGAAGGCCCGCCTCCACTGCCTCCAGAATCTCCCCGGCGGTCCGCGTCTTGGCCGCGGCCACCAGCTCCACGCCCTCCGGCAGCTCCGCCAGCACGGCCCTCACGTTCTCGCCGATCATAGGTCCCCTCCCGGTCGTTGGGATGCTCGTCCGCCTTCCTTGATACTTCAATCCGAGGAGCGTGTAAAGACGAGGGAACCGAAAAGGCCTCCCCCCGCCGGCGGCGGGAGAAGGCCTTTTCGCGTGCGGGAAGGGGTGGATCAGCAGCTGCAGGAGCTGCCGCAGGAGCTGCCGCAGCCCGAGCCTGCGTTGAGATTGGACTGAATGGAAAACCCCGAGCCCATGGCGGATTCCACGAAATCCACGCTGATGGGCTTGACCTGATCGTACAGGTCCTTGTTGATCACGTACTTGAGATCGTTGACCTCGAACACCTGGTCGTCGTCTTTCGGCTCATCCAGAGCCATGCCCAGAGAGGGCCCCGCTCACCCGCCCTGGGCGAGAAAAACCCGGATACCGGGTACGTCGCCCTTGTCCTTGATGAAGTCTTTGATCATTCCGTCTGCCTTGTCGGTCACCTCAAACATGCTCTCCTCCTTGGGGTCTCTCTGCCTCTTCGGCAGGATTCATACGGATATAGTAGGTCTTTTTTTCGCCTTGTCAATGGTTTTTCGTTCCATCACGGCCTTCAGACCCGAAGTTCGGGGTTCATCGGCCGTTGGGACTACAGAGCCGGTTTCGCAGGAAAGGTTACAGCCTCAGAACGGCTCCTCCTCCATGCGGTGCTCCAGCCAGGTCAACACCTTGCCGAACTCGCTCCGAAGCTCGGCCATGGCCCTGCCCCGGTGGCTGATCCGGTTCTTCTCCTCGGGCGCCAGCTCGGCAAAGGTCTTCTCGAGCGGGGGGTGGTAGAACACCGGATCGTACCCGAACCCGTTGGAACCGGCCGGCTCGCTTGCAATGACGCCCTCGCACCGCGCCTCGTAGGTGAGGGCCGGTCCGCGGGGAACGGCGATGCTGATGGCGCACTCAAATGCGGCCTTTCGGTCGGTCACGCCCTCCATGGCCGCGAGGAGCTTTTGGTTGTTCTCCTCGTCCGACGCGCCCTCCCCGGCGTATCGGGCCGTCCGCACGCCCGGCTTCCCGCCCAGGGCCTCCACCACGAGGCCGGAGTCGTCCGCCAGGGCGGGAAATCCCAGCATGCGCGCGGTCTGATGGGCCTTTTTGTATGCGTTTTCCTCGAAGGTCTTTCCGTCCTCCACCACCTGGGGAATGGGGCCGAAGTCGTTGAGGCTTCGGAACTCCACCCCGAAGTCGGCGAGCAGGGCTTCGAACTCCTTGATCTTGCCGGCGTTTCTCGTCGCCAGAATGATCGGTCGGTCAAACATGAATGCGAATCCTCTCTTTCTGTCTCAGGTTGTCCTCCATCTTCCGCGCTCTGTCCTCGAAACCGGGTTTTCCGATCATCGCGAACATGGCCTTCTTGTACGCCTCCACACCGGGCTGGACAAAGGGGTTGTGCCCGAGCAGGTACCCGCTGACGGCCACGGAGGTCTCCATCATGTAGTACACCTGGCCCAGGTTGTATGCGTTCCTTCGAGGGATCTCCAGGGTCATGTTGGGCACCCCGCCCGCGTGGTGGGCATAGGCCGGCCCCTCGACCACCTTGCGATTGACGAAGTTCATGTCCACCCCCTGGTCCGGGAGGAAGTTGAGCCCGTCCAGGTCCTGGGCGTCCCTCGGAATCACCACCCGGTTGTCGTGCTCGGCCAGAAGGAGAAAGGTCTCCAGGAGGTTCCGCTCCCCCTGCTGAACCATCTGGCCGTTGGCGTGCAGCTTCTCGCTGTACAGCGACGGCGACACCCACATGCCGTGTCCCTTGTGCCCCTCGCTCTCGGGAAACAGCTGCTCCATCCAGCGGGCCACGTAGAACAGAGGAAGGGCGTTCGTGGCCACCACCTCGATCTTCTTTCCCTTCTGCCAGGCGGCGTGGCGCACGGCTGCGTGCACGAGCGCGGGGTTGCTCCAGAAGTCGTCCCGGGCGCACACCTGCCGCATGTTTCGAAACCCGGCCACAAAGCCCTCGATATCGATGTTCGCCATGGAGAGCCCCACGAGGCCCACGTCCGAGAGCACGGAAAAGCGCCCTCCCACGTCCTCGGGCACCACGAAGGAACGGTACCCCTTGCGGTCGGCCAGCACCCTCAAGGCGCCACGGTGGCGGTCCGTGGTCACCAGGATTCGGTTCCGCGCCTCCGCACCCAGGCTGTCCTCGAGCAGCTGATGCAGAATCCGGAAGGCTACGGCCGTCTCCGTGGTGGTCCCGGACTTGGAGATCACGTTCAGGCCCACCCGCTTGCCCCGCAGCATGTCTAGCGTGTCCCGAAAGTAGTCCGGATCCATGTTCTGTCCCAGGAAGTAGATCTCCGGTGCGCCGCCCCGTTCCTCCCGGCTGAGCTGGTTGAAGTAGGTGTGGGTCAGGGCGCGGAACGTGGCCTCGAGGCCCAGGTAGGACCCGCCGATGCCCAGGGACACGAAGGCGTCGATCCGCTCGGAGAGCTCGGCGGTGGCCGTGCGGATGGCCTCGAGATGGGACGCATCGATCCGTTCGGGCATGTCCTGCCACCCGGTCATGACCACGTCCCCATCCCGAATGTCCCCCTTCCCCCGTTCCAGCATGCCTCTGGCCTCGAGGATGCGGTCCTTCAGGCCCTCCACGTCCTCGCGCCTGATGGCCCCTTCCCCCGGCGTGTCGAAGGCGTAGGTCAGGTCCAGCGCCAGGCGGTTGGCCTCTCGAAACGCCTCCGAGTCCACGGGGGTTTTCTCCCGGCGGCCGCGGCGTTTCTGCTCCTTCACGGTCCGGTTCGGTTCCATCTTCTCCAGATGCAGCTCCTCCATGATGCCTCCGTGTTCGCCCGACGGCGTCGGGGTGCTCCGCCGCTCGGCCCTTCAGGCGCAAGCGGCCGCTTTCATGGCCTGCTCCACACGGGTCATGACCCGGCCTCGAATGCGCTCGAGCCGTTCCTCGTCGTTCGCCTCGAAGCGCAGGACCAGCGCAGGCTGCGTGTTCGAGGCCCGAACCAGCCCCCACCCTCCTTCGAGCTGCACGCGCACCCCGTCCAGATCGATGACAGGGTACTGTGCCTTGAACGTTCGCACCAGGTCCTCCACCACCTTGAACTTGGCCTCGTCCGCACAGGGAATGCGGATCTCGGGGGTCGCCTTCGTGGCCGGGACGTCCGCCAGGAGGTCCCCAAGCCGCCGGGGCGTGTTGGTCAGGATCTCCAGGAGGCGGGCGCCTGCGTAGATCGCATCGTCGAACCCGAAGTATCGCTCCCCGAAGAACAGGTGCCCGCTCAGCTCACCGGCCAGCAGCGCACCCTCCTCGCGCATCTTCCCCTTGATCAGGGAGTGGCCCGACTTCCACATGAGGGGGACGCCGCCGTGCGCCTCGATGTCCTCGAAGAGGACCCGGGAGCACTTCACGTCCGCGATGACGGTCGCGCCGGGCCTACGGGCCAAAAGATCGCGGGAGAACAGGATCATGAGCCGGTCCCCCCAGATGACTTCACCCTCGTGGTCCACCACGCCGATGCGGTCGGCGTCGCCGTCGAACCCGATGCCCAGATCGACGCCGGTCCTGCGGACCTCCTCTGCAAGCGGCGCCAGGTTCTCCGCCATCGTGGGATCCGGGTGGTGATGGGGGAACCGTCCGTCCGGCTCGCAGAACATCGCCTCCACCTCAACGCCCATGTCCCGGTAGGCCTGGGGGGCAACCAGGCCTGCCACGCCGTTTCCACAGTCCAGGACCACCCGGCGCGGATTCGCACCCGGGCGAAGGTTCTCCTTCAGGTACGCCAGATAGGGGCCGATCATGTCGGCCGTTTGCACCCGGCCCGCCCCCCGGGCGAAGCGCCGCGACGCGGCGATCCGGCCGATTCGGCGAATCTCCTCCCCGTACACGGTGTGCTTTCCGAGACAAATCTTGAAGCCGTTGTCCTCAGGAGGATTGTGGCTCCCCGTGATCTCCACGCCGCCGTCCACCTCCTCGCGGTGCAGGGAGAAGTAGAGCAGCGGGCTGGGGACCACACCCAGGTCGAAGATGTCCACCCCTGAGGCGGTCAGGCCGGTCGTCAGACGCTTGTGCAGCTCCGGGGAACTGAGCCGGCAGTCCCGGCCCAGGGCGATCCGTTGCGCGTCGCGCTCCCGAAAGTATGTGCCCACGGCCCGGCCCAGCAACTCGGCCGTCTCCCCGTTCAACGCCTCGGGTACCGGACCTCGAATGTCGTACTCGCGAAAGATGTGCTGGTTCACCTCTGGTCGTCCGCTTTGTAGAGTTTCTGAGACACCATACCCTTGTTGAAAGAACACCATGACCAACATGGGACCAGTGATTGCATTAAGTATGGTGTCCCCGAAATTCCCCCGAGGCTCCCTGCTCACGTCCGGTAGTCCGCATTGATCTCCACGTACGCCTTGGTGAGGTCGCAGGTGCTCACCCGGTCCCGGTGCTCCCCCTGGTGAAGGTCCACCGTGATATGGACGGTCTCCTCGCGGGCCATGAGGCCGGCCGCCTCCCGCTCCGCCTCGGCCCCCTTGCCCAGCCCGGCCTCGACAATGGAAACGTCGTTGATGCGAATGTCCACCCGCTCCTCCTCCATGGACACTCCGGAGCGACCCAGGGCCGCCATGATGCGGCCCCAGTTCGGATCCCTTCCGCAGACGGCGGTCTTGACCAGGCTGGAGTTGGCCACGGTTCGGGCGGCCCGGTCCGCGTCCTCGGCCGACAGGGCCCCCTCGATCACCACGTGAACCACCCGGGTGGCGCCCTCGCCGTCCCGTACGATCATCACGGACAGCTCTTCCATGACCTGCCGCAGGTCCTCGCAGAAGCCGTCCAAATCCTTCCCCTCCAGCGCATCGGTCCCCGAAAGGCCGTTGGCCAGCACGAGCACCGTGTCGTTCGTGCTGGTGTCGCCGTCTACGGTGATGCGGTTGAACGTGGCGTCCGCCGCACGGGCCACCGCCATTTTCAGATCCAGGGGCGACACCCGGGCATCGGTCAGCAGGAAGGAGAGCATGGTGGCCATGTCGGGCATGATCATCCCAGCTCCCTTGGCCATGCCCACGATCCGGTAACCGCGCCCCCCTGCGGTCCCGTCACGGCCGCTCAGCTTGGGAAAGGAGTCCGTGGTCATGATGGCCCGGGCCACTCGAGGAAGCCCCGCATCGGACAGATCCTTCACGAGACCGGGCAGGGCCCGGGTCAGCTTGTCCATGTTCAGGCGGGCCCCGATCACGCCGGTGGAGGCCACCAGCACCTCCTCCGGCCCCGCCGCGACGGCTTCCGCCACAGACCGGGCCGTTTCCCGGGCATCCGCCAGGCCCTGAGCGCCGGTGCAGGCATTGGCGCACCCGGCGTTCGCCACGATGGCCCGGGCCTCCCCTCGGGTGATGTGTTCCTGGGACAGCGCCACCGGAGCCGCCTTGACCCGGTTCGTGGTGAACACCCCCGCTGCGGCGGCCGGGGCATCGCAGACGATCAGCCCCAGGTCCAGACCTCCGTGCTTCTTCAGCCCCGAAGCCGCGGCCGCGGCCCGAAACCCCTGCACCCGATATTCGGTCTTCTTCATTCCGTGCTCCGCTCGATCTCAGAGGTTTGCGCCGCAGCACTTCTTGTACTTCTTTCCGGATCCGCACGGGCAGGGGGCGTTGCGTCCGATCTTCTCCCCCTCCCGCTTGACCTGGGCGGGCGGGCCGTCACCGCGGCTGAGCTGCATCTGACGCTCTTTCCTTCGCGGGACCTCCTGGGGGGGCCTCTGCCGGAACACCTGAAAGCGGCTCAAGGTTCCCAGGGTCTCCTCCCGAATGCGGTCCATGAGCTCCTCGAACAGGGCGAACCCCTCTTTCTTGTACTCCCGCAGGGGGTCCAACTGCCCGTACCCGCGCAGTCCGATCCCCTCCTTCATATGCTCCATGTCCTGAAGGTGCGCCACCCACTGCTCGTCGATGATCTGGAGCATGACGATACGCTGGAGGGTGGCCAGGTCCTCCTCCCCGATGTCCCGCTTCCGCCTCTCCTGGGCCTCGCGGGCCTCGGTTCGAAGTCTTTCGGCCAGATCCTCGGTCTTCAGATCCTCGAACGCATCCCCCAGGTCCTCGGGCCCGATCTTGGGGACAAAGCCGAACAGCCTGGAGGCGCTTTCCTTCAACCCCCGAACGTCCCAGTCCTCGGGAAAGGCCTTGGGGTCGGTGAAGCGCATGACGAGGTCCTCGATCTTGGCCTCGGTCATGTCTCGAAGGATGTCCTCGAGGCCTTCTCCCATGAGCACGTCCCTCCGTAGCGAGTAGAGGATCTCCCGGTGCTTGTTCATGACATCGTCGTACTCGAGGAGATGCTTGCGAATATCGAAGTTGTGGGCCTCCACCTTTTTCTGGGCGTTCTCGATGGCCTTGGAGATCATGCCCGCCTCGATGGGCTCCCCTTCCTCCATGCCGAAGCGCTCCATGATCGATGCAATGCGCTCGGAGCCGAAGATGCGGAGCAGGTCGTCCTCCAGGGACAGGTAGAAGCGGGAGGACCCGGGGTCTCCCTGCCGTCCGGAGCGGCCCCGCAGCTGGTTGTCGATCCGCCGGCTTTCGTGCCGCTCGGTGCCCAGAATGTGCAGCCCTCCGAGTTCGATGACCCCTTCGCCCAGAACGATGTCCGTTCCACGTCCCGCCATGTTGGTGGAGATGGTGACCGTCTTGGGTTGACCGGCCTGGGCGATGATCTCGGCCTCCTTTTCGTGGTGCTTGGCGTTCAGGACGGAGTGGGGGACGCCGGCACGCTTGAGCATCTTGCTCAGCATCTCCGATTTCTCGATGGATATGGTTCCCACGAGCACAGGCTGCCCCTTCTCATAGAGCTCCTTGATCTCCTCGACCACGGCCAGGAACTTCTCCCGCTCGGTCTTGTAGATCACGTCCGGGAAGTCGGTCCGGATCATGGGCTGGTTCGTGGGGATCACGTTCACATCGAGCTTGTAGATGTTGTTGAACTCGGCCGCCTCCGTGTCCGCCGTACCGGTCATGCCGGCCAGCTTGTCGTACATGCGGAAGAAGTTCTGAAACGTCACCGAGGCCAGGGTCTGGTTCTCGCCGGCCACCTTGACCCCTTCCTTGGCCTCCACGGCCTGGTGGAGCCCGTCGCTCCAGCGGCGGCCCGGCATCATGCGCCCGGTGAACTCGTCCACGATGACGATCTGACCGTCGTTGACCACGTACTGCACGTCCTTCTCGAAGAGCCAGTAGGCCTTGATGAGCTGCTGGGTGGCGTGCAGGAGCTCCGAGGACCGGACGTAGCGCTGCTCGAGCTCCTGCAGCTGCTGAGCCTTTACCTCCTCGTCCAGGTTCTCGTCCTCGCGGATGTCATGCCCCTCCTGGTCCAGATCCGGAAGGGCGAACTCCCCGAGATCGCTTGCGGACAGCAGCTGGATTCCCTTGTCCGTCAGCTCCACCGAGTTGCTCCGCTCGTCGATGGTGCAGTAGAGCTCCTGATCCAGATCGGACAGCATCTTCTGTGCGCTCAACATGCTCTCGGTCCGGTCGATCTGCTTCTTGAGGCTCGGGTTCTTGGCCACCAGGTCCAGAAACGTGGCGTTCTTCGGGTCCCCTCGCTTGATCTGGACCAGCTTTTCGATGGTGTCCTCCCCGAGTTCCTCCTGCTCCAGCTCGGAGCGGACCTCCTTCAGCAGGGAGCGGACGACCCCGCCCTGCTTTTCCTTCAACCGGATCACCAGCGGCTTGACCTCCATGAAGGTCTCGTTGTCGCTCTGCTCCATGGGGCCGCTGATGATCAAGGGGGTCCGGGCCTCGTCGATCAGGATGCTGTCCACCTCGTCCACAATCGCGAAGTGATGTCCCCGCTGCACCCACTCGGAGGCGTCGAACTTCATGTTGTCCCGAAGATAGTCGAACCCGAACTCGTTGTTCGTCCCGTAGGTGATGTCGCACCCGTAGGCCTTCTTTCGTTCCGCGTCGTTCATCCCATGGACGATGACGCCGACCGAGAGGCCGAGGAAGTGATAGATGCCGCCCATCCACTCGGCGTCGCGCCTGGCCAGGTAGTCGTTCACCGTCACCAGATGGGCGCCGTTTCCGGTCAGGGCGTTCAGGTAGAGGGGCAGTGTGGCGGCCAGGGTCTTTCCTTCTCCGGTCTTCATCTCCGCAATCTTGCCCTGGTTAAGCACCATCCCCCCGATGAGCTGGACATCGAAGTGGCGCATCTCCAGAACGCGCACCGAGGCCTCGCGAACCGCGGCAAAGGCCTCGGGGAGGAGGTCGTCCAGGGTCTCTCCCTGCTCCAGGCGCTCCCGAAACGCATCGGTTTTGGCCGGAAACGCCTCGTCCGACAGCGCTTGAAACTCCGGCTCGAGTGCGTTGATTTCCTCCACAGTGGGTTTGAGCCTCTTCAGCTCGCGGTCGTTCTTGCTTCCGACAATCCCTTTGAACAGTCTTCCCAACATGGGCGGTGTTTGCTCCTTGCTCGTTTTCACCGGAAAGGCTCGCTTCCGGCTCGGCCCCCGCATCTCCCCGGGACCTCCAAGGGCCTCCTCCAGGAGACCCTGCATAAACCATAATCCAAACATATTAGATTACAACAGACAGTAAAAAAAAGGAAGCCCGGGCATTGGACCGGAATCGGGTCAAACCTTGGCTTCGAAATGCGGCTTCCAAGCGTCGTGGGGTCTTTTGTGTACAGAATCCGGAAAACGAGGCAGGGTCGAAAGGGCCCTCGAGCCCCCCGTGGGTGAACGGGGAAGGCTTTCCGGCTGGGGAGCTCGCGGAGGATTCGGGAAGTAGACGCCCCCTATTCGAGGACGTACCGCCTGGGGTTCACCGGGACGTCGTTGAGATGGACCTCGTAGTGGAGATGGGGGCCGGTGGTCCGCCCCGTGTTCCCCACCAGGGCGATGGTCTGGCCCCGCTTGACGTACTCGCCCTTCTTCACGAGGATCTTGTGCAGGTGGGCGTAGCGGCTCTTCAAACCGTACCCGTGCTTGACCGTGAGGATCTTGCCGTAGCCGTAATTGGAGCCCACGCCCGAGATCACCCCGTCCGCGGGCGCCACCACGGGGGTCTCCAGCCGGGTGACGATGTCGAGCCCCTGGTGAAACTCCTTCTGGTTCGTAAACGGGGAGACCCGGGTCCCGAACTCCGAGCTGATCCATCCCTTGGTGGGCCACAGGCTCGGGGTGCACCGAAGCATGGCCTTCTGATTGTCCAGATACTTGTAGAGCTCCTTTTTCTCCCGGGTACGGATGGCCACCTCTTGATCGAGGTTTTCCAGGGACTGGTGCATCAAGCGCACGAGCTCGCGGTGAGAGGCTTCCACCCCCTGCTTCGCGTCAAAAGCGGAGGTGGTCGACCCCCCCATGCCGACGAGCTGACCGGAGTCTTCCCCGGGCTCCATGTTCACCATGACCTTGAGCTTGTGGTCGAACTCGCGGAGATCACCCATCCTGGCGTTGATCTGTTCGATCTTCTGGGACAGGGCCAGGAGCTGCACCCGCTGCTGCCGGTTCTCCTTTCGAAGCCTGGCCAGCTCGGGGACCTCTTCCTTGATCTCCCGGTAATCCAGCACCATCCAGGTCAACACCGCGCCGGCACAGAGTGCGGTCAGGACGAACAAGGTGAGAAAACACTTGGGGACCTTGATCTGCCGTACTTTTCTGGCCCCCTCGGACAAGAACATGATGGTGATCTTTTTGAAGGCCAAGGTCGTCTCTCTGAGCTCGGGTTTGGGGTCGCGGCGTGAGGCGCCGCCGTGCACGCATGGAAAGCCGGTGTGCGAAATGTCGAGTCTCTATAACACAGCCCCGTTCCGGATGTCAACCCCAATTCAAGGGCCATGTCCCCGTGTTTTCAGGGCATTCAATACGAGCTCGGCGGTCTTCAGGCTGATCCCCGGAAGCGCGGCAATCTCCTCCGGTCGAGCTCTGGACAGGCACGCCGCGTCTCCGAAACGGGCCATGAGGACTTGCTTTCGCTTCGGTCCGATTCCGGGCACGGCGTCCAGGGCCGATATCGTGGCGGCCCTTCCACGAAGCTTTCGGTGGTAGCCCACCGCCCGGCGGTGTGTCTCGTCCCGTATGCGCATCAGCAGCAGGAGCACCGGGTGGTCCGGAGGCAGGGGAAGGGGGTTCTTTCGGCCGGGGACGAACACCTTGTCCGCAGGCTCCCCGCGCAGGTCGTCCCGCTTGGCGATGGCCGCCAGTGCCGGCCGCTCGGAAGGCTCCCGGCGATTCACGACCCGCTCCACCGCGGCCAGATGGCCCCTGCCTCCGTCCACCAGGAACAGGTCGGGCGGGTCTCCCTTGTCCAGCCGCCGCTCCACCATCTCGGCCATCATGGCGTAGTCGTCGATCGCCCCCTGGTCCTGAATCCGGTAGTTGCGGTAACCCCGCCGGTCCGGTTCGCCCTCCAGGAACACCGCCACCGCGCCCACAGCCAAGTCCCCCTGGACGTTGGAGATGTCCAGCCCTTCGATGCGCTCCGGTCGACGGTCCAGGTGAAGGGCCTCCCGGACCCGTTCCGTCAGGTCCCCCGAAGCCACCTGCCGCCCCAGGAGGCTTCTCGCATTGCTCACGGCCATGTCCACCAGACGCCGTTTATCCCCTCGGACCGGTCGGCGGAGCGCCACCTTCCTTCCGGCCCGCTCCGACAGCCAGGACTGGATGGCCTCCTCGTCCTCCACGGGGTCCGAAACCAGGATCGTCCCGGACACGAACGCGCCCTCGGCATAGTGCTGCTTGACAAACGCCTCCATGACCTCGGCCGGGCCCGCACCCTGCTGGCGGAACCGGTAGGGGAGGCTTTCGGCCAGCGCTCCTTTCCGCACATGGAGGTTGACCACCTGAAAGGTCCCCTCCTGCTCGGCCAGCCCGATCACGTCCCAGTCCTCCATGGCCCCCGAGACCACGTGCTGGCGTTCCACGATGCGTTCCATGGCCCGAATCCGGTCACGAACCCGGGCGGCCCGCTCGAACTGAAGGGCGTCCGACGCCTCCTTCATGGCCGCACGCAGGCGTCTGAGGAGTTCCCGGTTCCGGCCCTCGAGAAAGAGACGGACCTGGTCCACGAGCTCCTGGTAGACCTCCGGAGGCACGTCCCGGGTGCAGGGGCCCAGGCATCTCCCCAGCTGGAAGTTCAGGCAGGGGCGGCTCCGCTTGGGCGGGTGGTTGCCCCGGCACTTGCGCAACGGAAACACCGTCTCGATGAGCTTGAGCGTGGCGCGGACCGACCCGGCGGATGAGAAAGGCCCGTAGTGCAGGGCGCCGTCCTTTCGAATCCGGCGCACCACCTGAAGGCGCGGGTAGGTCTGGCGGAGGTCGAGCCTGAGGCAGGGGTAGCGCTTGTCGTCCCGGAGCACCACATTGTATCGGGGCATGTGGCGCTTGATCAGCGTGTCCTCGAGAATGAAGGCCTCGTTCTCGGTCTCCGTGAGAATGGTCTCCAGGCTCCTGGCCCGGCGAAGCATGAGCCGGGTCTTCTGCGGGGGGACCCCCGACGGCTTGACATAGCTCATGACCCGCTTTCGGAGGTCCTTGGCCTTGCCCACGTAGAGGATGCGCCCTGCGTCGTCCTTGAAGAGATACACGCCGGGCCGCGCCGGAAGCCGGCTTCGAAGGGAGTCCGGATCCAGGTCCTGGTGCGTCATGGGGACTTGTTTCATGGCGAATCTTCGGCGGTATCGTACGCAGAGACCAGGGAAGGCGGCCGGCGGTTCAGAGGGCGAGCTCGGGGACCCATTCCGTTGGAAGACGCTTGACCATCAGGTCCAGGTTGTGGAAGCTTCCTTCCAGGTCCTTGACAAAGTCCTCGAGAACGGCCTCCCGGGAGAACCGGAGCTTTTCCACACCGCGCATGATCGTGTCATCCCGACCTTCGACCAGGCGCATGACCAGCCGTTCGAGGCCCATGGACATGGCCGCGTTGATGAGGTCCAGGAGCATCCAGGTCCCCAAGCGACGCTCACGGTACTCGGGGGCCACCGAGATCTGGATGTTTCCCACGTGCCCTTCCGAGCCCCGCCGCTCCCGCACCAGGGCGGCCACGGCGACCATGCGGCCCTCGAGCACGGCGGCGATGGAGAACACCCGGTCCGTCCCTGCAAACCGGATCCACGTCTTCACAAAGGCGTTCAGGTCGCCCTCGAGCCCCAGGAACCAGCGGTCCTCGTCGCTCAGCCGGTTCAGCATCCGCTCAAGGAGGTGGCCGTCGTCGGCCGACACGGGCCTCAGGGTCACCCCGCTTCCGTCGCGGAGGATGACCTCCTTGGGATAGTCCTTCATGACGTGGAGGAGCGGGCACTCGGTGTCCAATGCTTCCTTCCCCTGGGGCGTCCTGTTTTCCGGGCTTGCGCGGCCTCAGAGTAAGTGATAGGAAAGAAACCAGTCAAGCGAATTGTCCCGAACCGCCCATGAGCCGATTCCAGCCCCATACGCCTTTTCTCGCCCTTCTCGCCGCGGCCCTCGTGGCCGGTTGCGCCCCCTCCGGGCACAAGCTTCCTCCGGTGGCCGAGATCCGCGGTGCAGAAGGCCGATACGGCCCGGGAGACATCATCGATCTCCACCAGGCCGAGGGCCTGGACTTTCCTTCTCTGATCGATCGCGTGGCCGCCGGCGACCTCGTGTTCGTGGGCGAGGTCCACACCAACGCCGAGCATCACCTCATCCAGGTCCAGATCCTGCAGGCCCTCATGGCCTGCTGCGGTCCGGTGGATGTGGCCATGGAGTTCTTCCGGGCCCCGCAGCAGGACGTGCTGGACCGTTACACGGCCGGAGAGATGACCGAGCCCGAATTTCTCGACGCCGTGGGCTGGAGGAAGAACTGGGGTTTTCCCTACCACTTCTACCGCCCTCTTCTCCTCCTGGCCAGGGAGAACGGAAGCCGTGTACTGGCCCTCAACGTCCCCGTGGCTCTCGTCCGCAAGGTGGCGAGGGTCGGACTCGAGGGGCTCACCCCGGACGAACGTGCACAACTTCCCAGGCAGATCGACCTCACGAACGAAGCCCACCGGGACTACGTTCGCAAGGCCTACCTCATGCACGGCCGGGCCGGCATTCCCGACTTTCAGTTCTTCTACGAAGCCCAGTGCGTGTACGACGAGGTGATGGCCCGGAACCTCGCCCGCCATTTCGAGAAGGCCGGAAGAAACCACAACCAGGTCGTCGCCTTTGCAGGAAACGGACACCTGGAGTACCGGTTCGGCATCCCCAATCGCGTGCTGAGACGCGCCCCGGTCTCCGCCGTGACCGTCCTGCCTTACCCGATCTCGAACCACACCGCCATCCCCACCGAGATCGCCGATTTCGTGTGGCTCACGGCGCCTTGCGAGCCCAGGTTTCCGTTCGGGCCCGCCATGGCGCCCCCTCCATCTGAACGAAACGCCGCCGGATCGCCCCATGACGGGTCCTGACGCCTTTCGATACTGCCCGGCCTGCGGAGGCCCGCTCGAGACCCGGTTGCTGAAACCGGGGGAACCGGACCGGCTGGTGTGTACGGTGTGCCGGTCCCCGCTCTATCTGGACCCCAAGGTGGTGGCCTGCTCCATTGTGGAGTCCGAAAACGGGATCGTGCTCCTTCGCCGCGGCATCCAGCCTCAGGTCGGCCGCTGGGTCATGCCCGGGGGGTTCGTGGACCGGGGGGAGACCGTGGAGGCCGCCGCCCTCCGCGAGACCGAGGAGGAGTGTGGTCTTCGAACCCGCATTCGGGACCTGCTGGGCGTCTACTCCTATCCCGGCGAAACCGTGATCGTGGTGGTGTACACCGCCGGGCTCGTGTCCGGGGACCTCGTGGCCGCGGACGAAACCGCCGAGGCCCGGTTCATTCGGCCCGACGAGATCCCCTGGGGCGAGCTTGCCTTCTCGAGCACCCGGGATGCCCTCACCGACTACTGCAGAAGGAGAAAGACCCGATGAACCTGACCCCTTGCGCCATCGACGAATTGAGCCCCGAGGAACGCGCCGCCCTGCTCCGCCGCTCCATGGAGGACGTCTCCTCGGAGCACGACTACGTACGGGGCATCGTTCAAAGCGTCCGCGAACGGGGCGACTCCGCCGTGGTGGAAGGACATCTGGGTCTCGGTCAATCCCTGGAGGCGGAGCACCTGGAGGTCGAGGCCCGGGAGATTCAGGAGGCCTACGAGCGGGTCTCCCCGGACCTCGTGGAAGCGCTCCGCGCCGCGGCCGCCAACATCACCCGGTTTCACCGGGCCCAGCTCGAGCGCGAGATG
>CAYYVD010000026.1:20312-24599 GCA_964475045.1 uncultured Desulfobacterales bacterium | reverse complement strand
AGAGATCGTCGTAGGCCGCAAAGGCCTGGCCGTGCTTCTCGTTCACCCCGTGCATGAAACGGAACATGTGGGTGTTGCGAATGCGGTCCTCGGACGGTTGCCAGAGCTTGGTCGCCATGTGTTCCTCCATTCGGTGGGGCGGGCGACCCGCTTGGCTCTCGGGCGCCCGGTGTATGGATGAAGGGCGGTCGGCCGGGCCTCGATAAAGGCCTCATCGTCCACCGCCCGGGTCCAACCGCACCCTACATACCACCAACCCGGAGATTTTTCAACGGATTGTCGCGGTCCGGTGCCCCACTCATGGTGGAGACGTGCTTTCGAGGGCGCCTTGCACTTTCGGCAGAGTGTCCGTTTCGAACCCCACCCTGCCACCTCGCCTCCTCCGAAAAGTGAACCAGCCGAATGCACACAAGACCGTTCGTCGTGCATTGGTTTCTGTGCACCCGCAATCCGGGTGACGCCGCGCTCGGGGTCGCTCTCCAGGCCGCAATCCATTTTCCGCGAGCGTTGGTGTATCGATGAAAATCAAACCAAATCAACATGTTGTCGGAGGATGTCCCGTCTGCTGGAGCGACTCCCCTCCGGCGCCGGAGCTCTGGCACGAATCCTGTTTAGCCGTCACGCTTCAGGAGGAGGCCGCCGGCGGACCTGGCGTCCGTCCGGCGTCTGGATGCTTGGCCAGGGAACCTGTCAAAGGAAAGGAGTCGTCCTTCCATGAAGCCCATGCTCCGGTCGCTCTTTACAACCCGAAGTCGTCTTCTGCTCACGGTGCTCCTGACCTTGGCGGCGGTTCCCTGGGAGGTCGTTGCGCCCGCCTCCTCCTGCGCCGTGGTCTATGAGTACGACGGCCTCGACCGGTTGATTCGAGCAGCGTACGACAACGGCACCCAGGTGTTCTATACCTACGACAAAACCGGGAATCGCCTCGCCCGGAGGATCCAGAGCAGCCCCCCTCCGCAGGTCGTGCTGGCCCCAACGGCCCCCTGGTACGGGCCCCACACCTGGAGCAGAGAGGACACCATTCGCGGGTCCGCTCTGGACCGAAGCGGCCTGGGGCTTTCCGGCGCGGGGGTCGCCCTGCACACGGAATGCGGCGACTCGCGGTGCTACTGGAACGGAACAGCCTGGCAGGAGGGTCCGGAGACCTGGAACCCGGCCGAGCTTCAGGAGGAACGGTGGAGCTATGCCCTCGATCCCGAGCATTTCGAGGACGGCCGGACCTACCTGCTGCAGGCCAGGGTCTGGGATCGATCCGGGAAGCAGGGCGTGTCCGAGAGACGCGCCTTTGCCTACGACGGCTCGCCTCCCTCCCGGACGGGGATGCTTCAGTGGATCGATCGATCCCGGGTTCGTGTGACCTTCAGCGAACCGGTCACGGGTGCCGGTGTGCCATCGAGCTACCAGATGGCGGGGGGGCTTTCGGTCCAGGGGGTGACGTGCATTCACGAGACCGCTTATGAGCTCACGCTTTCGGGCGAGATTGCGCCCGGCGCGGTCTATGGGTTGACCCTGCTCGGCATCACGGATCCCGCAGGCAATCCCCTGACCGCTTCCTCGGCAACGGTCGACATCCAGCATCGGGTGCCGGTGCCCCCCGGGCTGCATCATCCCCTGAACGGGAGCACGGTGGAGCAGGCCACCCCGGTGCTCTCCGTGAGCAACGCCTTCGATCCGGACGGGGATCTTCTCACGTACCGGTTCGAGCTGTCGACCCAGGAGGCCTTCGAAAGCCTGACCGCGTCCGCGGCCCAGGTGGCGGAGGGACCTCAAATCACCTCCTGGCCCCTCGACGAACCCCTCGAGGAGGACACCCGATACTTCTGGCGAAGCCGCGCTGAGGACGGGCTGTTTTCCAGTCCCTGGTGTGAGGGATCCTTTTTCGTGAACGCGGAGAACACGCCTCCCTCCGCACCGCTTCCGATCTCCCCGGTCCACGAATCCCATGCGGCCTCGAGACAGCCAACCCTGACGGTCATCAACGCCTCGGATCCGGAGCCCGGACCGGTGTTCTACGAGTTTGCCGTTTATGCGGACGAGCACCTCGAGGTCCCCGTCTTTTCCGTCGAGAACGTCACCGAAGGACCCGAGGGACACACCGCCTTCACCCTTCCCGAGCCCTTGGCCGACAACACCGCTTTCCACTGGAGGGGCCGGGCCGTGGACGGCGAGGGCCTGGCCGGGCCGTGGTCCGGGAGCTCGTCGTTCGTGGTCAACACGGGCAACGACGCCCCTGGAACACCCGTGGTCCTGAGCCCGCAGCCCGGAGAGGAGATTCCCGATGCGCGGCCGGCACTGGAGGTGGGCCATGCAGAGGATCCGGACTTCGACAGCCTCACCTACTTCTTCGAGGTGAGCTTGTCCGAGGCGTTCGTCGGGGAGGAGCGATACTTTTCCGGCCCCGTCCCCGAGGGGCCGGGCACCACGACCGTCTGGACCCTGAAGCAGTCCCTGTCGGAGGGCTCCACCTACCACTGGCGGGCGCGGGCCCATGACGGCAAGGCCTATGGACCGTGGGCCGTGGCCTCTTTCCGAATCGGCACGGTGAACCATCCACCGGAGAGGCCCGCACTCGATTTTCCGGTGGAAGAGGACGTCCCCGACACCACACCGGTTCTCAGGGTCAAGCCCGCTGCGGATCCGGACGAGGATGCGGTGTCCTATACGTTCGAGGTTTACACGGACTACTCCCTGACCCAGTTCGTGGCGGCAGGGCAGAGCGACGAGGAATCCTGGGAGCTGACGGTCCCGCTTTCCACGGAGACCTTTTACTTCTGGCGCGCCCGGGCCGTGGACGAGCACGGGGCCGAGGGCGACTGGTCGGACCGGGGCGTGTTTCAGGTCGTTCCCGGAGAACCGCCGCTCGACGCCCCCACCCTGAACAACCCCGTGGAGGGCGGGGTCGTGACCACGCTGCACCCGCTGCTCTCGGTCAACAACCCCTCTGAGTCCGCAGAGACCTTCCAGTTCGAGCTCTACGCAGATGGGGAGCTCGGCTCCCTGGTGGAAATCGGGTATGCGCCAGGAGGCGAGCCCCTCGTCTCATGGGGCCCGGAAGGCGCCCTCGAGGACGGAGAGACCTATTACTGGCGCTGCCGGGCCTTTCAGGGGGAGCTTGTCGGGCCCTGGATGGACACGGCCTCGTTCACCGTGAACCTGGGGGAGCTCGAGCCCGAGCTGGTCATCGAGGTCCAGGAGACTGTGTGGCCCAATGACGAGGGGTCGATTCGAGTGGAGGTGTACCGTGAAGAGAGCCCCATTCGAGGGACCGTCCTCGAGATCCCCCTGGGCGCTCTGGAGGGGCCGGCGGAGATCAGCATCGGCCGGGTCGTGAACCCTCCCGCCATTCCCGACGGCTTTCAGTCCGTCGGTCACGTGCTCGACTTCGGTCCGGACGGGGCCGCGTTCGAGCAGCCCATCACGGTGTCCATGCCCCTCACCGAGGACATGTATCACGCCTTGCAGGAAGGCGAGCTCACCGACTACCAGGTGATGACCTACGAGATGTCCACGCAGGAGTGGGAGGCCGTTCCCATCCTGTATCTCGACGGCGAGACGAGGAGCGTGGTCTTCGAGGTGGATCATTTCTCCATCTACACCACCGGCAAGGTGCCCACCCCCTTCTGCGAAAGGGGCCGGCTCCAGGACGGACAGGGTGGGACCGGCTGCTTCGTGGAGACGCTGCTCTTCGACGGGGAGCACAATCTGATTCGCATCCTGTTCGCTCCGGCCGTGATCCTTGCCTTGGTCCTCTCAGCGTGGATCCGACGCCGGTCCGGCGCCAAGGACAGGGGCGGGGTTTTCTTCTGCGGCTTCCTCCTCCTCCTTCTCTTCATCGCGAGCCCCTCTCCGGCCTGGGCGACCGAGGCCTCCATCTCCATCTCGGGCAACGAAGGGACCATCCGGGTGTCGGCGAACGCACTGTTTTCGAGCTATCGCATCTGCAACGACGACGACCCGCCGGACTGCCGGGACGTCGACTCCGGGACCCTTCGCGTCTTTCACAACCGCAAGCGGGTCGCGCGAATCGCCGGCAACGGATCGGCCCAGTGGACTGAGGTCCTGGACGGAGGAAGGCTACCCCAGGGGGTTCACCGGTTCAGGGCCATGGCGGTGGACTCCAAGGGCATCACGAAACGCGCCACCGCCCGAATCCGCATCGACAACCAACCGACGGTCACCGTCCAAGACCCGGGGCGTGTGGAAGGGCTGTTCGACCTCACCGGGACGGCGAGCTTCAAGGAGCACGCCGGAGGCGAGGAAGGCCTGGTGGAGGTGTACATCGACGGA
>CAYYVD010000026.1:0-20212 GCA_964475045.1 uncultured Desulfobacterales bacterium | reverse complement strand
GACGCACAGGATCTACGTGCGTGCCCGGGCGCACAACGGGACGTGGTCGAAGTGGGCGAAGAGCACCTTCGAGGTGGACAACCGGCCGGCGGTGGAGATCACGAGCCCGGGGCGTGTGGAAGGGCTGTTCGACCTCACCGGGACGGTGACCTTCAAGGAGCACGCCGGAGGCGAGGAAGGCCTGGTGGAGGTGTACATCGACGGAACCAGACGGAAGCACCGCAAGTGCGTGAAGACCTACGAAGGGACCCAAGTGAGCTGGAGCTACCGGGACATGACGGGGGAGTTCCTGGACGCAGGCCAATGGGGAAACGGGACGCACAGGATCTACGTGCGTGCCCGGGCGCACAACGGGACGTGGTCGAAGTGGTCCGGCGATACCTTTGAGATCGACAACACGCCCCGGGTGATCGTCACCGATCCGGGGGTGCGATTGCACGGAGAGGCCGTGGACGTCCTGGGGTCGGTGGACTTTCGAGAGCACGCCGGCGGGCTCGAGGGCACCGTGGAGCTCTATCTGAACGGCAAACGCCGGCAGCACCGGAAAGGTCGAAAGGCGTACGAGGGCACCGAGATTTCATGGAGCTACGAGCAGGTCACCGGCTCCCTGCTGGACACCACCAAGCTGAGCCCGGGAAAACACACCCTGTATGCACGCGCCCGGGCCCACAACGGGGCCTGGTCCGCATGGGCCAAGACCACCCTGATCCTGTTGTCCAAAGGACAGCTGGTTGACGCCAAGAACCTGGGACCGGGCCGGGGGCCCTGTGAGACCCGAGCGAACACCGGCGACCCCGTCAACTTCGCCACGGGCAACATGTTCCACATCGACGAGGACCTGCGCATTCAGGGGCCCGGGCTTCCCTTCCGTCTCGAGCGCTACTACAACAGCCGAGCGAACGAGGACGGGCTACTGGGTCACGGCTGGTCGTTCACCTGGTCGGACCGCGTGATCAACCAGGGCGATTCCCTGCTGCTGAAGACCACAAGCGGCATGGCGATTCGATTTACCAAGGCGGAGAAGCACGTGTATCACGCCGAGACGGACTACCGCGAGGTCATTCGGAAGGTGCCGGACGGCTACGAGCGCATTGACCGGTACGACCGGACATGGCGGTTTGATGCGTCGGGCCGTCTTCTGGAGATCTCGGACCCCAATGGCAATACCCAGGTGGTCTGGTACGAGGAACAGCGCCCGTCGGGCGTGGAGGACAGCCTCGGCCGGACCCTGGCGTTCGCATACAACCAGCAGGGAAAGCTCGAATCCGTGAGCGGCCCCGCGGGCCGCATCTCGTTCGCCTACGACCAGGAGGGCAACCTCACCGACGTGGTCTACCCGGACGACACCCGTAAGCGCTACCTCTACGAAGACCCGAGCGATCCCCACAACCTGACCGGGGTGATCGACGAACGAGGCCTTCGGGTCACCACCGTCACCTATGACCGCCGGGATCGGGCTGTCATGACCTCAGGCGCCGACGGCATGGAGCAAGTGCACATACAGTACGGACCTGCAAACAAGCGGACCATCACCGACTCCCTCGGAAGAGAGAAGGTGTTCCATCTCCATGTAGCCCACGGCATCGGCCGGGTGGCCGAGGCCTCGGGGTCCGGTTGCAAAACCTGCCTCACCGAGTCCGGCGCCGTTTACGACTTGGACCATCGACTGAGCATCACACGCCGCGAGGACAAGTCCGGCCGGGCGACGACCTTGACTCACGACGCGAGGGGGCATGTGCTCACGCGGACCGAAGCGGCGGGCACGTCCCAGGAGAGAACGACCCGATACACCTATCACCCGATCTTCAACCGGCTCGCCTCCGAGCGCGTTCGAAGTGTGACAGATTCGAGCCGGGACTCGGAAACCCTTTACGTGTACGATGATCGCGGGAACCTCACCCTTCGTGTCCGAAAGGGATATTCACCGTCCGGCGATGTGCAGAGCTTCACCTCCTATACTTATGACGAACGGGGGAGGATCCTCTCGGTGAACGGCCCCCGAAGGGACGTCGAGGACATCACCCGCTTCGTCTACTACCCCGACCGGCCGGATCAGGGCCTCGACCGGGGCATGCTTCGAAAGATCATCGACCCCATGGGCCACCAAACCCGTCTGAGCATGTACAACGGCTACGGGCTTCCGGAGCGGATCGAGGACGCAAACGGGGGGATCACCTCCCTCTCCTATAACTTGCGCGGAAGGCTCGTCTCGTCCATGACCAACCACGAGGAAACCCGGTACACCTACGATGAGGCCGGGCATCTCACCCGTCTCACCTTGCCCGGGGGAAAGACCCTTCACTACGGGTACAGCGACGCCGGCAGGCTGGAGCTGGTGGAAGACGGGCAAGGGAACCAGATCCGGTTCGCACACGACACCGAAGGCAATCAGACCCGCACAGAGATCTATGATCAGCAAGGGGAACAGGCCACCCAATTGCGCTACGCCTATGACGCGTTCAACCGCCTGCAGCATCTGCTGTACCCCGGCGACGCCGCCGAGGAGAGGACCTATGACGACGCCGGCAATATCACCTCCATCCTTGATGCCAACGGCCGGGTGACCCAATACACCTATGACCTCCACAACCGCCAGACCTCGGTGCTTCAGCCGGAAGGCGCCGAGACCCATCTGGCTTATGATCCTCACGGCAACCTGATCCGGGTGAAGGATGCCCGGGACCATGTCACCGCGTACACCTATGACGACCTGGGCCGGATGCTCGAAACCGTCTCACCCGACACGGGTCGGACCGAGTACCGGTACGACGAGTCCGGCAACCTGACCTCCCGCACCGACGAAAAGGGGGTTCAGGCCAGCTACACCTACGATGCCGCCGACCGTCTCACCCGCATCACCTGGCCGGATTCAACAAGCCTTCGCCTGGGCTACGACCACGGAGACCACGCCAAGGGCCGTCTCTCCTCCATGGAGGACCCCGCCGGCCGGACCGACTATGCCTACGATGCCTTCGGCCGCATCACCCAGGAAACCAGAAGCATCGACGAGGCCCGATACACCACCCAATACCGCTACGACGGCAACGGCGACCTGACCGGCCTGACCTACCCGAGCGGCCTGGAGATCGAATATCAACGAGACCCGGACGGACGCATCACGCAGGTCCTGGCCGGAGAGGAGGCCCTGACCACGATCCATACCCGTCTGCCCTTCGGCCCGGCCGCCAGGATCGAGTACCCGGCCGGCCTTCCAGACCAGCAACGGACCTACGACGGTCGATACCTCCTCGACACCCTCACCATGGACCATCTGATCGCCTACCGGTACATCCGCGACCCTGCAGGAAGCATCCTGTCCGTCGACGGCGCTGCAGACCCGGCGCCGCCAGGGGAATCGACCTCCTACGAGTACACGGGAAACCGTCTCACAGCCCTGGAAAACGGACAGCGCCGCGAGATGACCTATGACCCCAACGGCAACCTCGTCTCCGACGGCATGCGGACCTTTGAATACAACCTGCAAAACCGGTTGACCCGGGTCCTCCAAGGGGAAAGCACGATCGCCGTTTATGCGTACGACGGAAGAAACAGAAGGGTCAAAAAAATTGCAGGAGACCAAACCATCCACTATCATTACGATCTCGAAGGCCGCCTGATCGCAGAGACCGGCCCGGACGGTCGTCCCCTCCGAGACATTATCTACCAAGACGGGGAGCGAATCGCCATGAAGGTCTACGGCGAGCAGACCGAAACCTGCTTCTTCCTGAACGACCACCTCGGAACGCCTCGCAAGCTCGTGAACACCGAAGGCCGCACCGTGTGGCATGCCGCTTACCTGCCCTTTGGTGAGGCCTTCATCATCCAGGAGGAGGTAGAAAACCCCTTCCGTTTCCCGGGCCAGTACTTCGACAAAGAAACCGGCCTGCACTACAACTGGCACAGGTACTATGATCCTGAAATCGGAAGATATTTGAGAGCGGATCCGATTGGGGTAAGAGGAGATATTAACCTTTATGTTTATGCATCAAGTTCACCAATCCTGTACTCAGATCCAATGGGATTATGTAAAAATAGCTGTAAACCGTATTATTTCCCATCAAAAGTAATTAATGAATCTTATAAAGCTATAATTCAGGCTTATGAACTTTTTGCATATAATGATAAAATGCATATGGAAATAGAATTTGGGTTAAAAGCAAGTTGGGAAGGGATAAAGTTCACTAAATACATGGTTGTAAAAGATATAGCAATAACACTATTTGACGTACCAGAGTTAAGAAGCGTCGAATCCGTTTTTATTGCAAAAAGATTAATATCCTATGGCATGACGGCAAGATCATTGCTGAAAGTTGAAAATGATATTAATGAATTAGAAAACAAATTGTATTTAATTAAAAATGAAGTATATGGTAATGAATAAATCATGAGCTCTCTTCACCATTATGTATTGATAGCGTTACCTATATTTATAATTATGGATATATGCTTAATATATATCACCTTTCGGTTCAAAATAATAATTGATAATTGGTACTATAGGCTACATATTTCTAAATCATGGACAAAGATATTTTTATTCAAAATATTGTTTTATTCTTTGCTGGTATGTCTTTTATTGTATGCACCATTAATATATGTAGATCCTGCATGGATAGCTATTCTATATTATGGGCATATTATAAGCATTTTATTTCGATTAATATTGAAAACAATTACCAAAAGTTATTGAAAAATCATAAGCGATGGCATAATAGTCGATAAATATCAAAATATTCATTGTGTATGCAAAAATATTATGTTATTTTTAGACGCTATAATCGATTCTTGCATGCATATGTTATTAAATTAATATTGAATATTGGAAAATTGAATATTTGTGCTTTTATATGTTACTATTGTTATCTTGAATTTCCTAAGTGTGGTTATGGTATTGTATTGATACTATATGGTAAATTGAAAATACTATCTCTTTTTGATTTCGATAAACATTATCTATTAAGCGATGATATATTTATGATTAATATATGAAAAACTATATAAGTTAATTGAGATAGTAATAATTGAATAATAGGTGTTTTCATAAATTTTAAATTGCAAGAAAAATATGGAATATAATTAGATTAATAATGTTATTTTAATAAGATTAACGGATATAAAAATGGAAACATTAGATATTTTAGTGCCCTTTGTGTGGCTATTTATTCTTATGGTTATTGGAACAATAATTAGTGAGGTGGCATATAAAAAAAGATCGTTCAAAGACATGGCAGGCGATCTGCATCAGGTCTTGAAAAAATGCCTATTTTATAGTGTTTGGTTAGTGGCAATTACCTATGTGTATTATAAGCTTGGCATAGTTGAATAGCAATCTCTATTCTGAATATGTTAAAGCTGGATGTATGCATGATCTAATCCTTAATTTAGAGCTTGCATTCTGTCTTTTTCTGATGGGGTTGATGTTTCTTAGGGGGCTTTGGAAAGGCAGCGTGAGATCAATATATGTTATTATATATTTTGAAAAGATACTATTTCGATGCATAAAAGATAAAAGGATTTTAGCCTCTGGAGATCAGTTGGCATGTGTTCTTTGCTGGTGGATGGCCTTCAATGGATTTTTTGTCTGTTTGGTTTCATTTGTTTCAAATGTTGCTTTTGTTTTCATCATTGTGGGTGCATTTGTGACTTGGAAAATCAAAATGTGCTTTGTGATGATCTATAAAAATCTACCCTATGACGAAACACCTAGGATATGGCCGTTTCAAAGCTATGATGAATGAGGACATTCAAAAGAAGTTATCAAAGCGCAATATCGATTACTATCGATGTTTTTAGTGTTTGTTTGTCAATCACTCTTATGCATTATAACTGTTTGCGATAGTTGAAAATGAAGAATTCGGATAAATGGAAAGCGTTAGGCGAGTTTATGCTGATCTAGAACAATTTAATAAAAATGAAATTGCATATAATGGTGTTCATCGTTCGAAATAGCTTGAAAGTTGATGACAAAAAACGCCAACTATTATCGATCTTTCTCATCCTGATGCAAGCTGGCTATAATGGTGTTATTCATCCTGTGCGTGAAATGCATGTTGATCCTGCTATCTGATTAAACTGAAAAAGCCTTGCTTTGAAGGCCCACGCTGACCACTTGGTTCTGGGGGCCTCCACGTCGTGAAGAACCGCGTCCTCGGCGGGTGTGGTGTCGAGTGCGGAGATGGGCGTCGAGGCGGCAGGTGGATCGGGGCACACGGGATCCCAAGGGGGGGCCGTGTGCCCCGGACGGTTCAGGCCTGGGATGCGCTCTGCCAGGCCTCGTTGAGGCGGGCTTCGATGTAGGCGATCAGGGCATCGCCCCAGGCTTCCAGGTCGAGGCACATGGCATCCTCTCCGAGCAGTCCTTCCGGTACAAAGTCCCCTCGTTCCTCAGGGTCGTTGATCATCTCTCCGAAAAAGCAGACCGAGAGCCAGCGGGGGTCGTCCTCGATCACGTCCACCATGACGTAGAGGTCCTTGTCCTTCTGGTTCTCGTGGACCGCTCTCAGGGAGTGGGTGAGTCCGGGCCTGGGTACAAAGGTCAGGATGGCGCCGTCCTGTTTTTCCAGGATGGACTTGAACCGCAGAAAGGCCTCGCGGTTTCGTTCGGGCGTCTCATCCCATGCCTCCAGAAATGCATTCAGTTCCTGTTCCTCTTCGGGTTTCATGGAGTGCTCCTAGTGAAATCGAGTTTGCGCAAGAAAGTGCTACAACAGAGCATAGGTGGAGAATAGGGCAGGGAAGAAGCAAAATCAATGGTTTTCCTGGGTCTCCGCGGATTGACAGGGGATCGGCGGTGGGAATAGGATGGGCCTCCATTGTCCGGTGAAATGGGAGAGGAATGCCATGCGTGATTCGAGTCAGACCCTTCTGGTGAGGGCCCATGTCGAGGTGACGCCTGAAGCCCTGCAGGCGATCGTTCAGACGGCCAAGGAGATGGCCGGCCCCGATGAAAAAGGGGTGTATCATGTGGACACGGCCGAGATGGTGAGCGAGATGATCAGCAAGTTTCTTCGAGAGAAGGACTTCGAGGCCTATGTTCAGGATGTGGGCAACTATTCGAAATGATCCGGGAGCACCCGGGATCGCCTTGGAGCCCCGATGTGAACGGCGCTCGGCCGCTCGGTCTGGACGGAAAAGCGGCTTTTTTTGGCCTTGACTATCTGACTCAATTGGATTACAAAGATACGTTCAACTTATGTAAATGACTGGGAAATGCTCATCGATGCAGAGCAGGGGCAGAGCGGGATCACAACGGAAAACCGGAGCAGAATGGAATCGAACAACCCGATTGTCGAGGAACGACGCAGGAAGGCGAAGAGCCTTCAGGACATGGGCGTGCCCCTCTTTCCCACGGGGTATCGCCCGGACGTGACGGCCGCCGAGGCCTTGGAGCGCTTCGGCGAGCTGGACGGCGAGGCCCTGGAGGCCCATGACGCAACATGCCGAATGGCCGGACGGATCCTGAGCCGGCGGGATTTCGGGAAGGCCTCGTTTGTGCACATCAAGGACCGGACCGGCCGCATCCAGCTGTACATTCGAAAGGACAAGGTGGGCGAGGAGGCCTTTCAGGCCTTCAAGCTCATGGACATCGGAGACATCGTCTGGGCCCGGGGAACGTTTTTTCGGACGAGGACGAATGAGCTGACCCTGCTGGCCGACGAGATCCGGCTGCTGACCAAATCGCTCCGTCCCCTGCCGGAGAAGTGGCACGGGCTGACGGACAAGGAGACCCGGTACCGCCAGCGTTACGTGGACCTCATCGTCAACGACGACGTGCAGCAGGTCTTCGTCATACGGAGCCGGATCGTACAGCGCATTCGGGAGTTTTTCATCCGAAAGGATTTCCTGGAGGTGGAGACCCCCATGATGCAGCCGATTCCCGGGGGGGCGACCGCCAGGCCCTTCAAGACCTATCACAACGCGCTCGGGATGGACCTCTATCTCCGCGTGGCCCCCGAGCTGTACCTCAAGCGGCTCGTGGTGGGAGGGCTCGATCGGGTCTTCGAGATCAACCGGAACTTCCGGAACGAGGGGGTGGACCTGAAGCACAACCCCGAGTTCACCATGCTCGAGTTCTACATGGCCTATGCCACCTACGAGGACATGATGGCCTTGAGCGAGGAGCTGTTTCTGGACCTCGTCACCGGCCTTATGGGCACGACGACCCTGGAGCACCAGGGGCAGACCATCGATTTCGCGACCCCCTGGCCGCGGGTGGGGCTGAAGGAGGCCCTTCGGGAGACCGGGGGGGTGGAGCCGAAGGTGCTCGAGGACCGGCAGGCCGCGGCGGGGCTGGCCGAGGAACTCGGGATCCCCGTTTCCGAGCGGGACGGGGTCGGCAAACTCATGACCAAGCTGTTCGATCACCTGGTGGAACCCAAGCTGATCCATCCCACCTTCATCACGGGCTACCCTACCGAGACCTCTCCGCTGTCGAGGAAGAGCGAACAGGACTCGACGATCACCGATCGTTTCGAGCTGTTCATCGGGGGGAAAGAGATTGCCAACGGATTCACGGAGCTGAACGACCCCGACGACCAGCGGGAGCGGTTTCAGCGGCAGGTGGACCTGCGCGAGGCCGGGGACCGGGAGGCCCAGTTCATGGACGAGGACTACATTCGGGCCCTGGAGTACGGCCTGGCCCCCACCGGCGGAGAAGGCATCGGAATCGACCGGGTGGTGATGCTCCTGACGGATTCTCCTTCCATACGGGACGTGATCTTTTTTCCGCATATGCGGAGCAAGAGCGACGGATCGGCGCGGCCCGCGGCGAAAGAGTAGAGCGCGCATGGTGTTTGAGCTTTTTCTCGGTCTTCGCTACCTGAGAGCAAAACGGAAGCAGACCTTCATCTCGATCATCACCCTGATCTCGGTGGTCGGGGTGATGGTGGGTGTGATGGCCCTGGTGGTGGTCCTCTCGGTGATGAATGGTTTCCGCGCGGACCTCCTCTCCAAGATCCTGGGCGTCAACTCCCACCTGCTGGTCATGAGCTACGACGGGGCGTTCCCGGAGTACGGGAACCTGCTCGAGGAGGTGGAGGGGATCCAGGGCGTGGTGGCGGCGAGCCCCTTCCTCTACAGCCAGGTCATGGTCAAGCAGGCGGGGAATGTCAGCGGGGCCGTGTACCGCGGGCTGGACCCCGAGACAGCGGGCCGGGTCATCGGCATCGAGCCCATGCTCGAGGGCGACGGGCTGGAGGCCCTGGCCCGGCCGGGGCGGGAGCAACCGGGCATCATTCTGGGAAAGCAGCTCGCACGCCAGATCGGGGCGCGGATCGGCAGCCGGGTGTCCGTCATCTCCCCCCAGGGCAAGCTCACGCCCATGGGGCGGGCGCCCAACAACCGGGCTTACGAGGTGGTGGACGTCTTCGACTCGGGGATGTACGAGTACGACGCCTCCCTGGTGTACGTGGACCTCGAGGAGGCGCAGGACTTCCTCGGCACAGGCGACCGTGTGACGGGGCTCGAGGTCCGCGTGGAGAACGTGAATCGCTCCGACGAGGTGGCTGCGGCCGTGGAGCAGGAGCTCGGCTATCCCTTCTGGACCAAGGACTGGAAGGTCATGAACCGGAGCCTGTTCTCGGCGCTCAAGCTCGAGAAGATCACCATGTTCGTTATCCTGACCATGATTGTGCTCGTGGGGGCGCTCAACATCATCAGCACCCTCGTGATGGTGGTCATGGAAAAGACTCGGGACATGGCCATCTTGAGGGCCATGGGCGCCACGGCCAGGAGCATCATGAGCGTGTTCATGCTGCAGGGCCTTCTGGTGGGGGTGGTGGGCACCCTGGCGGGGCTGGGCTCGGGGCTGGGAATTTGTCACCTGCTGGCCAAGTACAAGTTCATCTCCCTGCCCTCGGATGTCTACTACATCTCCACGCTTCCCGTGAAGGTCGAGGCCTGGGACGTGGCCTTCGTAGCGTTCGCCGCCGTGGGCATCTCGTTCCTGGCCACCATTTACCCGTCGCGTTACGCGGCGAAGCTCAACCCGGTCGAAGCGCTGCGTTACGAGTGAGAAGCGAGGTGGCCTCAGAAACCCGGTGCTGGTACTCGAAAACATTTACAAGTCCTTTGCGCACAACGGCAACACCATCGAGGTCCTTCGCGGCATCGACCTTCACGTGGCCGCAGGGGACACCTTGGCCCTGCTGGGGGCCTCCGGGGTGGGCAAGTCCACCCTGCTCAACATCATGGGCACTCTCGAGTTGCCGACCGAGGGGCGCGTCCTGTTCGAGGAGCGGGTCGTCGGAGAGCTGTCCGAGGCGACCCTCTGCCGGCTTCGAAACCGGGACATCGGCTTTGTATTTCAGTTTCACCACCTGCTTCCGGAGTTCGATGCCGTAGAAAACACGATCATGCCGGCGCTGATTGCGAGGATGCCCAGGAAGGCCGCCCTGCAGCAGGCCGAGGGGATCTTGAAAAAGGTGGGCCTCGAGCACCGCATGAACCACCGAATCGGGGAGCTCTCCGGAGGGGAGCAGCAGCGGGTGGCCATTGCCAGGGCCTTGATCATGAAGCCCAAGCTGCTACTGGCCGACGAGCCCACCGGGAATCTGGACCGGGCGACCGGGGAAGAGATCGTGGACCTCCTCTTATGGCTGAACCGTGAGGAGGGGCTGGCCATGGTGGTTGCCACCCACAACGAACCGCTGGCGGTCCGGCTCGCCCGCCGGATGGAGATGGTGGACGGGCGCATTCAACCTCAGGGATAGGGGAGGGCCATGACGGGCAGACTCAGACCATTGCGGACTGTCGAGACGATTGCTTTGATCGTGGTGATGACCGTCCTTTTCGGTGCCGTCGCTCCCGGACCGTCCGGAGCGGAGATCCTTCCTCGAGTGGGCGTGCTGCCGTTCCGGGTGCACTCGCTCAAGCCCATGGATCATCTGCGGGAGGGGCTCCAGGAAATGGTCATCCACCAGCTGGGGGGCAAGGGCTTCCGGGTGGTGCCCGCCGGGAAGATCAACGAGCACCCCATGGCCTACCTTCCCATGTTCGACGTACAGGACCTTCGGTCCATCGGCCGCGAGGTGGGAGCCAGCTGGATCCTCTCCGGCAGCATCACGCAGGTGGGCCGGAAGATCAGTCTGGACATCAAGGGCGTGGACGTCTCCGGGGAAAAGCCGCCGTTCTCGGTGTTCGTCGTGGAGGACGACATCGAACGGCTGACGGCGGCCGCAGAACGGGTAGCGGACGGGGTGTACAACCAGGTCGCCGGGGTGGTCCAGATCGACGCCATCGAGATTCAGGGCAACAAGCGGATCGAGAAGGAGGCCATTCGGGCCGTCATCAGCAGCCGCGAAGGGGACAAGCTCGACCAGGACGTCCTGGATCAGGACCTTCGATCCGTATACAAGATGGGCTACTTCACCGACGTGAGCATCGAGGTGGAGGACGGTGCCGAGGGCAAGGTGGTCACCTTCAATGTCAAGGAGAAACCCTCCATCGGAAGCATCGTGTTCCGGGGTAACGAGGAGTTCGACGACGACGACCTGAAGGAGGAGATCGGCATCAAGCAGTACGCCATCTTGAATCGAAGCGAGGTCACCCAGAGTGTCAACCGGCTTCAGGAGTTCTACCGCCAGGAGGGCTTCTACAACATCAAAGTCCAGGAGGAGATCGAGGAGCTCGCGGGCAACGAGGTCTCTCTGATCTACGAGATCGAGGAGGGAGAGAAGGTCTACATCACCCACATCGAGTTCGAGGGAAACGAGGCGTTTGACGACGACGACCTGCGGGACCTGATGGAGACCAGCGAGAAGGGCCTGCTTTCCTGGATCACCAGCGCGGGCCTCCTGGACCGGAAGATGCTGGAGTTCGACCTGCACAAGATCGTTTCCTACTACCACAACCACGGATACATCAAGGCCAGGACGGGTGAGCCCAGGATCACGTACCAGGAGGGCGACGGTCTCACCATCACCATCGAGGTCATCGAGGGACCTCAGTACGGCGTGGACCAGGTGGACGTGGCCGGCGACTTGGTTCAGGACAAAGAGGAGCTGCTGGCCAAGACCAGCATTCAGAAGGAGGAGTACTTCAGCCGGGAGGTCGTGAGAAAGGACGCCCTGACCCTCCAGGAGCTCTATGCCAACGAGGGATACGCCTACGCCGAGGTGGACCCCAAGGTCGTTGAGGACCCGGAGAACCGCACCGTGGACATCACGTACCGGTTGTCCAAGGGCGTGAAGGTTCAGTTCGAGCGGGTCAACATCATCGGCAACGAGACGACCCGGGACAAGGTGATTCGCCGTGAGCTCAAGGCCATCGAGGGGGACACTTACAGCCATCGGGCGCTCAAGAAAGGGACCCAGAATCTGCACCGGCTCGGTTTCTTCGAGGAGGTCGAGGTCCAGACCGAGAAGGGAAGCAGTGAAGACCAAATGGTCGTGAACGTCAAAGTGAAGGAGCGGCCCACGGGATCCTTCAGCATCGGCGCCGGGTACAGCTCCTTTGACAAGACCATGGGCTCGATCCAGATCGCCGAGGACAACCTCTTCGGGTACGGGCAGCAGCTGCAGCTTGCAGCGAGGATGGGCTCCCGCACCCAGCAGTTCGACATTCGATTCACAGAGCCTTGGTTCCTGGGCAAGCCCATCGCGGCCGGCTTCGACCTGTACAAGTGGGAGCGGGAGTACTGGGAGTACACCAAGAACAGCCTGGGCGGGGCCCTTCGATTCCGTTTTCCCATCGGCATCGACGAGGAGTATACCCGGGGAAGCGTCCGGTACATTTACGACGATGCGGATGTCACGGAGATCGACGAGAATGCCGCCACCGTGATCCAGGACATGCGGGGAAGGACCGTCAAGAGCAGCATCACCCTCGGGCTGCAGCGCGACACGAAGGACCGCCCGTTTCTCACGACCGAAGGATCGTTCAACTACATCACCTATGAGTACGCAGGCGGATTCCTCGGTGGAGACTCCGGGTTCGGCAAGGTGGAGGCCTCCACCACGTGGTACTTTCCCTTTCCCTGGGACACCGTCTTCGTGGCGCGGGGGCAGTGGGGGTACGTCCAGGGACGCTCGGACGGACGACTGCCGCTCTACGAGAAGTTCTACCTGGGCGGCATCGACTCGGTCCGCGGGTTCGAGTACGCCACCATTTCACCCAGGGATCCGGACACCGGAGACCGGATCGGCGGGGAGAAGATGATGGCCTACACCGCGGAGATGCGCTTTCCTCTGCTCCAGGAGCAGGGAGTGGTCGGGGTGACGTTCTTCGATGCCGGAAACGTCTTCACCGAGGACGAAAGCTACGGCTTCGGAGGGATTCGGAAATCCGCCGGAGCCGGGATCCGCTGGTACTCTCCGTTCGGCCCGCTCCGCGTGGAGTACGGATGGAACTTGAGCCCGGAGAGGGACGAGCCGTCCGGAAACCTGGAGTTCAGCATCGGAGGCACGTTCTAGGGAGAACAACCATTGGAGTTGGAGGCGTGGCCCTGAGTCGGCGCCTCGTGAATCATTCCGCAAGACGCTTTCAAAAGGGGGGAACATGACACGCGGGATCAAGATCATTCTGCCGGCGCTGGCCTTGTTCGGGTTGCTGATCGGCCCGGCGGCTGCGGCGAGCCTCAAGATCGGTGTGGTGGATGTGAAGGAGTTTCAGGAAAAATCCGTGGGCTTTCAAGAGATCCGCGAGCAGCTCAAGAGCAAGTTCGATGCGCTTCAGAAGAAGCTCGAGGAGGAAAAAGAGGCCCTGATGAAGCTGGAGGAGGATTTTCGAAAGCAGAGCATGATGTTGAGCCTCGGCGCGAGGGACGACAAGCGAAACGAGCTGGAAAAGAAGCGGCGTTACTACAAGTACCTGTACGAGGACCTCTCAGAGCAGATGAAGGATGCCGAGCGGGACGCCACCCGGCGGGTGCTCAAGGAACTGGAAGACGTCGTGAACAAGATCGCAGAAGAAGAAGGCTTTACGCTGATCCTGGAGAGAAACTCCCCTGGGATGGTCTACGTGGACGACGCCATCAACATCACCGACCGGGTCATCCAGGCCTACGACCGCGCAAACCAGTAGCCGCCGGGTTACGGCCAGCCTCAGGTTCGAATGAAAGAAGCACCGGCTTACTCGCTCGAGGAGATCGCGGAGCTCGTGGGCGGACGCGTGATCGGGGACCGGAACTTTCGAGTGACCGGCATGCGGTCTCTTCGGGAGGCGGAGCGGGACGAGATCTCCATTTTCACGGACCGCCGCTACTCGGACCTGTTGAAGACGACCCGTGCAGGAGCGGTGATCACGGGTGCGGAGCTCTCTTCCTTTTCGGGGCATCAGCTCCTGGTGGGCCGTCCCGACCTGGCCTACGCACGAGCCGCCGGACTGTTCGCACCGCAGCCCACCGGATTCGAGGGGGTTCACGAAGGCTCGTTCGTTCACCGGAGCAGCCGGATCGGCCGGCAGGTCACCGTGCACCCCGGCGTGTACGTGGGGGCGGACGCGGAGATCGGGGACCGGGTCGTGCTCTACCCCGGTGTGTTCGTGGGGGATCGGGTGCGCATCGGCGAAGGCACGGTCGTGCATCCGAACGTGTCCATTCTCCACGACTGCACGGTGGGGAAACATGTGATCCTGCACGCAGGTACCGTGGTCGGGGCGGACGGGTTCGGTTTCGTCAAGGACGGGGAACGCAACGTCAAGATTCCCCAGATCGGTTCCGTGCGCATCGACGACCACGTGGAGATCGGAGCCAACTCCACCATTGACCGGGGAGCCTTGGGGACGACCTGGATTCAGCCGGGGGTGAAGACGGACAACCTGGTCCAGATCGCCCACAACGTGGTGGTCGGCCAGGACACCTTGATCGTCGCCCAGACCGGTGTGTCGGGCAGCGCCGAGATCGGTCGCTGTGTGGTGGTCGGCGGGCAGGTGGGGATCGGCGATCACGTCAGGGTCGGCGACCGCGCCATGATCGGCTCGCAGTCCGGTGTGGCCCAGTCGGTCGAGGCCGGCCATGTGGTGTCCGGGACCCCGGCCGTACCCCACCGCCTGTGGCTGAAGACCAGCCGGCTCCTGACCCGGCTGCCCGCCTTGAGCGAGCGGGTCCGAAGCCTGGAAAAGAAGGTGGATACCCTGGTCCGGCGCTTGGATCGGTGGGCCGAGACGTCGAAGTGAAAGGGGACGATCGTGATCGATCTGCCGCTTTATGTCGAAGACATCAAGAAAATTCTGCCGCACCGGTATCCCTTTCTGCTTGTGGACCGAATCACCGAACTGGAGCTGGGTAAGCGGGTCGTGGGGCTCAAGTGTGTCAGCGTCAACGAGCCCTTCTTTCAGGGGCACTTCCCCATGGAGCCCATCATGCCGGGGGTCTTGATCATCGAGGGGATGGCCCAGACGGGCGGCGTTCTCGGAAGGTTGTCCGTCATGGAGGCCATGGGGGTGGAGCCGGGAAACGCCGTGTTTTTCATGGCCATCGACAAGGTCAAGTTTCGAAGGCCCGTGGTCCCCGGAGATCAGCTCATCTACGAGATCACGGCCCTTCGGACGGGTTCCCGCGTGTGGAAGGTGGCGGGCCGGGCCTCCGTGGAGAACGAGGTGGCGGCGGAGGCCCAGCTGGTGGCCCAGGTGGGCTGAGGACGATTCAGGACCGGCATTCGGACGGCCGGGCGCAAAGGAGGGCACTTGTCTCGACAACCCTTGACAACCCAAACGCCTCAGGAAGAGAACGAGGAGAGCATGGACATTCATCCCACCGCGGTGGTCAGCCCAGGGGCCGAGCTGGCCGCCGGCGTTCGAATCGGGCCGTTCACCTGCATCGGAGAACAGGTCAAGATCGGCCGGGACACCGTCATCGGCTCCCACGTGAGCATCGAGGGGAACACCCGCATCGGGAGGGGAAACCAGATATCGCCCTTTGCATCCATCGGCTCTCCCCCGCAAGACGTCGGCTATCGTGGTGAAGACACCAGGGTTGTCATCGGGGAAAACAACGTGATCCGTGAGTACGCCACCATCAACCGGGCCACCACCAAGCAGGACTGGTGCACGGAGATCGGCAACGAAAACTACATCATGGCTTATGCCCACATTGCCCACGACTGCCGGCTGGGCAACCGGATCATCATGTCCAACGTGGCCACCCTGGGCGGGCACATCGAGGTGGGGGACCACGCGATCCTGGGCGGACTCGTCGCCGTGCATCAGTTCGTCCGCATCGGCGCTTATGCCTTTCTCGGAGCCAAATCGGGCATCGATCGAGACGTGCCCCCCTACATGATCACGGCCGGCCCCAGGGCCAGGCTGTACGGGATCAACCGTCGGGGGTTGCAGCGATTGGGGTTTGATCAAGAGGTCGTGGACGAGCTCAAGCTCGCCTATCGCATCATCTGGAGGGAGCAGCGGAGTTTTCGGGAGGGGGTGGACGAGGTGCGCCGAAGCGTTCGCTCCACGCCCGAGCTGGAGCGCCTCCTGGACTTCTTGCAGGATTCGAAGCGGGGCATCCTGCGATGAAAGGAGGCGGCCCCCGCTTCGAGCACACGCCGACCGCGGTGCAGGGGCTGTGAGCAGGATGCCCGAAGAAGAGGAACACATCGGCATCATTGCCGGCGGAGGGGCGTTCCCCGTCATGGTGGCGGATGCGGCCAGGCGCAACGGGTACCTCACGGTGGCCGTGGCCCACGAAGGAGAAACCGACCCGGGGCTCGGCGAGCACGTGGACGAGATGGTCTGGATCCGGCTCGGTCAGCTGGGCCGCCTGATCCGCGCCTTTCGGCAGCGCGGGGTGCGGCGCGTGACCATGGCCGGTACCATTGCCAAGCACCGCATGTTCAGCCGGGTCCGTCCGGACCTCAAGGGACTGGCCATCATGAGCCGCATGGCCGTGTTTCACGACGACGGCATTCTGCGCAGCGTGAGCCGCGAGATGGAGAAGGAAGGCCTTCAGGTCATCGCCTCCACCCAGTTTCTGCCGGAGTTGATCGCCCCGCCGGGTGTGCTGTCCCGTCGAAAACCGGCCCGGGGGGAGATGGGGGACATCCGGTTCGGGTGGCAAATGGCCAAGGAGCTCGGCCGGCTCGACATCGGCCAGTGTGTGGTGGTGCGAAGAAAGACCGTGGTCGCCCTGGAGGCCATGGAGGGGACGGACGAAACCATTCGCCGGGGCGGACGGATCGCCCGGGAGAAGGCGGTGGTGGTCAAGGTCAGCAAGCCGGCCCAGGATCTCCGTTTCGACGTCCCGTCGGTGGGTCTGGAGACCGTCCGGGTCATGGAGGAGGTGAAGGCCTCGGTGCTTGCCGTGGAAGCCGGGAAGACCCTCTTGTTCGAGAAGGCGGCCATGGTGCGCCGTGCCGACGAGGCCGGCATCTCCATCGTATCCATGGAGGACCCATGAAGCCCTGCCATAAAACACAAAAAGCTGGTCGCACCGAGGCCGCAGGCGGCGGGGGCAGGTAGAGTTTCAGGGACACCATACGTAATTCGAGAATCTCCGTTGTCAAAATGGGACTCTTTTGTGAATTACGTATGGTGTCCCGAAGCTCCCGCAATGACCGGGCCGGGAGCGAAGGGAGCGGAAGACCTCACCCCCAGAGCCGGCCGTTTCTCTGCTGGGTTGGGGGCCACGGTCCGAATTCCCGTGTCGGGCGTAAAGACGATGAAGACAGACAACAAACTTCGAGTGGGGGTCGTCGGGGTGGGGCACCTCGGGCATTATCATGTGCAGAAGTATGCCGCCCTGCCGGAGGCGCGGCTCGTGGGCGTCTACGACCTGGACCGGGGTCGAGCTGCCGACGTGGCCGGGCGATACGGGGCCCGGGCGTTCGACGATCTAGACGCCCTTCTCGGGGAGGCGGAGGCCTTGAGCCTGGCTGTTCCCACGGAGCACCACTACGAGGAGGCGCTGAAGATCCTGGGCGCAGGGGTCCACTTGCTGGTGGAGAAGCCCATCACCTACCGGGTGGACCACGCCGGCCGGCTGGTGGAGGCGGCCAGAAGCCGGGGGCTGGTCCTGCAGGTGGGCCACGTGGAGCGGTTCAATCCTCCGGTCATCGAGATGACCCGTCTCCTGGACGAGCCGGTGTTCATCGAGTGCCACCGGATGAACCTGTTCACGGTCCGCGGGACCGATGTGGACGTGGTCCTCGACCTCATGATTCACGATCTGGACATTGTGCTGAACGCCGTTCGTTCGCCGGTGCGGGAGCTGCACGCGGTGGGGATGAGGGTGCTGACGGAGACCACGGACATCGCCAACACACGCATCATCTTCGAAAACGGCACCGTGGGGAACCTCACCGCCAGCCGGGTGTCCAACAAGACCCTGCGGAAGATCCGGGTCTTTCAGCCGGACGCCTACGTCTCGGTCAACTGCGCCCGCCGCGACCTCAGCATCACCCGGCTGGACAGCCGGGGCGACGCCGCCGGCGGCGATCGCAATGCCGTGACCACCCGGAAGATCGCCTATCCCGACAGCGATCCCCTGGCGGACCAGATCGCCTCCTTTGTGCGGGCCGTGCAGGGAAGATTCGAGCCCGAGGTCTCGGGAGAGGACGGCAGGCGGGCCCTCGAGGTGGCGTTGCAGATCATGGATCAGATTGAACAGGGGTGTGGGCATTTCAGGGGCCTCTGCTGAAAAGAAGCGTCCTGCGCGCGTCCTCATGGTCGCAGGGGAGGCCTCTGCGGACCTACACGGGGCCAATCTGGTGGAGGCGGTCCGCCGCCTGGACCCGGAGGTGACCTTCCAGGGCATCGGCGGGCCACGCATGGACCGTTCCGGGGTGGACATCCTGGTCCCGTCCTCGGAGATGGCTGTGGTGGGGCTCACCGAGGTACTCCCCCGCCTGGCCCGCATTCGGTCGGCCGCACGCCTGATCAAGCGGCGGCTGTGCCATGCCCCGCCGGATCTCCTGATCCTCCTGGACTACCCCGAGTTCAACCTCCATGTGGCCCGAAGCGCCAGGCGCTGCGGCGTCCCGGTCCTCTACTACATCAGCCCGCAGGTCTGGGCCTGGAGGCGGGGGCGCGTTCGAAAGATCGCCCGCCGAGTGGACCACATGGCGGTGATCCTGCCCTTCGAAGAGGCCCTCTATCGCAGGACCCGACTGCCGGTGACCTTCGTGGGCCATCCCCTCCTGGACGCCCTTCCCGAAGAAACGGGCAGGGAGGCGGCGCGGCGGCGGCTGGGCTTGGACGACCGGGTCCCGCTCCTGGGCATCCTCCCTGGAAGCCGAAACGAGGAGGTGGACGGACTGCTTCCCGCCATGCTTCGGGCCGCGGCCCTGCTGCGGGGCGTGTGGCCCGACCTGCGGGCGGTGCTGCCCAAGGCCTCGACCGTCTCTCCCGGGCGCATCGAGGGGCACCTGCAGGAGGCGTCCATGGAGGTGGTGCTCTGGCACGACGACATGCACCAGGTTCTGGGCGGCTGTGACGCCGCGCTGGTGGCGTCCGGGACCGCCACCCTGGAGACGGCTGTCCACCAAGTGCCCATGGTCATTGCCTACCGGGTTTCTCCCTTGTCGTACGCCGTCGGAAAACGGGTGGTGCGCGTCCCATTCATCGGCCTTGTCAACCTCGTGGCCGGGCGGGAGGTGGTCCCGGAGCTCATTCAGGACGCGGTGTCGCCGGTGCGCCTGGCCCGTGAGGCGGCTCGGCTTCTGGCTCCTGGTTCGCGCCGGGAAAATGTGATACAAGCACTGGGCGGGGTGAAGGCGCTTCTGGGAGCCGGCGGCGCCTCGGAACGCACGGCGGCTCTTGCCCTCCGTCTGATGGGCCGTCCGAGGTAAAGGGTCCTTGCCGGGAGGTTTCTTCCAGGACCGGAGAAGAGCAGGCATGGCCAGAAGCATCCTAGTGGTCGACGACGAGAAGAGCATCATCCAGTCCCTGGAGGGCATCCTGTCGGACGAGGGCTTCGACGTGCTGGAGGCCGAGGATGGCCGGGCGGCCCTGGAGAAGATCGAGGAGGAGATTCCCGACCTGGTGCTGCTGGACATCTGGATGCCCGAGCTGGACGGCATCGAGACCCTGGTCAAGATCAAGGAGGCCTACCCACACCTCCAGGTGGTGATGATGTCGGGGCACGGGACCATCGAGACGGCGGTCAGGGCCACCAAGCTCGGGGCCTACGACTTCATCGAAAAGCCCCTGTCCCTCGAAAAGGTGCTCCTGACCATTCACAACGCGCTCGAGCACTATCGCCTGGAGGAGGAGATCAGCCTGCTCAAGCAGAAGGACAAGGGGCGGAACCGGATCACCGGCCACAGCGCGCCCGTCCGGGAGC
>CAYYVD010000025.1:0-24799 GCA_964475045.1 uncultured Desulfobacterales bacterium | reverse complement strand
GGACGCCTGGTTCAGCATGGGCCAGGAAGGGGAGCGGAAGCAGCGACTTCGGGATTTCCAGGGCTTCCAGCTGAACGAGGGCCTGGTGGCCGCGGCCGAGCCCGAAGCGCTGGTCATGCACTGCCTTCCCGCCCACCGCGGGGAGGAGATCACCGCCGACGTGCTCGAAGGCCCCGGGTCCGTGGTGTTCGATCAGGCGGAGAACAAGATGCACCTGCACCAGGCCCTGCTGGAGTGGCTGCTGGCGGACGGGTAGGGCCGAACCTTTCAAACGACCATTTGCCGAACGACATGGAGCGAACAACGTGAGCGACCCAAGCAGAGGGATTCGAAAGATCGTGCTGGCCTACTCCGGGGGGCTCGACACCTCGGTGATCCTGGCGTGGCTGAAGGAGACCTATCAATGTCCGGTCATCGCCTATGCCGCGGACCTGGGTCAGGGGGACGACCTGGAGGCCGTTCGGGAGAAGGCCCTGGCCACCGGCGCCGAGGAGGCGGTGGTGGAGGACCTGCGCGAGGAGTTCGTTCGAGACTTCGTCTGGCCCGCGCTTCGAGCCAACGTGGTGTACGAATCGGGCTATCTCCTGGGGACCTCGCTGGCCCGGCCCCTCATCGCCAAGCGGCAGGTGGAGACGGCCAGGCGGTTGGACGCGAACGCCGTGAGCCACGGGGCCACCGGCAAGGGCAACGACCAGGTGCGTTTCGAGATGGGCTACATGGCCCTGGACCCCACCTTGAAGATCATCGCCCCCTGGCGGATCTGGGCGTTCAAGGGACGGGAGGACCTGGTCCGCTACGCCTCGGGCAAGGGCATCCCGGTGCCCGTGACCGCCGAGAAGCCCTACTCCAGCGACGCCAACCTGCTCCACATCAGCTTCGAAGGGGGCATCCTCGAGGACCCCTGGGCCGAGCCGCCCGAGGACATGTTCGTGATGACCGCTTCCCCGGAATCGGCCCCGGATCAGCCCGAGAGCGTGGAGATCTCCTTTCGTGACGGGGACCCGGTGGCTGTGAACGGCCGGGAGATGGGCCCTGCGGAGCTCCTCGGCCGGCTGAACGACCTGGGGGGGCGCCACGGGGTGGGCCGCATCGACCTGGTGGAAAACCGCTACGTGGGCATGAAGTCCCGCGGCGTGTACGAAACCCCGGGCGGCACGGTCATCCGCATCGCCCATCAGGCCATGGAGTCCATCACCATGGACCGGGAGGTCATGCACATCCGCGACGGGCTGATCCCCCGCTACGCCGAGGCCGTCTACTACGGGTACTGGTTCGCCCCGGAGATGCGGATGCTTCAGGCCCTGATGGACGAGGCCCAGAAGGACGTGAGCGGGGAGGTGCGGCTCAAGCTCTACAAGGGCAACTGCATCGTCACGGGGCGCAAATCCGACAAGACCCTCTATCGTACGGACTACGTGACCTTCGAGGAGGACGACGTCTACAATCAGCAGGACGCGGAGGGGTTCATCCGGCTCAATGCGCTTCGGCTGAAGATCGCCAGCCTGACGGGCCGAGCCTGAGGTCCGGCTCGTCGGTGTTGAAGGAATCATTCCATGAGTGGTAAAATATGGGGAGGACGGTTTCGAGAACCCCTGGACCAGGCGCTGGACCGGTTCAACGCGTCTCTGGGGTTCGACAAGCGGCTGTACGCTCAGGACATCGAGGGCAGTATCGCCCACTGCCGCATGATGGCCCGCCAGGGCATCCTGACCGAGGACGAGGCCGCCCGCATGGTGGAAGGCCTGTCCGAGATCCGGCGGGAGATGGACCGAGGAGAGCACCTCTCCGATCCCGGGGCCGAGGACATTCACTCCCTGGTGGAGTCGCTGCTGGTGGAGAAGATCGGCTCTGTGGGCGAGAAGCTTCACACGGGACGGAGCCGGAACGATCAGGTGGCCCTGGACGTCCGCATGTATGTGCGCGAGGCCGCCGAATCGGTGGACCGGTCCCTTCGACGCATGCAGGCCGCTCTGGTGGACCTGGCGGAGCAGAACGAGGACCTGATCTGCCCGGGCTACACGCACATGCAGCGGGCCCAGCCCGTGCTGCTGGCCCATCATCTGATGGCCTACTACGAGATGCTCAGGCGGGACCGGGAGCGGCTGAGGGACGGCCTGGGCCGTGTCAAGGTGATGCCCCTGGGGAGCGCGGCCCTGGCCGGGTCCACCTTTGACCTGGACCGGGAGAGCGTGGCGGAGGCCCTGGGTTTCGACGGGATCAGCCGCAACAGCATGGACGCGGTGAGCGACCGGGATTTCCTGGCCGAGTTCCTGTTTGCCTGCTCCCTCGTCATGATGCACCTGAGCCGGCTGAGCGAGGAGTTGATCCTCTGGTCCACCCAGGAGTTCGGTTTCGTTCGACTCCCCGATGCGTTCTGCACGGGGAGCAGCATCATGCCGCAGAAGAAGAACCCGGACCTCCTGGAGCTGGTTCGCGGAAAGACCGGCCGGGTCTACGGAAACCTCATGGCCCTGCTCACCACCATGAAGGGACTGCCGCTGACCTACAACAAGGACATGCAGGAGGATAAGGAGCCCCTGTTCGACACCGTGGACACGGTGACGGCCTGTCTGGATGTGGTGACCCGTCTGCTGGCCCATCTCTCCTTCGATGGACAGACCATGAGGCGGGCCGTGGAGCGGGGCTATCTCACCGCCACCGACCTGGCGGACTACCTGGCGACCAAGGGGGTCACCTTTCGAAAGGCCCACGAGGTGGCCGGGAGCATGGTGCTCTTCGCCCTGGACCGGGGGCGGGAGCTGAGCGACCTGTCCCTTGAGGAGATGAAAGGGTTCTCCGAGCGGATCGAGCCCGACGTCCGCGACTGGCTCGATCCGGAGCAGTGCGTGGCCAGGCGGAATGTGCCGGGCGGGACCGGACCGGACATGGTCCGGAGGCAGCTCGAGAGGGCCCGGGAGGAGGTGGGCTCGTGAAGCCGATTCCATGGTTGACCGTGGCGCTCCTGATCGCGGTCCTGGGGGCCGGGGCCGGGTGTGGAAAGAAGGGGCCCCCGTCCATTCCCGAGAGGGGCTTTTCGGCGGAGATTCGAAACGTCGCCGGGGCCTGGGACGGGAGCTTCGTCCGGCTTTGGGGGGATGTGTCCGGAGACTCGGATCGCATGCAGGGGGTGCGCGTCTACTACGGTGCGTACGACCCGGCCGAACCGCCGTGCGAGGGATGCCCCGTGCGCTATCACGGGTATCACGAGTTCGGGGTGGAGACCCTGTCCGAGGGGACCTTCTCCTGTAACGTGCCCGGCAAGCGGAAAGACGCCTTGTATTTTTTCAAGGCGCATCCCATCGGGCCCAATGGAGGGCTGGGGCCCGCCTCCAATCGAATCCGTGTGGCCCCCGCGTGGCCTTGAATCACGAGACGGCTTTCAGGCCCAGGTGAGACGGAGCTCGAGGCATGCATCACTTCCACCATCGAAACGGCGAACTCCACGCCGAGGACGTCCCCGTCGCCCGGATCGCGGAGGCGGTGGGAACCCCGTTCTACCTGTACTCCCACGCGACCCTGATGCAGCATTTCCGGGCCTTTGACGGGGCCTTCGAGGACATTGCCCACCTGGTCTGCTTCTCCATGAAGTCCAACTCCACCATGGCCCTGCTTCGGCTCTTCTCCGACGCGGGGGGCGGAGCGGACATCGTGAGCGGCGGCGAGCTCTACCGGGCCCTGACCGCCGGCGTGGACCCGATTAAGATCGTCTACTCGGGTGTGGGCAAGACCCGGGAGGAGATGGCCTATGCCCTGCGCTCCGGCATCCTGCTCTTTGCGGCGGAGTCCTCCCAGGAAATCACGAAACTCAACGATACCGCCGGCGCCGCGGGCACCCGGGCCCCGGTGGCCCTGCGGGTCAACCCGGACATCGATCCAAAGACCCATCCCTACATCTCCACGGGCATGCGGGAGAACAAGTTCGGGATCCCCATGGATCAGGCCTTCCGGGAGTATGTCCGCGCCTCCGGTCTGCCGCACCTGCACGTCTGCGGGGTGTCCTGCCACATCGGAAGCCAGCTTACCCAGATCAGTCCTTTCGTGGAGGCGCTCCGGCGGTTGAAGGACCTGATCGCGCAGCTTCGGGGGGAGGGCATCGACATCCGGTACCTGGACCTGGGCGGCGGGCTGGGCATCACCTATCACGAGGAGACGCCTCCGGCGCCCAGGGAGTACGCGGACGCCATCAAGCAGGAGCTGGACATGGACGACATGCTGCTCCTGCTGGAGCCCGGGCGCGTGATCGTGGGCAATGCCGGAATCCTCGTCTGCCGGGTGCTCTACACCAAGGAGACGGAGGGTAAGACTTTCTACGTGGTGGATGCGGCCATGAACGACCTGGTGCGTCCCAGCCTGTACGGCGCCTTTCACGGCATCCAGCCGGTTCGCGAGCGTGCAGGCCGCCGGGTGAAGGCGGACGTGGTGGGACCGATCTGCGAGTCGAGCGATTTTCTCGCCAAGGACCGGGAGCTGCCGGCCCTGGAGCCCGGCGATCTCCTGGCCGTGATGAGCGCCGGCGCTTACGGGTTCACCATGTCGTCCACCTACAACTCACGCCCCAGGGCGGCGGAGATCCTGGCCCGGGGGGACCGCTTCGCCGTGATTCGAGAACGCGAGGCTTACGAGGACCTGGTCCGGGGGGAGACGGTGCCGGACTTCGTCTCGGCCGGGATCCCGTAGGACGCCGGAGCCGGGGAGCCTCGAGGCACCGTCGAGAGGCATGGGAGTCATGGAAGCATTCGAGTTTTGGAAGATGAGCGGAAGTGGGAACGACTTCATCCTGATCGACAACCGGGGCGGCCGGATCGCCTCCGAGTCCATGCCCCGGGTGGTGATGCGGGTTTGTCGAAGGAGGGAGTCCGTGGGGGCGGACGGCATGATCTTCGTGCAGAGCTCCAACACCTACGACTTCTCCTGGCGGTTCTTCAACGCGGACGGCGGCGAGGCGGAGATGTGCGGGAACGGCGCCCGGTGCGTTGCTCGCTTCGCCCACCTGAACGGGATCGCGGGCCCGGAGATGACCTTCGAGACCCTGGCCGGCCGGATTGCAGCCGAGGTCCGCGGGCGTGTGGTCAAGGTGCGTATGCCCCGTCCGTCCAAGGTGCAGCTCGACCTGGACCTGCCTTCCGCCGACGCGTGGCGAAGCGCCGACTTCATCAACACGGGCGTTCCCCACGCAGTGATGCGTGTGGACGACCTCGAGCACTGCCCGGTGGTGGAGCTGGGCCGGATGGTCCGCAATCACCCTCTCTTCGCCCCCAGCGGCGCCAATGCGAACTTCGTCCGGATGACCGGACCGGACGCCCTGGACATTCGCACCTACGAGCGGGGCGTGGAGGACGAGACCCTGGCCTGCGGCACAGGATCCATCGCCGCAGCCCTGGTTTCCGCGGAACGCGGGTTGGTGTCCTCTCCCACCCGGGTGACCACACGGGGCGGGGAGCAGCAGCTCGTTCATTTCGAGAAGAAGGACGAGGAGGTGTCCGAGGTCTGGCTCGAAGGGCAGACCTCCATCATCTATCGCGGCCGGCTGGACCCGGAGGCCCTCTGACCCCGGCGCCACCCTGAAGCGGCGGCCCGGAGCCGCGGGAAGGCGGGGACCGGCATCGGGCGGAGGCCGCTCGAGTCGAGGTGGAGCATTGGAAGGCGGAGAGAAAACCGCCGACACGCAGTCCGCCCACGGGCGACGGTTCGTCCGGGAGGGCGCACATTGGAGGAACAGGAGGTCGTCATGTTCAGGGGAAGCATTGTCGCGATCGTGACCCCGTTCAAGGGAGGGGAGATCGACGAGGAAGCCTACCGGCAGCTGATCGAGGAGCAGATCGAGGGAGGTACGAGCGCCATCGTGCCCTGCGGGACCACGGGCGAGTCCGCGACGCTGTCCATGGAGGAGCACACCCGGGTCATCGACATCGCCGTGAGTGCGGTGAACAAGCGCGTTCCGGTGATCGCCGGGGCGGGCGGCAACAGCACCCGGGAGGCCGTGGCGCTGACCCGGCACGCCAAGGAGGCCGGAGCGGACGCCACGCTGCAGGTCACGCCCTACTACAACAAGCCGACCCAGGAGGGCCTCTACCGCCATTTCTCCGCCATCGCCCAGGCCGTGCCCTTCCCGCAGGTGCTGTACAACGTCCCCGGACGGACGGGCGTCAACATGCTTCCGGAGACCGTGGCCAGACTGGCCGAGCTGCCCGAGGTCGCGGCCATCAAGGAGGCCTCGGGCAGCCTGTCCCAGATGGCCGACGTGCTCAATCTGGCGGGCGACAAGATCACCCTGCTCTCGGGGGACGACAACGTCACCCTGCCGGTGCTCGGCATCGGGGGCAGGGGGGTGGTCTCGGTGGTGGCGAACCTAGTGCCCGGGGACAACGCCGAGATGATTCGGGCCTGGGAGGAGGGGCGCACCGAGGAGGCCCGGGAGCGTTTCTTCCGTCTCTTCCCCCTGTGCAAGGCCATGTTCTTCGAGACCAACCCGATTCCCGTGAAGACCGGTCTGGCCCTCATGGGCAAGATCGACGGCGAGATGCGGCTTCCGCTCTCGCCCATGGCCCCGGCCAACGTGGAAAAGTTGAGAAAGGTCCTGCAGGACTACGGGGCCCTGTGAGAACCGCGGAGGGAACGCCATGATACGAGTGATGGTTGCAGGGGCGGCGGGCCGCATGGGCGCGCGGATCCTCCACACGGCCCACGAGCACCCCGACGTGTTTCTCGCGGGCGCCTTCGAGCGCCCGGACCACCCGGCCGTGGGCCGGGACGCCGGGGAGCTCGCCGGGCTGGGCGTGCTCGGGGTCCCGGTGGCCGGATCGATCGAGGAGCTGGAAGGGGACGGGGACGTGCTGATCGACTTCACGTCCCCCGAGACCACCCTGGTCAACGCCCGGACCGCCGCCGAAAGGGGCTGGTCCCTGGTCATCGGCACCACCGGGATCGCCGGGGAGCTCCTGGAGGCGCTTCGGGAACGGACCGCCGGTCTGGGGTGCGTCATGGCGCCCAACATGAGCGTGGGGGTGAACGTCATGTTCCGCGTGGCGTCCGAGATGGCCCGGGCCCTGGGAGAGGACTACGACGTGGAGATCCTGGAGACCCATCACCGGTTCAAGAAGGACGCCCCGAGCGGCACGGCCCTGCGCCTGGCCCGGATTCTGGCCGAGGCCCTGGGCCGCGAGCTGGAGGACGCGGCCGTGTACGAGCGCAGAGGCATGATCGGAGAGCGCAGCCGGGACGAGATCGGCATCCAGAGCTGGCGCGCCGGAGACGTCACCGGGGAGCACACGGTCATGTTCGGCGGCATCGGGGAGCGGCTCGAGCTCACCCACCGGGCCCACAACCGCGACAACTTCGCCAAAGGCGCGATCCGCGCCGCCCTGTGGGTGGTGGACCAGCCCCCGGGGTTCTATGACATGCAGGACGTTCTGGGCCTGCGCTGACGCGAACGATTTCGCCGAACCGGTCCGTCCGGAGTCGAGGGAAGACGACATGCCATTCGAGAAAGCAGACCGACTGAAGAAGCTGCCTCCCTACCTGTTCAAGGAGATCGACCGGAAAAAGGCGGAGGTCCGGGCCAGCGGCGTGGACATCATCGATCTGGGCGTGGGGGACCCGGATTTGCCCACGCCCCCGCACATCATCGAGGCCTTGAAGGCCGGGGCCGAGGATTCCGCCAACCACCGCTATCCGTCCTACTCGGGCATGAACACCTTCAAGGAAGCCGTGGCCGAGTGGTACGAAAAGCGGTTCAACGTGTCCCTGGACCCCGCCGCCGAGGTGGTCTCCCTCATCGGGAGCAAGGAGGGGCTCGCTCATCTCCCCCTGGCCTTCGTCAACCCGGGCGACGCGGCCCTGGTGCCCACACCGGCCTACCCGGTGTACCACACGGCCACGCTGTTCGCGGGCGGCGAGAGCGTGCTCCTCCCCCTGCTGCGGAAGAACGCCTTTCTTCCGGATCTGGAGGCGGTTCCCCCGGAGGTCCTGGACCGGGCACGGATTCTCTTCATCAACTACCCCAACAACCCCACCGGCGCCGTGGCCGATGTGGCCTTCTTCTCCCGCGTGGCGGCCTTCGCCCGGGAGCACGGCCTCATCGTCTGCCATGACGCGGCCTACACGGAGATGGCCTTTGACGGGTACCGGCCTCCCAGCTTCCTCGAGGCCGAGGGGGCCCGGGAGGTGGGCGTCGAGTTTCATTCCCTCTCCAAGACCTACAACATGACGGGATGGCGGATTGGGTTCGCCGTGGGAAACCGGGACGTGATCGAGGGGCTCGGCGCGGTCAAGAGCAACGTGGACTCGGGCATCTTCCAGGCCGTCCAGATGGCGGGCATTCGGGCCCTGCGCGCAGATCAGACCTGCGTGCAGGACATGGTCCGGGTGTACACGCGGCGGCGGGACCTCATGAAGGCCGGGCTCGAAAAGGCCGGTTTTCAGGTGGAACCCTGCAAAGCGACCTTCTACCTCTGGGTCCGGGTCCCGGACGGGTGGACCTCGACGGAAACCGCCGCCCGTCTCCTGGAAAGCGGCGTGGTGGTCACCCCCGGCAACGGGTTCGGAGAGCCGGGAGAGGGCTACTTCCGCATTGCCCTGACCCAGAAGCGAGAGCGGCTGCAGGAGGCCCTGGAGCGCATCCAGGCGGCCTCCCTGTAACCGCGCAAGGGCCGGCATGGAAGAGACCGCCTACATCGGCATCGGCTCCAACCTGGGTGAGCCCACGGCCCTTTGCCTGGAGGCGGTCGGCCGGCTGGACGGGCTCCCCGGCACCCGCATGGAGGATCTCTCTCCCTGGTACACCAGCCGGCCGGTGGGGGTCCAGGGGCAGGGCTGGTACGTGAACGGGGTGGCCCGGGTGAGGACCCGGCTTCCTGCGGCAGAGTTGCTTCACGGGCTGCTTCGCATCGAGGCGGACATGGGGCGGGTTCGGAAGGAACGCTGGGAGGCCAGGCTCATCGACCTCGATCTCCTGCTTTACGGGGATCATCGGATTGGGGGGCGGGACCTCCAGGTGCCCCACCCGCGGCTTCACCAGCGCCGGTTCGTGCTGGTGCCATTGACGGACCTGGCGCCAGGGCTGATTCACCCGGTCCTTGGCGCGACCGTGGCGGAACTCCTGGCCGGGCTGGAGGTCGAAGGGCAGGAGCTGTTCGCCTTGAAAGCGTGAGTGGCATGCGAATCCTGATCATTGCGTTTCTCATCTACCTGCTCTATCGCCTGGTGCGGGGGTTGCAAGGGCTTCAGGCCCCCCGGCGGGACGATGCGGGCAGGGGAGACGGTGATATGGTGGACGACATGGTGCAGGACCCCAACTGCGGGACCTACATTCCTCGAAGCGAGGCGGTGGTCCGCCGTGTGAACGGTACGGAGCGCCACTTCTGCAGCGAGGCTTGCGCCGATGCGTACAAGAAGCGATGATGTCTCCACCGGCCGGTCGGGCTCGAACCGGGACCCGAGCACAAGACATGACCCAACGGCAAGGGAAAGGATGCGGACATGAAGTTTTTTATCGACACGGCGAACATCGATGAGATCAAGAAGGCGAACGAGCTGGGGCTCCTGGACGGGGTAACCACCAATCCCAGCCTGGTGTCCAAGGAGGGACGTGAGTTTCGGGGGCTGATTCGGGAGATCTGCGACATCGTGGACGGCCCGGTGAACGCGGAGGTGGTGGGCCTGGAGGCTCCGGGTATGATCGAGGAGGCCCGGGATCTGAGCACCATTGCGGACAACATCGTGGTCAAGATTCCACTGATTCCGGAAGGCCTGAAGGCGGTCAAGGTGCTCTCGGAGGAGAGCATTCAAACCAACATGACTCTCTGCTTCTCCCCCATTCAGGCCCTCATGGCCGCCAAGGCCGGGGCCGCTTACATCAGCCCGTTCGTGGGCCGCCTGGACGACCTCAGCCAGGTGGGCATGGAGCTGGTGGAGCAAATCGCCACCATCTACGAGAACTACGGGTTCGACACGGAGATCATCGTGGCCAGCGTCCGGAACCCCCTGCACGTGCTGGACGCCGCGCTGATGGGGGCGGACATCGCCACCATTCCCTTCCAGGTGATGGAGCAGCTGATCAAGCACCCGATGACGGACATCGGGCTGGAGAAGTTTCTCGCGGACTGGAACAAGATGGGGTAGTCATGCGCGTTTGGATTCGGCGTTGCAGCGTCGCGGTCCTGTGGATGTGCTGCTCGGCCCTACCGGCCCTCGCCTTGGCGGACATCTACCGGTACCAGGACGAGAACGGGGTGTGGCACTACACGAACATCAAGAACGACGCCCGGTACCGGCTCTACATCAAGTCCCCGGAGGAGCGGGCCGCCGAGTACATCGACAAGTACGGCAACATCATCGAGCAGGCCTCCAGCATGTTCCGGGTGGAGCGCTCTCTGATCAAGGCCGTGATCAAGGCCGAGTCCGGCTTCAACCACAAGGCGGTCTCCCACAAAGGGGCGCAGGGCCTGATGCAGCTCATGCCGGACACGGCCGATCTGATGCGGGTCAACGACCCGTTCGATCCCACGGAGAACATCTTCGGAGGTACCCGCTACCTTCGAAAGCTCCTGGATCGATTCAGCGACATGGAGCTGGCGGTGGCGGCCTACAATGCCGGACCCGAGGCAGTGGCCGCCCACAACGGGATCCCTCCCTACCAGGAGACCCGGACCTTCGTGCGCCGGGTGATCCGCTACTACAACGGGTATCTGAGCCGGGAGTGAGGGGCCCAAGGCGCGATTTTCTGTTGACAAACCGGACACAGGGAATACAATCGAGGTTCGTCAAGCGGGAATAGCTCAGCTGGTAGAGCCTCACGTTGCCAACGTGATTGTCGCGGGTTCGAGTCCCGTTTCCCGCTCCACGCGCATACCCAGGATTCACCCCGGGACGTTCGGGGTGAATCCTGTCTTCTGTCGACGGCGGCATAGCCAAGTGGCTAAGGCAGCGGTCTGCAAAACCGTTATTCACCGGTTCGAATCCGGTTGCCGCCTCCAGGAAGGTCCCAGGGGGGGTTCGCTGAAAACGTGAACCCCCCTTTTCTATGGTTTGAGCGGGGACTCCCAAAGCCTGTTCTGCGTACCCAAAGGACTGTTTTGGTTGACTACTTCGAGCTGAAGAACAGCGGCGCCGAGGTCAAGACCGAGGTGCTGGCCGGGGCGACCACTTTCCTGTCGTCCATGTACATCATTGTGGTCAACCCGTCGATTCTGGCCGAGGCCGGGCTCCCGTTCAACGCCTCCCTGACCGCAGCAGTGCTGGTGTCCGCATTCAGCAGCGTGCTCATGGGGTTGTACGCCAACAACCCGTTGGTCGTCGCCCCGGGCATGAGCTTGAACCAGATCTTCGTCCTGGCCGTCCATGCGACCCCGGGGGTCTCCTTTCAAACCGCCCTGGGATGCGTGTTCTGGTCCGGCGTGCTCTTTCTCCTGCTGCTGACCCTGGATCGCAGAAAGCGTCTTCTGGGGGGCGTGCCGCGTATGCTGCGCTTCGGGCTGGCCGGCGGAATCGGTTTGTTCATCGCCGTGATCGGCATGGAATCGGCCGGGTTCATCGTGTACGAGCCGGACCAGGGCTTCACCCAGGTGGCGCTGAACCCCGGCACCCTGACCTTCCTGACCGGCCTGGCGGTGGCCTCGATCCTGGTGGTGCGCAAGGTGCCGGCGGGCTTCATCCTGTCGGTGCTGATCACCACGCTGCTGGCCTGGCCCCTGGGCCGGCTCTACGGAGGTTCCGCAGCCTCCCCGCCCCCGGTGACGTGGCAGGGCGCCTGGGCCTGGCCCGACTTCAGCCTCATCGGCCAAATGGACCTGGTCGGCGCGTTGACCCTGCCCCATTGGCCGTTGATCTTCGTGTTCTCCTTTTCCTGTCTGTTCGACAGCCTGGCCACCTGCGTCGGGGTCTGCGAGGCAGGGGATCTGGTGGACGAGGAAGGCGATCCCAGGAATCTCGTTCAGAGCCTCAAGGCCAATGCCGTGGGCGTCGCCGCCTCCGGCCTGCTCGGCGCCAGCCCGGCCACGGCCTACATCGAGTCCTCCACAGGCGTCCGCAGCGGCGGTCGGACCGGGTTGAGCGCCGTGACCGCCGGGCTGCTGTTCCTGCCCTTTCTGCTCCTGTCCCCCCTGCTGTCCCTGGTTCCCGCCCTGGCCACGGCCCCGATTCTCGTGCTCGCGGGGATCTTCATGTTGAAGCCGTTGATCTACGTCCGCTGGGAACGATTCGACGATGCCGCTCCTTTTTTCATGACCCTGATCGTCACCCCGTTGAGCCATTCCATCACCCACGGAATCATCTGGGGGTGTTTGAGCTGGACGCTGCTGAAGCTCGCATGCGGTAAGCGACGGCAGATCACACCCGTCCTGGTTTTGTTGAACGCGATTTCCTTGCTGCTGTTGCTCACTCTGAACCGTTACGGACACTGAAGCCGCACCGGCTCGGTTCCTGCAACCCGGGGGCGGGGCGCCGGGTTCAACGACCTTCCCGCGTTGACAAACGCCCCGGCATCGCCTATGCACCGAAACGGTGCACGGATGAATCGGACCGGGAGACAGGTCATGTCGGACATGGAGAGCATGGCTTCTTTTCGCCCCACCGCCGAGCGGCTTCGCGGGTTCTGGCGCAGGTGGGTCCGTTCGTCCTCGTCCGTGGATCGCCCCTGCGTGACCTCGGCGTTTTCGCCCTTGACTGCGTACGTCGAGACGTTTCACGGCCAGGGAAACAGCCCGTCCTCCCTGCGTCTGTCGGACCTGGAGGCGCTTCACTGCGCTCTGGACTCCAGCCTGCACCGGGGGGCGGGGCGCAACGAGGTTGCGGCGTCCGCGTTTTTGTACGCCGTGACCCGGCTGCCCGATTGCATGGACCGCGTGGAACGGGTGGTTCTGGCTTCGGGCAGGCAGGCGCTGGCCCGGGCGGGGGTGGATGACGCCTGGCGATCCGTCAAGGCCCGGGCCAGGCGGCGTCCCGCATGGTTCGACGGTCGGGCCTCTCTGGCCTTTCTCATCCACAGCATCTCGGACCTGGAAGACCTCATCCCCGCCCTGTGCGCCGTGCAGATCGAGTGGAACAAGATGCACGCCCTGCTGCGGGACCGGGGTCTGGGTTCTGTTCCCGCAGACCGCCGGCCCGCGACGGAGGAGGTCCGGCGGGCCCTGGGGCTGAACCCGTCGGATTTCGACACCCTGCGCGCCGTCTGGGCCCCCGGTTTCGAGGACAAGCTCCGGCGGATGGCCCGGACCCCCAAGGACATGACCCTCCTCATCGCCCCCATGGGGACGTCCGACTTCGAGCGGGCGGCGTCCAGGTGGTGGTCCGACCTGCTCGGTCAGGTGGAGGAGATGGGCCTGGACCGCCGGGCGGTGTATCTGGTCTCCAGCAACACCCACTGCCTGCCCAACCTGATCTCCGGGTCGGTGGACCTGTACGGCCGCCGGTTCGTGGATCATGCCCTGACCGAGGACGACGGCCGCCTGGCCCGGCGCATGCACCGCCTCGTCGACGAGGGGCCCCTGGCGCTGCGCAATCTGATGTACCATGCTCAGCGCGGTTTTCAGGAAGCGCATCCCGGCTTCGAAAAGGAAAAAGAGGGCTTGGAGGCCGAGGCCGGGCTGATGCGGCTCAACAGCGTCCCGCTGGACATCAGCGCACAGATTGTCGAGCTCGCCCGGCTGATCCCGGACCGCCTCGACCCGAGGCTTCGTCCGCCGGCCCTCGAGGCCCTGAAGGCTAGCCCCGCTCTGATCCTGAACATCGACTACCCTCTGGGCTTCACCGCCTACCACCTGTTGAGGCAGGCCGCCCTTTCCCTGCCCAACCTGCAGGGGCTGTTCGTTCTGGGCAAGGCTGCGGCCATGATCGGCCGGCTGGGGGACCTGCTGCTGCCCGCCCAGGTGATGGACATTCACACCCGGTGCCGGTTTCACTTTCGCAACTGTTTCACGGCCCGGCACATCATTCCCTACCTGACCGAGTCCGCCGTGTTTGACGATCAACGGGGGCTGACCGTCCGGGGCACCTTTCTGCACAGCTGGGAGATGGTGAAGGCGTTCCACCGGGCGGACTTCACCGGCATCGAAATGGAGGCGGGCCCTTGCCTGACCGCCCTGTACGAGCAGGTTCACCGGGAGGCGCCGCCTTCCGACGGCGATGCGGATCTGGTCCTGCCCCCGGAGATGGACCTGGGAATCATCCACTATACGTCGGACACCCCGTACAACCTGCGGGCCAGCCTGCTCAGCCAGCGTCTCGGCTACAACGGCGTGGAGGCGGTGTACGCCGGGGCGCTGGCCATCCTCCAGTTCATTCTGGACCGGGAGGCCCGGCGGCCGGTTCGGCCGTGACAGGTCGAATGGGAAGGGTCAGGTCCGGTTTTCCTTCGCATGGAGGTGGGGAAAGAGGGGTTACCCTATGATCGAGAGGGGTATCTCCACGGGCTGGTGGCCGCTGCCTTCCGCCTTCGGACGCAGGGAGACCTGCTGGAGGTCGAGTGGGGTCCAGCCGGCGGAGGCGCAGCCCATGGTGATCGCCGCCCACATGGGGGGAGAGGACAACTACGAGGACACGGAAGCCCACCCGCTGAGCACCGGGGTGTCCCCGGACACCGCTTTTGTGTTGAGGATCATGGAGCCGAGCACGCTCGAGCGCTTCTTTTCCAGGCATCCGAAGGAGCGGTTTCTGTTCGGCACGGACAGCCTTGGGGTGCTCGACGATTTTGGATTCGAGCTCGTAGGGGTAGATCTTGTAGCCGCCGCGATTGATCAGGTCCTTGGTCCTGCCGTAGCTTCGAAAGTACCCGTTGGGGTCCCTCGAGACCATACCCCTTCATCACGCGCCAACCGGAGAGGGTCAGCGACGAGCTCGACAGAGCTCTTCATGTAGACGGCGACGCGGTCCCCCTTTCGAATCCCCAGCTCGGCGAGACCGGCGGCGAGCGCATCCACCCGGTCGTTGAGCGCGCGATAGGTCAACCGCTCCTGACCGCAGACGACCGCGGTCTTGTCGGGAACCTCCTGCGCTCCCCTCTCGTAGACCTGCCCCAGTGTGAGGGTTTCCTGGTTCGGGTTCATGAGGGACACCCTCCTGCCTGGGGCCTCGGCGGTCCAGCGGATGCCGATAAGGGTTTCATAATGTGAAATGAGTTTTGTTTATTACAAAATGCGGGCTCGGCGGTCAACTGAAAATCCAGCGTGGAGGGGGTTGAAGAGTCGCCAAAGTAGGCGTTTCCAGGAGAAGAATCCCTGTGCTGCGGGTCCGACGGGCCGGGATCCGAGGCGGGCGGATGAGGGGTTGACAAGCGGTCCCATTTGTTCTATATAGAAAACTATCGTTCGCTATGGAGAATTCACCACCCGCTCGTGAGGCCCCATGAAAGCGGAGTTCAAACGGGTTCCGGCCCTGGACAAGTGCTTCGCCATCCTGGAGTACCTGAACGCAAAAAAGGGTCCGTCCAGCATGAGCGAGCTGTCCGAAAACCTGGGGCTGAACAAGAGCACGGTGTTCAACATCCTGTACACGTTGACCGACCTGGGCGTCCTGGAGAACAGCGACCACCGGTTTCGGTTCGGCCCCAAGCTCTACATGTTCGGAAAGGCGGCCGAGCAGGGTTCGGACCTGATCCGGGCCGTGCACCCGGTCCTCGAGCGGATCAGCCGCGAGACCGGGTTGTCGGCGTTTCTCGGCATGCCCTCGAGCAATCGGGCCGTCATTCTGGACAAGGTGGACGCCTCGGTGGATCTGCGGGTCTCGTCCGACATCGGACTGCACATTCCCTTGTTCACCGGGGCCCACGGAAAGGCCCTCCTGTCCCTTTTCCCGGATGCGGAGATCGACCGAATGCTCGCCGAGAAGACGGTCCTTCGTTCGAAGCCCTTTTCCTGGGCGGACAAGGCAAAGCTCAAGGAGGCGATTCAGCGGGTGCGCGAGGAGGGCGCCGCCTTTGACGACGAGGAGTACATCGAGGGAATCCGGGCGCTCGCCGTCCCCCTGGAGCTGTCGGGCAAAGGTCTCAAGGCCGCGGTCTGGGTGGTGGGATTGAGGAGGCAGATTCCGGACGACCGGCGTCCGGCCTACGCCGCGTTGCTCAAAGAGACCGTCCGGAAGATCGAGAACCAGTTCTGAGGGATCCCGCGGAGGCTGGAGCTCTGAAACACGGCTCTGCGCAAGGGGTTCTTTCAGGAAGGACGCAGGGGACATCCACCCAAGGAGGACGAACCCATGGGACAGGCAAAGGAAATCTACACGGATTGCACGCTCTGCTATCACAGCTGCGGCACCCGGGTGACCGTGGAGGACGGAAGGGCGGTCAAGATCGAAGGGCTCGAGTCGCATCCCATCAACAGAGGACAACTCTGCCCCAGAGGGGAGGCCGCCCTGGAGAGCATCTACAGTCCCGATCGATTGAAGACGCCCTTGAAGCGTGTCGACGGGGACTTCGTGAGGATCTCCTGGGACCAGGCCCTGGACGAGATCGCGGAGAAGCTCATCCGTCTCAAGGACCGGTTCGGCCCGCAGGTGCTGGGAATGTTCTGCGGGTCCATCGGGGTGGAGAACCTGGAGATGGTGGGCCTGGTCCAGCGATTCAAGGCGGCGTTCGGCTCGCCGAACTTTTTTTCGGTGGAAAGCGTCTGCTATCGCATGCGGATCCGTACGAGGCAGATCACCTTCGGCAAGTACCCCACGGAGGAGCGCGACTCCAACCTCTACATCCTCTGGGGACACAACCCGGAAGAGTCCGATCTTCCCCTGAACCTGGGCCTGAAGGAGAATCTGGAGAAGGGCGCCAAGCTCGTGGTCATCGATCCGAAGCGCATTCCCCTCAGCGATCGGGCGGACATGTACCTGAGGATTCGACCCGGAACCGACGGCGCCCTGGCCCTCGCCATGATCCACGTGATTGTGAACGAACAGCTCTATGACGAGGACTTCGTCCGTGAGCACACCTACGGGTTCGACCGGCTCGTACCCCACGTCCAGGCCTACACGCCGGAGTGGGCTGAGGGCGTCACCTGGGTGCCTGCAGACGAGATCCGCAAGCTTGCCCGGCTCTTTGCGGGCACTCGGGGGGCGAGCATCTTCCAGGGGACGTGCACCCAGGACCAGACGGCCAACGGCACCCAGAACAGCCGTGCATTCGCCATCCTTCAGGTGATCACGGGCAACATCAATGTCCCGGGCGGCTGGGTGATCAGCCCGAGGCTGCCACTGGGCAACGTGGGGCTCAAGGTGGAAGGAGAGCCGCTGGGCGCGGACCGGTACCCGCTGTTCTTCGAGGTATGGGGCCGAAAGAGCCCCTACGGGGTGGTCACCATGGTCCCCGAGAGCATTCCCGACAAACTGAAGGCGTTCCTGGTGGTGGGCGGCAACCCGCTGCTATCCATGCCGGACAGCAACGCGTTCACCGAGGCGTTTCGAAAGCTGGATCTCCTCGTGGTGCACGACCTCTTCATGACCCAGACCGGCCGGGAGGCCCACTACGTGCTTCCGGCCTGCTCCCATCTGGAGAAATGGGGCGTGGCCTACACCTACAACGTGTGTCACTGCCTGCCCTATCTCATGCTGAGGAAGAAGTGCATCGAGCCGCTGCACGAGAGCTGGTCCGAGTGGCGGTTCCTGACGGAGCTGACCAAGCGTCTCGGGATGGGCGACCTCTTCCCGTGGAGCACGGAGGAGGACCTGGTGGCCTTCGAGCTGAAGCCTTCTGGGTTGACCTTCGACTACCTGCTGCACGAAAAGCCGGAGGGAGACACCTATCAAAAAAAGAGGTACGACATCCAGGACGGGTTGTTCAGGACGCCGACCCACAAGATCGAGATCTACAGCGACGCCCTGGAGCAGGTGGGACAGAACCCCCTGCCGGACTACCAGGAGCCCGAGCGCAGCCCCCTCAGCGCCGAGGAGGCGTTTCTGAGCCAGTATCCCCTGATCCTGTCCACCGGCCACCGGAATTACTACTACACCCACGGGCAGCATCGGAACATCGCCGCCCTGAAGGAAAAGGTCCCTGAGCCGTTGTCCGAGATCGGGGTCCAGACGGCCGGGAGGTTCGGGCTTCAGGAAGGGGACGACGTGATCGTGTCCACCCCCCGCGGGCAGGTGAGGATGAAGCTGAAGGTCAACGACCGTCTGGCCGAAGGCGTGGTGCTGGTACCCCACGGGTGGGAGGGCGAGGCCAACGCCAACCTGCTCACCGACGCCCAGTGCCGGGAGTGCATTCTGGGGTACCCGGACATGAAGTCGCTCATGTGCGGTATTCGGAAAGCGTGAGGGCACTTCGTGATCGTGGTCAATCACACCTGTGTCACCACGAAGGGCACGAAGAGCACGAAGGCCGTGGTCAAAGTTCCGGGGGTGATTTGTTACCGTACGGATGGAAGAGCCTGCGAAGAGCGTGAAGGCAGGATGCTCGACCGCGTGTTCACGCGACAACCAGGAAGCCGGGGGGCGAATCCGGGGATGCGTAGGAGACATCCATCATGAGGTACGCAGAGACGGGGTATCAGCTGGAGGTCGACCTGTCCACGGGAAACATCGAGAAGGTGGAGACCGACCCGGAGGACATGGAGCTGTTTCTGGGGGGGGCAGGGCATCGCCGCCAAGGTCCTCTTCGAGGGGGTCCCTCCCGATGTCGAACCCTTCTCCCCGGACAACCTCCTGATCTTCAGTGCCGGGCTGCTGCACGGGACTCCGGTTCCCGGCGCCAACCGCACCGCTGTGAACACATTTTCTCCCCAGACCAACCTGATGGCCCACTCCTTGATGGGCGGTTTCTGGGGCCCGGAGCTCAAGTATGCGGGCTGGGACCGGATCGTTTTCAGCGGAAAGGCTCCGGATCTGGTCTACCCGTACATCCACAACGACACGGTGGAGATCCGCGACGCAACCCACCTCCGGGGCCGGGGCAGTGCCGAGACCGGGGACCTCCTCAAATAAGGAGCTCGAGGACGATCGCGTCCAGGTGGCTGCGATCGAACCGGCCGGGGAAAACCGGGTCTATATGGCTTCCATCGACCACGGTCACTCCAGTGCGGCCCGGGGTCCGGGCCCGGTCATGGGGGACAAGCGGTTGAAGGCCGTCGCCGTTCGCGGGACCCGGGAGGTGTATGTGGCCCGGCCGGGGGAGCTCTGGGAACGGTGCCGGGAGCTCCACCGGAAGATCGCCGAGAGCGACGGGTGCGGTGACTGGATGGCCGTGGACGAGGATGACAGCTTCCACCACAACAATTTCGCCTGAGGCAACGCGCGTACGAGGATCAGGAACTACTGGAGTGAGGAGCTGGAGAAGCGGTGGCGCCGTCTCAAGTACGACCACATTGTCAAGGGAAAAGCGGTGGGGCGGAAGGGGCCACGAGGCGCAAGAGACCCCATAATCGGCCATCGCATGGAATGGCCCGCCGTCCCGGATCGAGCCTTCACAGTTCGGGAAAGAGATCTCGAACCCCTTCGCACCGTGTGGGAAGGGGGGGCAGACAAACCTTTTGACGCTTCTTGTTGTCGAAGTCGTCCAGGGGGTAGATCCGCCCTTCCTGCTTTACGATCTCCTGTTGCGCACGGACGCCCGCCGGCATGTGACCGGCCTGAAACGCCATGTTTTTCAACAGGGTGATGAGGTCGGTGATGCGTACGCCCTGGGGGCAGTTCTCCTGGCAGGTGTAGCAGCTGGTGCAGAGCCAGATGAGCCCGCCTTCCAGAATCTCCTCTCGAAGCCCGTAGAGCACCATGCGTACGATCTTCGCCGGATCGAACCGGTGGTCCACCGCGGCGACGGGACAGCCGGAGGAACAGGTCCGGCAGGCGAAGCAGGCCGTGAACAGGCCCGCTCCCGGCTGCTGGAGGAGGTCCCTGCGAAGCTGCGAGCTCGTTCGGTTGAGATCGATGGTGGTCGTTGCAGTCCCGCTCATGATGCCTCTCCCTCGATACGCATGCCCCTGGCCCCGGCCGATCCGCTTCCGGCGCGTCCCGCGGGGCAGGGCATGGGAAGGAACCCGATCCCGGGAGGGGCCGGCGTCCTCCCGCACGCAGGAGCGCGTCCGGCCCATCGCGGCAGACGTCCAAGGGTATACCACGGCGCCCGGCGCGGGAGAAGGGTTGTTTCACCTCGAGCGGAAAAGCTTGACACCCCCGAGAGCGATGGCGCAAGCTCGAGGGCGATCCTCCTGGAAACCTTCCACCGTTGATCGAGGGCCGAGCCCATGGAAACCATGGACGACATTCGAAGGGGCTACCGTTTCTCCGCCGTGGATGAAGGCAACCTCCCCAAGCTGGCGGAGATCCTGCTCCCCGTCTCCGACGAGATGGCCAGGGACTTCTACGAGTACCTCAGCGAGGATCCCCGCACCGCGTCCTACTTTCCCACCCAGGAGGCGATCAGGCGCCGCCGCGAGACCATCAAGAACTGGTTTCGCCTCATCCTCAAAGGGCCCTATGACCGAAGGCTGCTCATACGCCTGGAGAAGATCGGCGAGGTGCACGTGAAGATCGGTCTGCCGGGTCACCACGTCAACGCCGCCATGAACTTCGTTCGGACCTACTGCATGCGGCACGTCATCGCGGCCGTGCCCGATCGGAGCGTGCGCGAGGACCTGCTCGAGACCTTGAACAAGGCCCTGGACATCAGCCTGGACGTCATGACCGGCTCCTATCGGGAAGCGGAGCTCAAGAAGGTCTTCCTGTCCTATCGCATCGAGTCCACCCTGATTCAGTGGTCCGAGCGGTCCATGCAGGGGCTCAACCTGCTGCTCACAATCGGGCTGCTGGTCATGGCCGTGGGGCTGGCCAGCCTCTTTGCCCACGACGTGATCTTCGCATTCAGCGGGAACCTGGAAAACGGCGTGATCAAGGCCCTGGGCTCCCTCCTGATCCTCTGGATGCTCATCGAACTCATCCACACCGAGGTGCGCCACCTGAGAGGTGGGAAGTTTCACGTGCGGGTCTTCGTGGAGCTCGCCCTGGTGGCGTTCATCCGGAAGATCTTCGTGGCGAGCTTCGACAAGCAGGACCCCGTCACCTTCGGTCTCCTGCTGGGTGCGCTTTTCGTCCTCGGGGTCGTGTTCTTCCTGGTGAGCCGCACGGAGCACAGGCCCTGACGCGCAGCTCACCGCCGGGACGGCAAGCGCAGCCGCACGATCTCGTCGCACAGGGACTCGAAGTCCCAGGCCCCCCGGCTGGACGGAGCGCTCAGGAGCACCGGTGTAGCCGCCAGGTTGGCCTGGTTGACGGACTCGCTCCGGGAGATGAAGGTGCGCAGGATCTGCTTGCGCACGTCGTCCAGCAGCTCGTCGAACAGGGCGTTGGTGCGCGACGTGCGCAGGTCGAGCATGGTGACCAGAATGCGAAAGGGCACCGCGTCCTCGTCCCGAAGCTCACCGGCCGCCTCGAGCAGGGCGTGGATCCCGGACACGGCGCCGGCCCCGGGCTGCACGGGCACGAGGAGCAGGTCCGCGGCCACGATGCCGTTGTGGGTCAGGATGCCCAGGGAGGGCGGGCAGTCGATCACCACGTACCTGTAGTCTCCTCGAATGCGGTCCAGGGCGCGCAGGAGACGCTCCTCCCGCCGAATGCGGGTGGCCAGGAGCTCCGCGGTCTCGTTGAGCCGTGCGGACGCGGCCACCGCGTCGAGCCCGTCCAGACCGGTCGAAGCGACGGCCCGGGGGGCCTGGCCGGGTTTGTCCATGATGAAATCGGTGACGTCCCGCTCGGGCGGCTCCTTCAGGAAGCACCGTGTGGCGTGGGCCTGGGGATCCAGGTCGATGAGCAGGGTGCGGCGGCCCTTTCGGGCGAGCCCGGCGGCCAGGTTCACGGCGGTGGTGGTTTTGCCCACACCGCCCTTGGTGTTCGTGATGGTGAGGATCATGGCACGCCTCCTTCCGCCTGCGGTCCGGGTGGATGTTCGAAGAGTTCGATGATAAGGGATGAAACAAACCGTGTCAAATCATCTCCGGATCCTTGCAGCCCCGGGTACGCGCACCCATCTCCCTAAACCATGCGACGAATCTCGTCCATCTTGGTGCGAAGCCGCTTCGCGGAGACCTTGACGGCCGTGGACAGCTCCGGGGCGAAGACCGACACGTGGTACTCGTCGATCCACCGGGCGACCTCCGCCAGGGCTTCCTTCTTCTCCTGAGTGACGTTGGGACTGAGCCCCTCGCGGATCTCCTCGAGGGCTTGCTCGAAGCCCTCCACTTCGGCGGCCTTGCCGCGGTCCTTCCGGGGATCGAAGGTGCCCCGCTCCGCCCGGATCTCCAGGGCCCTCAGGTGCCGGGGGAGGTGCGCCATCCGTTCCAGGGAGCTGCGTTCCAGGAAGTCCCCGGGCACCAGGGTTGCGAGCCGGCTGCGGACCGCGTCGCACACGGGCCGGGCGGTCTCGGTCGTCTCCAACCGGTGCAGGGAGGCCCGAAGGCGGCCGTACGCCTCGAGCACCGCGATCACCCGGTCCAGCAAGTCGTTCGCCGCCGGGATCAGCTCCGAGGAGAGACGCGAGGCCAGGGATTCGAAGGCCTCGGCCGTGCGCACGTTCTTCCGAAAGTGCAGTCGGATCAGGGCCTCGAGGAGCTGTTTGTTCACGGCCTTCGGGCCGCCGAAGGGAACGGTCGCACTCGAGAGGCGGTCCGGGAGCTGCAGCACCCTGGAGGCGTGCTTCAGGTCGCGGGAAAGCCGGGCGGCCAGAAGGCGGGCCACGCCCCTGGGGTGCGCCTCGGCGGCCTCGGCCGCGTTCGCAAAGAGCCGGAGGTTCGCCCCTTTCTCCGCAGGTTCCAACGCGGGAAAGGCCACGAGGTTGGCCTGCACCGGCACCTCCTCGGGAAGGGCGTCGAGGTCCCAGCGGTCGAGGCCCTCCCGCTCCCAGCGGGCCCGGGCCTGCTCCCATGCCTTGGATGAGGGCGGAGGACCGGCGCCGCCCTCAGAGGACAGGAGGGCCGGGTCCCGGCCGGAGCGGAGCTCGCGGCCCTGGTGGTCCGTGATGGCCACCCGCATGCGCAGGTGCTCGGGCAGGCTCTCCTCGGGCCAGGCAGAGGCTGGGACGTCCACCTCGAACCTCCGGTAGAGGAACCGGGCCAGGGTGGTGAGCAGGGACTCGTTGGCGGGCTCCATCTCCGCGACCACGATCTTGACGGTCTCCGAGACCGGCACCAGCTGTTTTCGATACCGCTTGGGCAGGCCTTTGATCAGGGCGGTGAGCTTCTCCTCGAGCAATCCCGGCACGAGCCACTCCAGGCGCTCCCGCGGGAGGCGGGAGGCCAGGGTGGAGGGCACGGACACGGTGACCCCGTCCTCGTCCGTTCCCGGGGCGAACCGGTAGCTCAGGGGGAAGTCGTGGTCCCCGGCCTCCAGGTCCTCGGGAAAGGCCGAGAGCACGGACGACTCGGGCCGGTAGCGGATCAGGTCCTCCTCGGTCATGCTCAGAAAGTCGTCCCCTCCCTGCTCTCGAATCCGTCGCTTCAGGGTGCGGATGTCGCAGACCCCCGGCAGCCGCTCCGAGTAGAACGCCGCCACGGCCTCCTCGCTCACCAGTATGTCCCGTCGCCGGATCCGGTTCTCCATGTCGGTGAACCGCTCCACCAGATCGCGGTTGTGCTCGAGAAACGCGAAGCGCTGCTTGACCTCGCCCTCCACCAGGGCCGATCGCACGAAGATCCGGTGGGCCTCCTCCCGGTCCACCGGGGCGTAGCGGACCGAGCGTCCGGGGACGATGAGCAGGCCGAACAGGGTGACCTGCTCCGTGGCGCGGACCTCGCCATGGGACTTCTCCCAGTGAGGGTGGTGAAAGCCTGACCGGCACAGGCTTCCCCCGAGCGCCTCCAGCCAGGCCGGGTCGATGCGGGCGACGGTCCGCGCAAACAGCCGCGAGGTTCGCACCATCTCCATGGCCACGATCCAGGAGGCTCCTTTGTTGAAGAGGGTGGAACCGGGAAAGATCATCACCTCCCGGCCGCGGGCGGCGCGGTAGATGTTCTTCTCCTTCTGCACCGCGATGTTGGACAGGAACCCGCTCGACACGGCGCGGTGGATGCGGTCGTACCGGGTCTCCTCCTCTCGACGCGCCGGCGGGGATTCCGGCTCCTGTTCCTCCTCGAGGATGGTGGCGATCTGCTCGTGGATGTCCCGCCACTCCCGCATGCGTACGTAGGAGAGGAAGTGCTCGCGGCAGAACCGGCGCATGCGGTTCTGCGTTTTTTCCTTGGCCCAGACCCGGTGGTACCGGTTCCAGACGTTGAGGAGGGTCAGGAAGTCGCTGTGTGCGTCGTTGAAGGGCCGGTGCGCTGCGTCGGCCTCTCCGGCCTTGTCCGCCGGGCGCTCCCGGGGGTCCTGAATGCCCAGGGCCGCGGCGATCACCGCCACCTCCTCGGCGCAGCCCTCCCGGCGCGCCTCGAGCATCATGCGGGAGATGCGAGGGTCCAGAGGCAGGCGTGCCATGCGTCGTCCCAGGGCGGTCAAACGCGCTCGGCGTTTCTCCCGCGTGACCGCGCCCAGCTCCTCGAGCAGGTCGAAGCCGTCTTTGACGCTTCGGGCGTTGGGCGGGTCCACAAAGGGAAAGGTCTCGATGTCCCCCAGCTTCAGCGACAGCATGCGCAGGATCACCTCGGCCAGGTTGGACCGGAGGATCTCCGGGGGTGTGTGATCGGGCCTGGACTCGTAGCTCTCCCGGGAGTAGAGCCGAATGCACACCCCGTCCCGCTCCCTTCCGCACCGGCCCTTTCGCTGGTCCGCGCTGCTTCGGGACACCGGGGCCACGGCCAGGCTGGTGGTGCGGGTGGAGGGGTGGTATCTGGGGATGCGGGCCAGACCGGTGTCGACCACGTAGCGGACGCCGGGGATGGTGAGGGAGGTCTCGGCC
>CAYYVD010000024.1:0-25015 GCA_964475045.1 uncultured Desulfobacterales bacterium | reverse complement strand
TTGCGTGATGGCCAACTGCGCGGAGATGAAAGAGGGAGATCGGTTTTTCTGTGAAACCTGCGGGCTGGAGCTCCAGGTGGCCAAGCCCTGCTCGTGCGGCAGCGGCGAGGCCTCCTGCACGGTTCCGCTCCAGTGCTGCGGCAAGCCCATGGTCAAGAAGTAGACCGGGGTGCTTGCAGCCACCGGCCGTTGCGGCCCGGCTCGGACGAGCCGGCCTGCAGCGGCCTTTTTTTTCATCAGCCCGTTTGCTGCCGCTCCTTCTGAGGCTGCCCGGGGACCCGCGCCACGACACGGTGGGGCGTCCGGTCAAGGGGGTTCGGCTTCGCATCGATCCCGGGCCCGTACCGGGCTCCCAAGGCGAGAGCGGGCCGAAGACCGGGGAGATCCTGGCCCGGGCCGCACCCGAGGGCCTGCGCAACCAGATGTTCGGCCTGTACGCCTTCTCCGGAAAGGCCACGGCCTTTGTGGGGCCCTTCCTCGTGGGGTGGCTGACCTACCTGTTCGACAGCCAGCGCATCGGCATGAGCATTGTCCCGGTCCTGCTCACAGTCGGGGGGCTCCTCATGCTCAAGGTGCCGGCCCCCGAGGACTGAGCGTTCTCCGGCCGGGGCCGGGCCTAGGTCAAGCCGTGCTGCTGATCCAGCAGCCGCCCTCTGTCGTCCTTGGAGATGCGGGCGTCCAGGGGGATGTAGATCCCGCAGGATTCGTTCGGGTATTTCGGGGACACCATACGTAATTCAATTCGAGGGAGACAACGTGCAACGGACAACCTGATTCCGAATTACGTATGGTGTCCCCGAAATTACCGAAATTCCTACCGCTGACGTTCGATCTTGGGGTTGAGCTCCTCGCGGAGCCAGTCGGCGAAGAGGTTGATGCCCACCACCAGGAGCACCAGGGCGGCGCCGGGAAAGACGATCATCCACCACATGCCCGCATAGATGTAGTTTTTGCCGATGGAGATCATCATGCCCAGGGAGGGCTCGGTGAGGGGAACGCCCACCCCCAGGAAGCTCAGGGTGGCCTCGAGCATGATGACCACGGCGAGGTCCACGGCCACCACCACGAGGATGGGAGGAATGGCGTTGGGCAGGAGGTGGCGGAGCAGGAGCCGGAGGTCGCCGGCCCCCGTGGCCTTGGCGGCCATGATGTAGGCCTCCTCCTTGATCTCCAGGACGCTCCCCCGCATGGTGCGGGCGTAGCGCACCCAGTCCGCGATGCAGATGGCCAGGATCACGGTCAGGATGCCGCTCTGGCCGAGGATGCCGAGGAGCAGAAAGGCGATGAGGGTCTGGGAGAAGGAGAAGAAGGTGTCCGCCAGGCGCATGGTGACCGCATCCAGCAGGCCCCCGTAGTACCCGGCCAGAAGCCCCATGGTCACGCCGAAGACCCCGGCGATGAGCACCACCCCGAACCCCACGATCAGGCTCGTGCGACACCCGTAAATGATCGTGCTGAGGATGCCCCGGCCCTGGTCGTCGGTTCCCAGCGGAAATCCCTCGTGGCCTCCCTCCATCCAGACCGGAGGCGTCAGGAAGTGCTCCATGCTGACGGCCTCCAGGTCGTAGGGGTCGTGGGGGGCGAGCCAGGGGGCGAAGATCGCGCCCAGGACGAACGCCACGAGGATCAGGCTCCCCACGATGGCCGGTGGGTCGTGGAGGTAGCTGGACAGGATGCGGGATCGAATGCGTCGCTTAGTCATAGCGGATCTTCGGGTTCAAGACCGCGTACAGGATGTCCACGATCATGTTTGTGAGAATGATGATCGTCGCCGCCAGCATGATGTAGGTGACGATCACCGGTTGATCCCCTTCGTAGATGGAGGTCAGGAGCAGGTTGCCCATGCCCGGCCACTGGAAGATGGTCTCGGTGACGATGGCAAAGGCGATGAGCTCCCCGAACTGGAGCCCCCCCACGGTGATCACGGGGATCATGACGTTCCGAAGGGCGTGCTTCAGGATCACCTTGACCGGGGCCAGCCCCTTGGCCCAGGCCGTCTTGATGTACTCCTCGGCCAGGACCTCTCGCATGCCGGCCCGGGTCAGCCGAAGGAGCACGGCGAGCTGGTACATGGCCAGCGTGAGGGCCGGCAGGATCAAGTGCTTGAGTCCGTCCAGGCTGAGCAGGCCCGTCCGCCAGAACCCCACCTGGTGGGTCTCCCCCCGCCCGAAGGGGGGCAGCCATCCCAGGAAGACGGCGAACACCATGATGAGCAGGATACCCATGAGGAACGTGGGGGTGGAGATGCCGGCCAGGGATCCGGCCATGATGACCCGGCTTCGAACGGCGTAGGGCTTGAGGGAGACCACCACGCCCAGGCCCACCCCCAGGGTGAAGGCGATGAGGATGGCGGCGGTCGCCAGCTCGAAGGTGGCGGGGAAGCGCTCCAGGATCAGGCCCAGCGCCGGGACCCGGCTCACGTAGCTCTTGCCGAAGTTTCCGTGAACCGCATTCCAGAGAAAGCGCCCGTACTGGACGTGGGTGGGCTGATCCAGGCCGAAGGCCTTGCGGACCTCCTCGATCTGCTCGAAGGTGGCGTACTTCCCGGCCATGGCGAGCACCGGGTCGCCCATGTACCGGAAGATGATGAAGCAGATCATCGACACGGCGATGAGGACCGCGATGCCCTGAATGAACCGCCTGGCGATATAGGATCCCATAGGCCTCCGGGCGAAGGTGCGGGCGGACGGCCGGGACCGCGCACGAGGTCCCGGCCGGCAACGGCGAACACACGGCTACTTCATGGAGATCTCCTTGTACACCATCCAGCGGTCCGGACGGGGGCTGAACCCAATGCCCTTGTCCTTCTGAATGGCGTAGAGGTCCTCCTGGTAGTGGAGCGGGATCCACACGATCTTCTCCTCCATGGCGATCTTGTTCAGATCCTGGAGCACCTGCTCGCGCGCCGCCCGGTCGATGATGTCCGCCGAGGCCTCGATCAGGATGTCGATGGTGGGATCGCTGTATGCGGCGCCGTTGAGGCCGCCGAAGCCCTTGTCCTTGTCGCGGCTGTGGGCGATTTTGTAGTAGGTCCGGCCCATGTCGTAGGTGCCGTCGAACCAGCCGATCAGGTAGAACTCCAGCTTGCCGTCGAACACCTCGTCAAAGAAGATGGACTTGGGCTTGACGTCCAGCTTGGCCTTGATGCCCACCTTGGCCAGGTACCGGGCCACGGCCTCGGCGATCTTCTCGTCCTGGACGTAGCGGTCGTTGGGGCCGCTCAGAGTGATCTCGAAGCCGTCGGCATAGCCCGCCTCCTTCAGGAGGGCCTGGGCCTTCCCGGGATCGTAAGGGTATCGCTCGATGGCGGGGTTGTACCCGAGGGTCGGGGGGTCGGGCACCTGGGCGGCGAAGGCGGCGTGGCCCCACATCACCTTCTCGATGATCTCGCCTTCGTTGATGGCCATGTACATGGCCTTGCGCACGCGAATGTCCGACCAGGGGGCGCCGGGCTTGTTGCCCAGGGCGAGGAAGATGGAGCGCCTGGCGGGCCGGCTCACGATCTCGGTCTTGGGGTTCTTGACGATCTTGTCGTAGAGCTCCACGGGCACGCCGGTCACGATGTCCGCCTGGCCCGAGGCCAGGGCCGCGAACCTGGTGGAGGACTCGGTCACGGGCCGGATCTCCACCTTCTCGATGGACGGGGCGCCTTCCCAGTAGTTCTCGTTGGCCTCCATGCGCACATAGGACCCCTTGACCCACTCCACGAACTTGTAGGCCCCGGTGCCGATGGGCTTCTGCATGACCTCGCCCGCGTCCCGGTTCTCCGTGGACTCCTTGTCCATGATGAAGATCTGGTGCATGTTGTTGGCGAACCAGGGGATGGGCTTCTGGGTCTTGATGACCACGGTGTGGTCGTCGATGATCTCGATGCTGTCGATGGATTTGCCCGTGTTCAGGAACTCCGAGACCTCCGGGTCGGCCAGGCGCTCGAAGGTGTACTTCACGTCGGCCGCGGTGAAGGGGTTGCCGTTGTGAAAGGTGACGCCCTTGCGGAGGTGAAACTTCCAGCTGAGCAGGTCCGGATGCTCCCACTTGACGGCCAGGGCCGGTTCGAGCTCTCCCCCGGAGCCCTTGCGCTGAAGCAGCCCGTCGAAGAAGTTGGCCATGTAGGACAGGCCTGCGTCAGAGTCGTCCCCGTGGGGGTTCATCATCCGCGGCGGCGTGTCCACGGCCGCCACCAGCGACGATTCCGCGGCGGCCTGGCCGCAGAAAAGAGGTGCCGCGCCCAGCAGCAGCGCGCAGATCAGAACGGTGAGTGCTTTCTTCATGAGATCCCTCCTTGTGGTTGGTTGCTCGGGCCGGCTTGCGCCGGCCCGAGCGGCCCGCAGGCCGAATGGTGGTGATCGGTTCGGTCGAGGCCTCGAGGCCCCCACCGGTTCAACAGAGGAAGCAGGCCACCTGGTGGCCGTTCCCCAGGTCCTTCAGAGCAGGCTCTTCCCGGTCGCAGCCCTCCATCCGCCTGGGGCAGCGGGGGTGGAACCGGCACCCCGAAGGCGGCTGAATGGGGCTGGGTACGTCCCCTCGGAGGATGATGCGGTGCTTCTCGTGGCGCGGGTCCGGGACCGGAACCGCCGAGAGGAGCGACACGGTGTACGGGTGCTTGGGATCTGCATAGAGGCCCTCGAACCCGGCGGTTTCCACGATTTTTCCCAGGTACATGACCGCGATGCGGTCGCAGAGGTACTCCACCACGGCCAGGTCGTGGGCGATGATGACGAACGAAAGCTGGAACTCCTGCTGCAGGTCGATGAGCAGGTTGATGATCTGGGCCTGAATGGAGACGTCCAGGGCCGAGACCGGCTCGTCGCCCACGATCACCCGGGGGTCGAGGGTCAGGGCGCGGGCGATCCCGATCCGCTGCCGCTGCCCTCCGGAGAACTCGTGGGGGTAGCGGCGGCCGTGCTCGGGGGAGAGGCCCACCTTGTCGAGCAGGTAGGCGATGCGCTCGGCGCGCTTGCGGCCCGGGTAGAGCCCGTGGATCTCCATGGGGTCGCTCAGGATGCGGTTCACGGTCATCCGGGGGTTCAAGGAGGAGTAGGGGTCCTGGAAGATGATCTGCATCTCCTTGCGGAGCTCCCGGAGCTCGGCCGGACCGGCGTCGGCCATGTTTCGTCCGTCGTAGACCACGGTGCCCGAGGTGGGCTGAATCAGCCGGAGCACCCCCAGGCCCGTGGTGGTCTTTCCGCACCCGCTCTCGCCCACCAGCCCCAGGGTTTCTCCCGGAGCCAGCTCGAAGGAGACCCCGTCCACCGCAAAGACGTGCCCCACGGTGCGGGAGAGGAGCCCCCGCTTGATGGGGAAGTGGACCTCGAGGTCGTGCACCTCGAGCAGCGGCTTCACGCCTGGTTCTCCTTGTCGTAGAGCCAGCACCGCACCCGGTGGTCCGGCCGGGCCTCGACGAGGGGCGGGGCCTTTTGCCCGCAAACGGGCAGAGCGTCTCCGCACCGGGGGCGAAAGGCGCATCCGGCGGGGAGGTCCAGCAGCCCGGGGACCATGCCCTCGATCTCGGACAGCCGCTCCCGGTGCCCCCCGGCCCGCTGACCCAGCTTGGGCACGGACCGGAGCAGACCGCGGGTGTACGGGTGACGGGGCTCCTCGAAGAGCGGGAGGGTGGGGGCCTCCTCCACCACCTTGCCCGCATACATCACCACCACCCGGGAGGCCACCTCGGCGATCACCCCCAGGTCGTGGGTGATCATGATGATGGCCGTGTGAAAATCCTGTCGAAGCTGGAGCATGAGATCGAGGATCTGCGCCTGGACGGTCACGTCGAGGGCCGTGGTGGGCTCGTCCGCGATGAGGACCTCCGGGTTGCAGGACAGGGCCATGGCGATCATGGCGCGCTGGCGCATACCGCCGGAGAGCTGATGGGGGTACTCGCCGATCCGGCGCTCCGGCGCCGGGATCTGGACCTTGGCGAGCATCTCCACCACCCGTTCCAGGGCTTGGCGGCGGCTGAGGCGTTCATGCAGGGTGAACATCTCCGCAATCTGATCCCCGATGGTGTAGACCGGGTTCAGAGAGGTCATGGGTTCCTGAAAGATCATGGAGATGCGCTTGCCGCGGATGGAGCGGATGCGCTCGATGGGGAGCCTTGCCAGGTCCATCCCGTCGAAGAGAATGTTTCCGCGGACGATCCTTCCCGGCGGCTCTGGAATGAGCCGCATGATGCTCTGGGCCGTGACGCTCTTGCCGCACCCGGACTCCCCACCAGCCCCAGGACCTCCCCCTTTTCCAGGAAGAAGGAGACGTCGTCCACGGCCCGTGCCACGCCGTCAAAGGTGAAGAAGTGGGTGTGCAGCTCCTGGACGTCCAGCAAGTGGGGATGCGAATCCATGGTGCACCGGCTGAGGGGTTGGTGTTGGGATTCGTCCGCGTGGCGGTGAGCATCGGCTCGTCGACGGTTTTACAAAAAATCAAACCAACAGTCAATTGGTTATTAAACCATCTTTCGGGCGGCGGGCCCGGCCCGGTCCGCGCTGTCCAGGAGCGCCCGCTCGAGCCCGGCCTTTTGAAACAGGGCGCAGAGGTGGTCGATCAACCGGTTCGGGTAGTCCCGCTCCAGAGAAGGGATGGCGGCGCGGCGGTGGAGATCGGTTTCCCGTTGAAAGACCTTAATGGTGGAGGGTGCGTCCGAGGCGAACCCCTGAATGGTGAGGCTGTCGTGAGGGTTGTCGAAGGCGTGAGGCTTCTTTCCGATGTAGAAGACCCGCGGATGACCGCCGTCGGCATTCTGGAGCTGGTATTGGAGGTGGCCGCATCGGTGGACCAGGAAGGTCTTGTGCTGCTCGGGTCGATCCCGGAGCGCGGCCACGGCATTGCCGAAGTACGCCGTGATGCGCTCGCGTTGGAGCTCCCCCGCCGCATCCCGCACCGGCACCAGGACCCGCTCCAGGTACGCCTCCAGGCAGCGGGCACAGATGAAGGTCTCGAATCGGTTTCCCCTGCGAACGTTCTCCTCGAAGATGCCCTTCCGCTCCCGCAGCAGGGCGAGGGTGAGCTGGTGCATGACCTGAAGCGCCCGGTCGTCCTGCTCCAGATCGAAGGGGTACTCGTCCTGAAGGTAGAGATCCTCGGGCATGAACAGGGCGCTCGGCCGGTCCTTGACCAGGATCTTGGTGCCGCCCCCCCGCTCCATGGGCGAGAGGATCAGCTCCATGTAGATGTGGCTGAACAGAGGCAGTGTGGTGCCTTCGATGCGCCGGTTTCGGTTGTTTCGCAGGATTGCGGGGATGTCCGGCAGGTCCAGGGGGCGGTAGTCGTACTCGGCCAGCACGTCGTTGATTTCCCCGAAGGTGTGGTTGAGGGCCAGGAGGATGCTGGCGATCTTGTCCTTCCCGGGGTGGTTGATGCGTCCGGTGACGAGCTTGGTGAGGTACGTGTGGGAGATGCCCGAGGCCTTGCTGATGGCGTTGAGCTTGAGCCCGCCATCCAGAATGATCCGGGCGAGGGTCTCGGGGAACTGGCGCATGGCGTGTTCCGGGAAGAGGGGTGGACAAGGATGCTTTGAACAGCATAGGACGATTCGGGAAGGTCGGCAACGGAAATCGAACCGTGGTTGATTTTCCTCTGAAACCATCAGGCCGGGGACGCCCCTCGGGGCACGGCCCGGTTCAGAAACCGGTCCAGTGCGTCGTACACCACGCCGAGGCTCTTCAGGTCCACGTGCTCCTCGAGTCCGTGCTGGCTCATGCCGCCGTCCGCGCCCCATACCACGCCGGGAATCCCCCGCTCCGGAAGAAACCGGGCATCGCTCCCACCGTGCTCCCGCACGGTGACCGCTCCGTCGAGCGACTCCAGGAACCGGTCCAGGAAAGGGGAGGCGCCCGAGGTGAACACCGGTGCCCGGGCCGTCACCACGAGCTCTCCAGTCACCTGCTCTCGAAGGGCTGCCATGAGACCGGAGACGTCGTCCGTCTCGGTGTACCGGACGTCCAGGAGGGCCTCGGCGTGCTCCGGGACCTGGTTCGGCGCCGTTCCTCCTCGAACGACCCCGATGTTCAGGGTGCGGTGCCAGTGGTTCGGGTCCTCTGCGGGGAGCGGAAAAAACCGCTGAATGCGTCTCAGGTCCTCCATCAGACCCTCCACGGCGTTTTGTCCCAGCCAGGGCCGGGACCCGTGGGCCGCGCGTCCCCGGTGCTCGAGCCGGATCCGAAGAATCCCCTTCTCCTGAGTGACCACGTGCAGCGGAGCCCCTCCGTCCAGCACCACGGCAAAGTCCGCCCCAAGGGTCTCGAGGGCCCGGCCGGTCCCTCGAAACCCCCCGATCTCCTCGTCCCCGGTGATGAGCAGGCCCAGGGGCAGGTCGTGGACCCCGCCGCCGTCGCGGAGGAGGCGGCGAAGCCGGTCGCGCAGGAGGATCAGCGAGAGGGCCACGGCGTATTTGTCGTCGATGCTTCCCCGTCCGTGCAGGCGGCCGTCGCGGCGCAGGGGCTCGAACAAGGCATCCGGGGCGTCCACCACGTCCAGGTGGCTGAGCAGCAGCACCGGTGCGTGGTCGGGCCGGGGCAGTACGGTCAGGGTGGGAAGACCTTCCTCGTCCCTCCGCTCGTGGGGAATGCCGTTACGGTCCAGCCACGCCTCGACAAAGTCCGCGCAGCGTCGAATCTCTGCAGGATGCTCGTGGGTGGTCCGGAATCGGATCAGGTCCTCGGTGAGGGAGGTGATTTCGTCCAAGGTCGCCTGGTGCATCGGGTGGGGCCTCCCGGATTCATCGGGAACGGGTGCGGTTCAGGCCTTCCGGGCGGCCCCCGCCGCCTGGACCAGGGCCCGGAACAGCTTCTTGGAGTGGGCGTCCGTCTCCCACGTGCCTTCCGGATGCCACTGGACCCCGAGCGCGAACCGCCGATCCGGGTGCTCCACCGCCTCGACCAGGCCGTCCCGGGCCCGGGCCGCCACCTCGAGACCGGGGGCCGTGTCCTTGACCGCCTGGTGGTGCCGGCCGTTCACCCAGATGGTCCTGCGCTTCAATACGGTCGACAGCATGGACCCCGGGGCCAGGCGCACCTGGTGGGTGGTCACGTTCTTGGCGGCCGGCTGGACGTGTTGAATGGCCCCTTCCACCTGGCTGGCGATGTCCTGGATCAGGGTGCCGCCAAGGGCCACGTTCAGGACCTGGGTCCCCCGGCACACGGCGAACAGGGGCAGGTCCCGCTCCAGCACGGCGCGTGCGACGTCCAGCTCCAGGCGATCCAAAGCCTCGTCCAGGTCGCCGAGCTGCGGCAGGGGCTCCTCCCCGTACCAACGGGGATGGACGTCCGGCCCTCCGGTGAGGATTACCCCGTCGAGACGCTCGAGGATTGCGGAGAGGGTCCGCCGGTCCTGGGCCACGGGGATGAGCACGGGCGCACCCCCGCAGTGGAGCACGGCCCGGCTGTACTCGTCGAAGGTGTAGTCCATGAAGTGGCCGGGGTCATAGGCCCCCCACCCCCCGCCGACCTGTCTCGAGCAGGTGATGCCGATCAGGGGTGTCATGCTCGCTCCGGGTTTCGTCACGGGCCCATTCATTCCCCATGAGGGGTCTTCTGTCAAGCAGTGTCTGCTCGCGGGTGCCGGTTCGCGAGTTGCCATGCGACCCCGCCTGTGATACATCCAGAACGCGAAGTGCCGATTGCCTTCACGGTGAACAGAGCCGGGATCTTCTCCCCTGTGGGCGGTGCGGAATCCCGAGGTGGTGAAGAGTTTCGGGGGACATCATACGAAATTCAAGAACGGGTCGTATTTTCACGAGGAGTTTTTTGAATTTCGTATGGTGTCCCCGAAACTCCGTCTCCGAAACGCTGGTGTCCCCGAAACGCCACGAGTACGATGCGTCTGACCGGCCACGGGGTGATCCGCGGCGAAATCCTGGTCCTGAGCATTTGAGAGATGACTCCGAATGAATGTCTACGACGCCCACGTGCACTTCCTGTGGCGCGAGCCCCCCGAGCAGGCGGCCCGGGACTGGGTCCCCCTGCGGGAGCGCGGCCTGAGGGGCATGGCGGTCATCATCATGGGAACCCATCTTGCGGACCGGGGCCGGTGCCTGGCCCTCATTCCCCAGGCCTACCACCACCGGGTCGATCCGGGCTTCTTCGACGAACCGCCCGACCTGTCACGATGCGTGCCCCGGACCGTTCAGGGCCTGCCGGTCTTCCCCTACCTGGACAGCCGGTACATGGAGCCGGACCGTGCGGATCTGAGGCCCTTTCGAGACGCCGGGTTTCGAGGGCTCAAGATCCTGTACATCCCCGAGGAGGACGGGGACTACGGCATGCTCGGGTGGAAGAATCTCTTCGGCCGTTCCCTGCGGGACTCCGAGGAGCTGATCGCACACCTGGTGGAGCAGGCCTCGGGCTTCGGTTGGCCCGTGATCTTTCACGCGGACCTTCGCAGATACGGCCTCTTTGTGGAAGACCTCCTGGCCTCCCATTCGAAGACGCCCTTCATCCTTCCCCACTTCGGCTTCTCGCGAAAGGCGGTGGCCGGTCTCCTGGAGCGGCTGGACCACGTGTACACGGACTTCTCGTCCCTTCTTCCCTTCATGCAGCAGGCCCCCGAGGCCTACGAGCGGTTCGTCGAGGACCACGCAGAAAGGATCCTGTTCGGCTCCGACGCCACGGTGGGGTGGCCGGGCCTCATCGGGGAGTACATGGACGCGGTCCGGGGAATGATTGGCAAGGAGCACGTGCTTCGACAGGTCCTGGAGACGAACTACATGCGCATTCACGGCGGCCCGGGCGAGTCGTGAGGCGCCCGGCTCGATCCCGCACAAGGAGGCGTCCTTGAACCCTTGGTGACTTGCCCCTGAAAACCTGTCACAAAAAAGAAGTTTTCACACCCCGACTAGGCGTGAGGGCCGGGGCTTTCCAGGGCGGACATCAGCGGGAGGCCTTTATCATTGCGGGCGTCAGTACGCCTCAGCAAGACGACCGCTCCCGGTTTCCCGTGGCCGCGGAGAACAGGGCGTCATCAACCCGCGGTGATCTCGAACGCCGGCGGGTCCACGATGTGCTTCTTGACGAAGCAGAGATCCATGACCCGCACCACGGTCTTGCGGTACTTCTCCGGGAAGGCCTCGGGCAGGGTCAGGTGCAGGGCGAACTTGGTGTAGCGCTTCTGGTCCTCGTCGAAGACGCCGCTCATGCTGAGGGACATGCCCTCGGTGGACAGGTCCCGCGCGTGGCAGAAGTCCACGGCGTACACGCCGGCGCAGGCGGCGATGGACGCGAGGAAGAGGCTGAAAGGCTCGGGGGCCGATCCGTCGCCTCCTTCGTCCACAGGCTGATCGGTGGGAATCCGGGTCTCGCCCATGTGTGCGTCGGCTCTCTTGCCTCCGGGAAAGTGGACCTGAAGCAGCTCTTTCATGACGGCGTTCTCCTCCTCGTGTCGGGGTCGTCGCGGTCGGGACACGATCCGTGCGAGCCGGCTCTCTTGTATGGCTCGCCGGGTCCGTGGTGATCGCGCACCCTAGCACGGGTCCTGCTCCGTGGCAAACCCCTTGTGGTCGGGATCCGGCTTGACAGGGGAAAGGGCTGGAACATAGGATGAAAGGATCAGGATCGTGGAAAGGGGGTTCCCATGAATCTCAGGCAAGTGTTCCCCGTGATGGTCATGGGATATGTCACGGTGACCGGCGCGTTGTTCCTGGTGGCCGGTCTGATCGGGATCCCGTTTCTGAGCGTGGACCCCTCCCGCATGCCGGCGGTGATCATCCTGGCGGGTGTGCTCATCGCCCTGTCCGTGTGTTTCTTCTTCGCCTGGCGGCGGGGGCGGCTGAAAAAGCAAGGAAAGACCGTTCTGGAGGTGCGTCTGCAGGCGGTCGAAAAGGCCAAGGAGCGTTCCACCCTGGTGAAGATCGCAGAGGACCCGGACGAGCACCCGGACGTGAGAAGGCGGGCCGGGGAGCGGCTCAAGGACCTGGTCGATTAGCGCCTTACTCATGAAACCCTGTCATAAAAAACAAGAAGTTGTTCACACCGAGGCCGCAGGCGTGAGGGCCGGCAGTTCCTCTGCTGGGTTGCGGGCGTCAGCCCGCCTTAGCGTCTTCACCCACGGGGTTCGAATCGGTTTCATGGACGGGCATGCATCCAGAGAACGCGTCACCATCCGGGTTTCCGAGCAGGGGCTGGAGATTCGCCGTCGCGAAGGAGGAGAGGTGCTCCTGTCCGCGTCCGAGGCCCTGATGCTCCTGGACATCCTGCGCCAGGAGGAGCCCGAGCTGGCGCGATTTGCCGAGGAAGCCTCCCCTTGGCCCATGCGGGTGCGCATTCGACCGGAATGATCGCACCGGGCTCGGATGCTGTGAAGGAGCCGGGATCGGGAAGCCGCTTGGCCGGAAAAAAGCCGAAAAAACAGGTGGCGCTGCGCTGGTGGCTGCGAACCTATGCTCACGCGCTTCGGCGAAAGGCGTCGCTCCTCTTGCACGGGGCGTACGATCCTTACCCCGTCCCACCCGAAGGGATTTGTCTGAGCCCCTTTCTCGAGCATGTGGCCGCCTATGACCGGGCACCCCTTGCCCTGTCGTGGGACCGTTCGAACCCCGCGAGCCCTGCCGCATGGCAGGCGGAGGCGCGGGCCCGCCTTCGGGACCTTCTGGGCGTAACACGCTGGGGGCCTTGTCCTTCTGCGGTTCACTTCGAGGAGACGGCGCTGCCCAACGGTCTGCGCCGAAGACGCATCTATCTTCGCGTGGCCGACCGGCGGGACGTGCCGGTGTATCTTCTCTGGCGGGAACCGGTTCGGCGTCCCCTGCCGGTGCTCCTCTACCTGGCCGGTTCCACCTCGGGCGTGCACGTGGGCTGGGGCGAGGCCCGCATCCCGGCGGACCATCTCCTCCTGGGGGTCGGAGCGAATATGGCCGCGCAGGCCGCGGCGCGGGGCTACCTGGTCGCCTGCGTGGAGCAGGCCTGCTTCGGTGAGCGTCTGGAGCGGGCCCTGTCGCCGCGTTCGGAGGACCGTTGTGTGGACGCCGCCAGCCACGCACTCCTGCTGGGCCGGTGCCTCTTGGGCGAGCAGGTGGCGGACGTGGTGTCCGTGGTCGACTGGCTGGATCAGGGCGGAAGCGGGTTCGATCTGGATCCGGAACAGCTGCATCTGTTCGGGCACTCGAGCGGCGGAACCGTCGCGGTTCACACGGCGGCTGTGGACGAACGTATACGGACGGCGGTTTGCAGCGGCTGCCTCGGCCCCCTTCGAGACACCCTGGCCCGCCGAAGAAATCCCGGCGGCGCCGCTGTCGTTCCGGGGATCCTCCGGTGGATGGACATGGGCGACGTGGTGGGTCTCTGCGCCCCCCGGACCTTCATCGGCATCTCGGGCGAGCGGGACCACATCTACCCGTTCGAGGGCGTGCGCAAGGTGATCCGGGCGGCGGGCCGAGTGTACGAGGGCTACGGAAAAGGGGACAGGATCTGTGCGGTGCCAGGGCCTCGCGGGCATCAGTACTACCCGAAGGAGACCTGGGCGGCCGTGGACCGCATGCTGGGGGGCTGAGATTCCTGAGCCGAGGCGCCCCTGGAGCTATGTTGGGGAAAGGAGAGCGATTCTTGAACAGGGAAGAGCAGATCACGAAAGGCGCAGGGTCGCCCGCCGGGACCCCGCTGCGCTCCCTGTCCGGCCGGGAGGTGCTCGAGCGCATCCAGCGGGCGGATCACCCCGCCGCCTTGGTTCGAGAGCTTTCCCCGGAGGACTTCTACTGGGTGGTGAAGAAGGTGGATGAGCAGGACGCCGTGCAGGTCCTGGAGATGGCCTCTGAGACCCAGTGGCAGTACCTTTTGGACCTGGAGCTCTGGTACGGCGACCGCCTGAACGTGTCCGAGTCCGGTCTCTGGCTGAGCCGGCTGGTGCAGGCCGACTGCCCCCGCCTCATGTACTGGCTGCTCGGCGAAGGGGCGTCCCTGGTCTACTACCACCTGTTTCGAAGCGTCGAGGTGATCGTCATCGAGAATGACGAGGAGCGGTGGTCCCTGCCGGAGGGTTTCTTCAGCGTGGACGGCATGTACTACGTTCGGGCCCTGGACCCGAATCAGCGACCGACCCTGGAGCCTCTGCTCGAGGCGATGGCCCGGGAGGATTACACCCGTTATCAGGCCCTGCTCCTGGGCCTGCAGGGGGTGCTGCCGGCCGACTTGGAGGAGGAGCTGTATCGGATGCGGAACGTCCGTCTGGCCGAGCACGGGTTCCTGCCCTTCGAGGAGGCCATGGCCGTGTACGCTCCTCTGGACCCGGCCCGGCTCGAGGCCTCGAGCGCGGTTCCTCTGGAGGGGCCGGCGAACGAAATCGATGAGCAGGACGCTCCGGTGATGCCGCTCGAGCACGTCGCATCCTCGAACCTCTTCATGGAGGCAGTGTCCGCCACGCCTCATCCCGCGCTCCTGCATCGAATCCGCCTGGAGTTCGCCGGGCTGTGCAACCAGATCCTGTCCGCCGACCGTTCCATGTCCCCGGATCTGGACACCCTCGTGGCCGTGTGCCGAAAGGCCTCCTCCTATGTGAACCTGGGCCTGGAGCGGCTGTGCGGCAAGGACCCGGCCGTCGTGGAGCAGGCCCTGAAACGGCACGATCTGGTCAGCTTGTTCCGGGTGGGTTTCGGCGTGGCCCTGAAGGTCAAGTGGGAGGCGGAGCGGTGGTTCAAGCAAAGCTGGTTTCGTGAGCAGGAGCTGGAGCCCGACTTCTGGGGGGATTACTGGGGAGGCATCCTGGCCGGGCTGCTCGAGCCTCGCCCCCGGTTTCACGTGGCGCAGCGCGGAGAGGACGAGCTAAGGGAGTTCGAGTGGCTCTCCGATCTGGCGGAGTGCCTGGACGTGGTGCGCCGGCTCATGGTGCTCGACAGTCTCATGGGGCGGCTGACCGCGGCCTACCCGTTCGAGCCCACCCTGCTCTTCTCGGAGAGCCCCTCGTTTCGGCCTTTGCTCTTCAACCTCTGGGCGCGCATGCAGCTGCGGATCGAGCCATCCTTCGCCCCGCTCACCACGAGCCAGGCCGGGGATTTTCTGACCATGCTTCGCAAGGATGAAGGCCGCACTGCACCGCCCTATACCATGCCCGGATTCGGGGAGCGCTTTGTGGAGGACTTCCTGGGCGTAGCCCCGGAGTTGAAGCCCGAGGTAGCCGCCGTTCTTCGGGAAACCCTTGGGCTGGTCTGGCAGGAGTTCGAGCAGGAGTACGGCTGGGTCTCCGTGGAGGATCTGGACGAGCGGTACGCCAAGTTCATCACCATTCGGGAGCCCCGCGCCACCTTTCATTGATTTCGCATCGGACATCCGGGCACGGGCCCTTGGGGCCCGTCCCAAGGCAGAACGGGCCCGGGAGATCCCGGGCCCGCGCAGGTCAGCCCGCCTTGACCGTGATCTTCCGAGGCGTTGCCTTCTCCACCTTGGGCAGGGTGAGACGGAGCACGCCGTCCCTGAGCTCGGCGTCGATCTTCTCCTGGTCGATGAGCTCGCCGAGCGTGAACTCCCGCACGTACCGCCCCGTGCGGTACTCCCGGTAGACGTCCATCTCCTGTTCGCCTTCGGGTGCGGCTACGTCCCCCGCGAGGGAAAGCACGTTCTCGCGCAGGTCGACGTTCAGGTCCTCGGGTTTCACGCCGGGCATGTCGGCCACCACGGTCAACGCCTTTTCCGTCTCGAAGATGTCCACGAACGGAGTGAAGGTGGGACCGGGGACGGTCTGCTCCGCCGGCGTGGTCACAGCCTCTTTTTCCTTTGCCTGAAGGGCTTTTTCCTGTTCCGTCATGATCATCCCTCCTTTGCTCGGCTTACGAGGCTTTGACGCTGATTTGCCTGGGTTTGCTCTTCTCGGACTTGGGAATGGTCAGGGTGAGGACGCCGTTTCGGCACTCCGCCTCGATCTTGTCCGAGTCCACCTGGTCGGGCAGGTTGAGGACACGGCTGAACCGGCCTGCTTCCCGCTCTCTGCGGTGGTACCGGGCGCCTTCGCCCTCGGCCGGGATCTTGCGCTCGCCGGAAATGGTGAGACTGTTCCCGGTGGCGGAGATGTCCAGGTCATCGGGCTGAATGCCCGGGAGCTCCGCCCGCACATAGAAGTGGTCGGCATCCTCGGTCAGGTTGATCAGGGGAAACACGCCCGCGATGCCCGCCTGCAGGCCCCCCCGGGACAGTCCCTCGGCCAGGCGATCCACCTCCCGGCGCATCCGGTCCAGCTCCTGGAAGGGGCTTCTCCAATCCCAACTCGGCCATTGATGCAGTCTGCTGACGATCATGATTCAACCCTCCTTTTCTTCGGTTTGGCTTCTTTCGAAGCGCGAATCATGAGGTCTCCTCCTGGGCCCCGCAATGCAGAGCCCACATCCATTCATGAATGAAAACAGTTGCTTGAACTTGTTGACCTCTGGGATGAACATAATCACAGGGAAGAGTATGTCAAGAACCGAAGGTGAAAAATCTTCGATGATGGCCTCTTTGGGTCTTCCATGCCTCTGGACGGGTTCCATGCGGCCTTAACGGCTTCAAAAAGAGCAAAAAAAGACCGGACAGGGATCCCCTGTCCGGTCGTCGACGGCCGATTTCTGGCCGCCGTGCCGGTCTACGGCCGGTTCGGCGGCGGATGTTGCCTGGAAGGCCTAGTACATGTCCTCCGGCATGGACGGCGCCGGCCTTTTCTTCTCCGCTTTCTCCGCCACCATGGCCTCGGTGGTCAGGAGCAGGCCGGCCACGGAAGCCGCGTTTTGGATCGCAAAACGGGTCACCTTGGTCGGATCCAGCACACCGGCCTGGACCAGTTTTTCGTAGGTCCGGGTCTCCGCGTTGAAGCCGTAGTCGTCCTTGCCGTCGATGACGTGCTGGACCACCACGGAGCCCTCCATGCCGGCGTTGTTGGCGATCTGTCGAACCGGCTCCTCCAGTGCCCTCCGGATCAGGTTGACGCCCAGCTGCGCGTCGCCGCTCAGGCTCAGCTTGTCCAGGGCCTTGATGCAGCGGATGAAGGCCACGCCGCCTCCGGGCACGATGCCTTCCTCCACGGCCGCCCGGGTGGCGTTGAGGGCGTCCTCCACCCGGTCCTTCTTTTCCTTCATCGCCGCCTCGGTGGCCGCGCCCACGCTGATGACCGCCACACCGCCGATCAGCTTGGCCAGGCGCTCCTGGAGTTTTTCCCGATCATAGTCGCTCGTGGTCTCGTCGATCTGGGCCCGGATCTGCTTGACCCGGCCCTCCAGGGCCTTGCGGGTCCCGCCGCCGTCCACGATGGTGGTGTTGTCCTTGTCCACGCTCACGCGCTTGGCTGTGCCCAGTTCGTTGAGGTTCAGGTTTTCCAGCTTGACGCCCAGGTCCTCGCTCACCACCTGGCCGCCGGTGAGCACGGCCAAGTCCTCGAGCATGGCCTTTCTTCGGTCACCGAAGCCCGGAGCCTTGACCGCCGCACTCTTGAGCGTCCCGCGCAGCTTGTTCACCACCAGGGTGGCCAGGGCTTCCCCTTCCACGTCCTCGGCGATGATGAGGAGCGGCCTCCCGCTCTTGGCCACCTGCTCCAGGAGGGGGACCAGGTCCTTCATGGCGCTGATCTTCTTCTCATGCAAGAGGATGTAGGGATCCTCGAGCTCTACCTCCATTTTCTCCTGGTCCGTGACAAAGTAAGGGCTGAGGTATCCTCTGTCGAACTGCATGCCCTCCACAATGTCCAGCGTGGTCTCCATGCCTTTGGCCTCTTCCACGGTGATCACGCCTTCCTTGCCCACCTTTTCCATGGCCTCGGAGATGATCTCGCCGATGGTCGCGTCGTTGTTGGCCGATACGGTCCCGACCTGCGCGATTTCCCTCTTCTCCTTGGTGGGCTTGGAGATCTTCTTGAGCTCGTCCACCACGGTCTGCACGGCCTGCTCCATGCCGCGCTTGACGGCCATGGGGTTGGCGCCCGCCGTTACGAGCTTGGAGCCTTCGCGAAAGATGCTCTGGGCCAGGATGGTGGCCGTGGTGGTCCCGTCGCCGGCCACATCCGAGGTCTTGGAGGCCACCTCGCGGACCATTTGGGCCCCCATGTTCTCGAACTTGTCCTCGAGATCGATCTCCTTGGCCACGGTCACCCCGTCCTTGGTCATCTTCGGGGAGCCCCATGACTTCTCGATCAACACGTTTCTGCCTTTCGGCCCCAGCGTGACCTTCACGGCATTGGCCAGCGTGTCCACGCCCCGGAGCATCTTCTCTCTGGCCTTTGCGCTGTAGTGAATTTCCTTGGCTGCCATTGTTCGACACCTCCTCCGTTATTGGACGATGCCCAAAATGTCGTCTTCCCGCATGATCAAGTGCTCAACGCCGTCGATCTGGATCTCGGTTCCGGCGTATTTCCCGAAGAGCACCCGATCGTCCTTCTTGATCTCCATGGCCACACGTTTTCCATTCTCGTCGATCTTGCCGGGACCCACTGCAATGACCCTGCCCCGCTGGGGCTTCTCCTTTGCCGTGTCCGGAATGATGATTCCTCCGGAGGTCTTCTGGTCCTCTTCGATTCTGAGCACAACCACCCTGTCGGCCAAAGGCTTCAGCTTCATCGTAACGATCCTCCTCCTTTTGCATCCCTGTTGCTGGGTTCGCGCAACGCGCATCCAATGGTGACGGTGCCGGAGTGAGTCATATAACTCACCGAAAACACTCCGCTAGCACAAGCAGTATAGTTATAACCACGATTTTTGCGCTGTCAAGATGTTCGGTGGATTTCACTGTCCCCTGTTTCGCTCTTCCCGGAGCGGGGGTCGAATCGAAGCAGGGCCTTGCTTTCTTGCGGCACCTGTGGTGTGGATGCACGTATGGGACCTCGCCGGGACATGGACGCACCGGGCCTCTGGACCCTGAGCGCCACCACTATCCCCGGGCTGGAGCCCGTGGCGGTTCAGGAGATTCGGGAGATCACGGGCCGGGAGGCCTGGTCGCCTCGTACCGGCCGGGTGGCGCTTCGAGGCCGGGAGGAGGACGTGTTCTCCTTGAACTACTGCGCCCGGTCGCTGCACCGCGTCGTGCTGCAGCTGGGCGAGTACACCGTCCACGGGCTGGAGGACGTCTACGACGCCGTCGAAAGCCTGGGCCTTGCCGACCTCCTGGCCACCACCCAGTCCTTTGCCGTGCGGGCGGAGCGCCACGGCGCGCACGGCTTCGGCTCCATGGATGCCGAGCGCATGGCCGGGCAGGCCGTGATCGACGCCTTCCTTCGCAGGGGCCGCCCCAGACCGCCGGTGGACCTGAACCGCCCGGACGTCCTGGTGACCCTGGAGATTCGGGGCGAGCGGGTCCGGGTGGGGATCGACACCACGGGCGCCCGCTCCCTTCACCGGCGGGGCTATGGGGCCTTGAGCCACCCGGCCCCGCTGAAGTCCAGCCTGGCCTACGGCCTGGTGCGCCTCTCCGGGTGGCGCCCGGAGGAGCTCCTGCTGGATCCCATGTGCGGCTCGGGGACTGTCTGCATCGAGGCCTCCCTGTGGGCGAACCGCGTTCCCCACTGGTTCCGGCAGGACCTGGCGTTTCATCGACTGGGGTTCCTGAACCAGGACCGGTTTCGGGAGATGCAGAGGAGGGTGGATGCCGCCGTCACCGAGAAGCCGCTTCGCATTCGAGGGGCCGATATCTCGGCCAAGCATGCGCTACGGGCCGAGGAGAACGCCAGGCGCGCAGGCGCCGTCGTGGAGGTGATGCGGGCGGACGCGACCAGAACGCCCCTGATCGGGGATCGCATCGTCACGAACCCCCCCTATGGACGACGCATGGGAAGGCGCTCCCGCGTGGAGGCCCTCTACACGTCCTTTCTGGATCGCCTGTTCCGGCACGCCTGGAAGCGGACGGTGATCCTCACGGCCCGGCCGGAGCTCTTCCCGGTTCCGACGGACACGAAGCGGATCCACGTGCGCTTCGGAAATCTCTCCGCCGCCGTGCTGATCCTCGAAGGCTCATCTCCGTGATCAGGGGACCCGGTACTTGTCGAGGCCGTAATGCATTGCCAGGCGTTTGCGCTCCTCGTCCGGAAGCGACGTGATGTAGGCTTTCCAGCCCGGGCACCATCCGGCATGCCATCGCCAGAGCCTTCCCGGAAAGGACCTCGGGTTGCTGTCGTACCGGGCGCGGAGCCGGCAGTCTGCACAGTTGGATCGGGCCATGCCTGTCTACCCTCTGTGCTCGTACACGTGCACGTCCCGCTGGGGGAACGGAATGGAGATTCCGGCCTCGTCGAATCGCTTCTTCACCTGCTCGGTGACGCCCCAGAACACCCCGAAGTAGTCCGCGGACTGGACCCAGGGCCGGACCACGAAGTTCACGCTGCTGTCGGCGAGCTCGGAAACAGCCACCACCGGCGCGGGGTCCTTCAACACCCGATCGTCCGCCGCGATGATTCCCTCCAGAACGTCCCGGGCCCGGTCGATGTCATCGGCGTAGCTAATGCCGAAAACCATGTCCACCCGCCGGGTCCCCTGGGTGGAGTAGTTCACGATGTTTCCGCCGGTCATGCCGGCGTTGGGCACGATGACCGTCTTGTTGTCCGGCGTCTTGAGCTGCGTGGTGAAGAGCTGGATCTTCTCCACGGTCCCGGCCGTGCCGGCCCCCTCGATGTAGTCGCCCACGTGGAAAGGCCGAAAGATGAGCAGGAGAAACCCCGCGGCGAAGTTGGCGAGCGACCCCTGCAGGGCCAGGCCCACGGCCAGACCCGCAGCACCGATCACCGCGATGAATGATGTGGTCTGAATGCCCAGCTGGCCCAGCGCGGCAAGGATGAAAAAGGCCAGGAGCGCGTAAAAGGTGAGGTTTCCCACGAAGGAGGTCACGGTGTCGTCCATCTTGCGCCTTTCCATCACCTTGTGGACGACCCGCTCGCACAGCTTCGCGACCCCGCGACCGATCACGAAGATGGCCGCAGCCGCAATCACCTTGATGCCGTAGAACACGAACAGATCCGCCAACCGCTCGACGCTCATTTCCATGTCTCATCCTCCCGATCTCGTCTGAAGGGCTCATGTGACAGGGAAAACGCCTTACCCTCCCTCGCCGAGGCTATCTCGCGTCCTTCCCGTGAAACCAGGCCTCCAGAACGTCGCCGGTATGCATGGCATCGGGATCTCTGCGGGATGAGACGGCGGTCACAAGATCCAACGCTTCCCTGCTGGACAACCTCTTCCCAGTGCCGGCGGCTACGCCACGAAGGTCTGGAATGTCCTCTTGTCCTGTTTGCACAGGGCCTTCACCAGGCGGCGGCCGGACATGACGGCAGGCGGAAGGCCGCCGCCCGGCTCGACCCACTGCCCACACATGGAAAAGCCCTTCAATCCGGGCAGGGTCTGTCGCATGGGTTTCATCAGGGTGAAGGCGTTCTCCGGCGTGATCAGCCAGCCTTCGAAGCTGCCTTTCCAGTTGCCCGTATACCGCTCGAAGGTCAAGGGCGTCGCCACGTCCACCATCTCCACCTGCTCGGAGACTCCGGGGTAGCGCTGGTCCAGCAACTCCACCACGGTTCGCGCCACCTGGTCTTTCTGCTCCTGGTAGGTCGACTGATCCTGCGCGAGCCCTTTCCAGTACTCATGGCTGCTGGGCATCATCACCACCAGGGTGGTCTTTCCGGCCGGGGCCAAGGTTCGATCGTGGTTGAAGATGTGGACCGCCATCCTGTGTCGCACCGCCTCCCCGATTTCCGTCGGCCGGCGCAGAGAGAAGCTGATGCCGGAGACCGTTCGGGGCTCATCGTCAAAGGTGCGGTTCACGCCGACTCCCACGTACAACAGCGGTGGAAAGACGGGCCATGTCTCGTAGGGCTCACGGATGGTTTCGTCCGCGTACCTCCCTTCCAGCATGTGGAAGAGGGTGGTGTACCCGTCCGCCGCGGAGATCACCCGCCCTGAGCGGCGTTCACTCCCGTCCGCCAGCCGAACGCCCACCGCTCGATCTTCTTCCACCAGGATCTTCTCCACCCGCTGGTCGTAATGGATGACGCCTCCAAGGCTCTCATAGCGCTCGGCCATGGCCTTGGACATGGGCAGGGAACCGCCGATGGGGTAGCCTGCGTTCCGATTGTGCAGGAAGGCGAAGGTGAAGAGCATGAAGAACATGGAGAACTCGGGGAACCACATGTCCCGGAGCGCTTCACGGAGCACCGGGTCCTGGAGGCGTGTCACGAACTCCTCGGTGGAGATGTTCATCCACCGCCGCATCTTTCTCCCTCTGGTCAGCAGCATCCACCCGAGCTTGAGCCCCTTTTGCAGGCGTTTCAGCGGCGGCTCGGATTCGGAGGGCCGGTCGAAATCCAGGCACATCCGGATCCCCCGAGTGAACTCCCGGATGGGCTCGGCGTCCTGGGGGGAAAACGCCAGGAGATGCCGTTCCAGTCGATCCACGTCCGCGTAGAGGATGAGGGTGCGCCCGTCGGCGCTTTCGTGGCGCATGTACTCATCCATGTCGATGAACTCGCGGCCCTGGGCCACGCCGACCTCCTCCCAGGTACGGTACAGGCCGCTCCGGGGGGAGGAGCCCACCAGCCAGTGGATACAGCCGTCGATGGTGTACCCTTTGCGTTTCCAGGCCGTACACAAGCCGCCAGGCAGGTTGTGCATCTCAAAGATCTGGGTGCGGTAGCCGTTCATCTGGGCATAGATGCCGGCCGAGAGCCCGGCAAACCCGGCCCCGATGATGATGACGGAGCGATCCTCCATGGCGGTCCTCCTTGTTCAACCGTTGGGAGGGAGTTTCGAAAGGGGGACTTCACCGGAGAGCCGCAGCGAGAATAGCGAAGCGGAGATCGCGCATTCTTGAGGCCGAAGGGGCTACGGTGGGGTTTTCTTTAGCGCGAAAAGGGGCTTCGGTCAAGGTTTCTTTCGTTTTTGCCGGAAACACCGGTGACCATTCGAGGGCTGCGGCTCGGGCATCCAGGAAACCCGTTTGTGAGAGAAGACCGGTGATTCGAGGATGTGCATTCCAGTCAAAACCTGGTATGGGAGGGCAGGGTTGGAAAGGAGACCTTCATGTCCCAAGCGCAGCCGAAGGTGGGCGGGCGGTTTCAAGCCGACAAGGTCGTGGCCATTGCCGGGGTGCATTTCATTCACGACATGTATACGAGCTTCCTGGCCCCGGTGCTGCCGCTTCTCATCAAGGGCCTGGGCCTCACGTTGACCCAGGCCGGATCCCTCACGGTGTTCATGCAGCTCCCGTCGCTGTTCAACCCGTTCCTCGGGGCGCTTTCGGACCGGAAGAACCTGGTGAAGCCCTTCTTGATCCTGTCCCCGGCCTGCACGGCGACCTTCATGTGCATCATCGGGTTCGTGCCCACCTTCGGACTCCTGTGCGCCACCATGTTTGCGCTGGGGATCAGCGTGGCTGCGCTCCATGTGTCGGCGCCGGTGATGACGGCGGCCATGGCCGGGTCGGCCATCGGCCGGGGCATGGGGCTGTTCATGGTGGGGGGAGAGCTGGCCCGGACCGCGGGTCCCCTGATTGCCGTGTGGGCGGCCTCGAGCTTCGGGTTGACCGGCCTGTGGCAGCTCATGTTTCTGGGGTGGGGGGCTTCGGGGGTTCTGTGGTGGCGGCTCGGGAGGACGCGGGATGAGGCTCCGGTGAGGAGCCGGGCGTCCTTCTCGGGCATGCTGCGGGAGATGCGGGTCATCATCGTGGGGGTGTTCGGGATCCTGGTGGCGCGGGCCTTCATGGCCTCGGCCATGACCACGTACCTGCCCACGTTCCTGTTCGATCAGGGGCACAGTCTGTGGTTCTCGGGTATCTCGCTGACCGTGTACGAGGCGGCGGGGGTGGCGGGGGTTTACCTGTCCGGGACGCTCAGCGACCGGGTAGGAAGAAGAAAGGTCCTGCTGGTGGCCACATTGCTCTCGCCGTTGATGCTGTTTGCCATGCTGTCCTCCGAGGGGGCGCTGCTGTTCGTGGTGCTGCTGCTGCTGGGGTTCACCACCATTGCCACGGGACCAGTGCTCATGGCCGTGATGATGGAGAACGCCGGTGCGAACCGGGCTGCGGCCAACGGGACGTACATGGCCATCAGCTTTGCCATTCGGGCGAGTGTGATTCTGGCCATCGGTGCGGTGAGCGATCACTACGGAATGCGAACGGCGTTCTGGATGTGTGGTTTCGTGGCCTTTCTGGGCGTGCCCTTCATCCTGCTTCTTCCCAAGGCCGGCTCAGCTCCTTCCTGACGGCCTTTCCAATGGACTCCAGGGTAGAGCTCCTTGACGGCTCGAAGATGCCTTGATGGTCTAAACGGGCTGGCGCAGGGGGCTTTCTTCGGGCAGGGCCATGAGCCGGCGCTCCGGGGGGCTCGTGCTGCCGGAGAGGATGTCGTTGAGGTCGCGGGATCCGGTTCAGGGAGGAAGACGCGTTCATGGGGTCTGGAGGGCCGCTGCAAGGGGATGCGGCGCTGTGTGCACGAGCATCCCCCGGCGGATCTCCACGGTGCGGTCCCCGAGCTCCCCGGCTTCCTCCGGGTTGTGGGTGACGAGGAGGGTGGTGATTCCGAGGTCCCGCTGAAACCGGCGGATCTCCTTGCGCAGGTCCCGGGCCGTGTGCACGTCCAGGCTGGACAGGGGCTCGTCCAGGAGGAGGAGCCGCGGGCCCGAGGCCATGGCCCGGGCCAGGGCCACACGCTGTCTCTCCCCGCCGCTCAGGCGTCCCGGACGCCGATCGGCCAGGGCTTCCAGTCCGAACCGGGCCAGGAGCCCCCGGGCACGGTTTTGCTCGGTCCGCTTGTCGAGGCCCAGCCGCTTCATGGCCAGGGTGGTGTTGGCACGGACCGTGAGGTGAGGAAAGAGGCACAGGTCCTGGAACACCACACCCACGGACCGCTCGTGGGGCGGAAGACGGTCCACCGGCCGCCCGTCGAAGCGGATGGTCCCCTCGTAGGGCACCAGCCCGGCGATGGCGTGGAGCAGGGTGGACTTGCCCGCGCCCGAGGGACCCACCATTGCGAGGCATTCGCCGTTTTCCACATCCAGGTCGATCCCCATGAGGGCGTGGTTCCGAACCTGCTGAAGGGCGACGGCCGTCATGAGGGCTGTCCTCCCGGGGCGTGCTCGGGCCGGGGGGCGCCCAGGGTCTTGAGCAGC
>CAYYVD010000023.1:10963-25474 GCA_964475045.1 uncultured Desulfobacterales bacterium | reverse complement strand
GTCGAGCAGGAGCTTCAGGAAGCGCTGCACCGTTTCGGAGAAACCGCTCTTTTCGAGCACCGCCAGAAGGATCTTCTTCCGGTCCTCCACCGCGAAGATCGGATTCGCGATCACGGCTCCGAACTCGGGCTGCTCCCGGCATAGGTCGGCGAACTCCTTGAGCTCCATGCCGTACTGCTCGAACTGCCCTTCCTCCTGCCCCAAGCTGAACAGGGCCTTGGCGTACCTTTTCGCAATCCTTGAACTGCTCAATGTACTTTCCCCACCCTTTCTATAAATTCATTCACCAGACGGTCCTGATCGTCCTCGCTCAACTCCCTCGCAATGATCTCCCGGGCCTTGTCCGCTGCCTGCTCGGCCACCTCTTCCCTCAGACGGCTCTTGGCCTCTTCCATCTCTTGCCGAACGGCCGATTCGACCTGCTCGAGCATCTGAGCCACCCGTTTTTCCGCATCGGAGATGATCCTGGCCTTCTCGGCCTCTCCGTCGCTGCGGGCCTCCTCGAGGATCTTCTTCTTCTCGGACTCGAAGTCCGTCAGCTTCTGCTGCATCTCACGATACTTGGCCTCGGCTTCCTCCTTTTCCTGCTGGAGCCGTTCCATGCGGGTCTTGATCTCTTCCACACGGTCGGAAAAAAAGCCCAGGGCGTTGGACTTCTTGAGAACCACCGCCAGAATGATCACGAGCAGCGCGAAGTTGATGAAGCGCGCCAGGAGATCGAGCCCGGCCCCTTCCCCGTGTCCCCCGCCCTCTGCGGCAAAGGTCAGGGCGGCGCCCGCGAGGCCGATGAGGAGGATCAGCGCGAACAGCAGCGCCAGACCGGTCCGTTTCATTTGACAGCTCTTGCCTCGTGCGACCATCAGAAACTCCTCCCCAGAATCTTCTCCGCGACCTCCTGCGAGAACGCGTCCACCTCGCCCCGAAGAGACTGACGGGCGCCCGCAATCATCTGCTCGATCTCGGCCCGGGCCTTGTTGAGCCGCTCCTCGGTCTCGGATGAGGCGTCTTGAATCAGGCCCCGCTCCTTCGCCGCGCCCTGCTCCTTGATCTCTTCCTTGAGGCCGTGCCCCTCTTTCCGGGCGTTGATCACATTCTCCTGAAGGGCTTTTTCGTCTTCGGTGAGCTTCTCCTGCAGCGTCTCGGCCCGTTCCTTCAGCCCGGTCATCTCCTCGCGCCGCTGGCTCATGATCCTTCGAATGGGCCGGTAGGCCACGGCATTGAGGACGGCCAGAAGGATCAGGAAGTTGGCGATCTGGATCCAGAGCACGCCGATGGGCCATATCGAGAAGTCAATGTTCAACATGGTCGCGCTGTCCTTCCCTTTTGTGAATGAATGATCAAGGGTATCGCCTTTTAACCAAAAAATTCCACCTTGTCAAAACTTTTTTCCGGGGAATCCGGGAGGCGTTTCCGCTCACAAACCAGCTGGTTTCCATCTAGAAACGGCCATTTTCCGCAATCTCGGGGCCATCTTCGGGATTCCTCGTGCGAAGTACTACACGTACATCTCCGCAGAAACCCTTGATTTCCTTGACCTCGCGAAAAAGATCTCGTTTCTGAATCGGGAACGCATCAGTGCCCTGAGCCTGATTCATGGCCGGGCACCAGCCGGTTTCAGCGGATGGCCGTGAGCTTCTCCTCTTCGTCGACCGGGGCTTCCCGGTCGCTCGCCCGCCGCATTCGGCAGTGCCCCTCGAACACCACGCCTTCATCGATGACCACCGTAGGGGCCTGAATGTTTCCGTACACCTTGCCCGGCGCGTGGATCTCGATGCGGTCGTCCGCCACGATGTTTCCCCGGATCTCGCCGCTGACGATGATGTGGGCGGCATGGATGTCCGACTCGATGCTCGCGGACTCCCCGACGATCAGCGTTCCTTCGGTCAGGATCTCCCCGCTGAATCGCCCGTCGATCCGAACAGCCCCGGTGAAGGAGAGCTTGCCCTCGAACTCCGTGTCCCGTCCCAAGAAGGCGTTTATTTCATTCTGCTTTTTTTTCACTTTGATGGCCTTTGGATCGTGTTTACGATCGCGATTGCATACCACACCCCCCTGACCATTGCAACAAAAATCCCGAAAAAGCCGCCCCTTTCGACCGGTAGCGCGAGGATCCGCACTGTGGGCGGGTCCCCTCTCGTACTCGTACGATGGATCACTGAAACATGAACCGGCGCATGCTGATGTTCATCAGGATTCCCATGCCGGCCATGGTGGTCACCACGGAGGACCCCCCGTAGCTGAACAGGACCAGGGGGATCCCCACCACAGGGAGAAGGCCGGTGGCCATGCTCACATTGATGACCACCTCCCAGAACACCACGGCCAGGATGCCCACCGCCAGGAAGGTGCCGAACCGGTCCCTGGAGTTTCTCGCAACGCCGAGGCCCCAGACGATCAAAAAGAGGTAGAGCAGCAGGAGGATCACGGAGCCGGCAAATCCCCACTCCTCGGCGAGCACGGAGAACGCAAAATCCGTGTGCTGCTCGGGCAGGAAGTGCAGCCTGGTCTGGGTGCCGTCCAGGTACCCTTTTCCCCACAGCTGCCCCGACCCGATGGCGATCTTCGACTGGTTGATGTGATATCCCGCACCCAGGGGATCCATGTCGGGGCGGACAAAGGTCAGGATGCGTTTCTTCTGGTAGGCCTCGAGCGTGGACCAGACGAAAGGGACCGCGGCCAGAAACCCGGACGCGAGCAGGGCCAGGGACCGCCAGCGAACGCCCGCGAAGAGCACCATGGAGAAGGAGACGATGACGAGGAGCAGAGAGGTTCCCAGATCGGGCTCCTCCAGGATGAGACCGCAGGGCAGAGCGATGATCAGGAAAGGCTGCCACAGGTCCCGGAGGCGGTAGGCCTCGCGATGTTCTCCCTGCTCGCTGAAATACTTGGCCAGGGCCAGGATGACGGCGAGCTTAGCCAGTTCGGAAGGCTGCACGCTGATCCCGCCGAGGCTGAGCCACCGCTGAGAGCCCGAGGTCACGGCCCCGACGACGAGGACGGCCACGAGGAGCCCCAGGGAGAGAAAGTAGGCCGGGTAGGCCAGCTGCTCCAACAGGTGGTAGTCGAACAGGGTCATGACCAGGAGCACGGCGAACCCGATCAGAAACCAGTAGAGCTGGCGGGTGAAGACACGCGGGATCCCGCCGCCGTCGAGACCGTGCGTGGCGCTGTACAGATTGATCAGACTGGTCGACGCCAGCATGATGAGCAGCAGCAGCAAAACCCAGTCGAAGTTCTGCACCAGACGTCGATCGAACATCACCGCTCTCCTTCCCGCTCAGGGACGCCCCTCGCCTCCCGGCGCACGGAGAGGTCTCCCGGGGGCGTCGGCGGGACGCCCGGCTCCGTGTCCGTCTTTTGCCCGAGGTAGGCCTGAATCATCTCCCCTGCAATGGGGGCGGCCACGCTGCCACCGTGTCCGGAGTTCTCCACCAGCACCGCGACAGCGAGCCGCGGATCCTCGGCCGGCGCAACGGCGACGAACCAGGCGTGGTCCCGGTACTTCACCGGGACCTCGTCGCCTTGGGTATGGGCTTTCTCGGTCTCGAGATTGACCACCTGCGCCGTCCCGGTCTTTCCGGCCACGGTCACACCCGGGATTCGGGCGCGCCAGCCGGTTCCATGGGGCTCGTTCACCACGCCGATCAGGGCCTTGCGGACCCGCTCGAGGTGGTTCGGGTCCACGTCCAGGCGAGTCTGCACCGTGGGCTCGAAACGGTGCTCGGTGCGCTTCCCTTTTCCCACCCATCGCACCGCCTTGGGCTGATGCAGGACGCCGCCGTTGAACACCGCGCCGATCATGCGCGCCGCCTGAACGGGCGTCACGAGCACGAAGCTCTGACCGATGGAGGTGGAGATGGTTTCTCCGGTCTGCCATGGCACGCCGAAACGCTTCAGCTTCCACTTGCTGGTGGGGATCAAGCCGGGCCGTTCGCTCCCCAGGTTGAGGCCGGTCCGCTCGCCCAGCCCGAACATGGCGGCGTACTGCGCGATCCGGTCCACACCGAGGCGTCGCCCGAGCTTGTAGAAGTACACGTCGCAGGACTCCCGGAGGGCTCGATGGAAGTCGACGTCCCCGTGCCCGTACCGCTTCCAGCAGCGGAAGATGTGCGTGCCGAGCCGGTAGCGGCCGCTGCAGTAGGCCTCCTCCTCGGGGTCCACGATCCCTTCCTCGAGCCCGGCCAGGGCCACCACGATCTTGAAGATGGACCCGGGAGGGTACTGTCCGGCGATCACCCGGTTCTGAAGCGGGTACTCGCCTCCCGAAACCATCCGCTTCCAGACCTCGCGGTCCAAACCGCCGATGAAGAGGTTCGGGTCGAAGGCCGGGGCGCTGGCCATGGCCAGAACCTCCCCGTTTCGAGGGTCCATGGCCACAATGGCGCCCTTTCGGCCTTCCAGACCCTGCTCGGCCAGCGTCTGGAGGTCTTTGTCCAGGGTGAGGGAAATGTTCAGACCGGAGATCGGGGGCTTTCGCGAGAGCACCTTCAACCGGCGGCCGGCGGCGTCCACCTCCACCTGCTCCCCTCCGCGGGACCCGTGAAGAGCCCGTTGCCACTCGGCCTCCACACCCGACTTGCCGATGAGATCACCGGGCCGGCTCTCCGGGTAGCGCCCGCTCCTCAGCTGGTTTTCGCTGATCTCGCCCAGGTACCCGATCACGTGGGCGGCGAGCTGCCCTCGAATGTAGTGCCGCTGCGGCTCCACCTGGATCATGACGCCCGGGAGGTTGAAACGGTGGCTCTCCACCACGGCCAGGGTCTCCCTCGACAGATCCCGCTTCACCAGGACCGGACGGAACGGTTGCCGGCGGCCCGACCGGCTCAGCCTCGAACGAACCGCCGGCAGGTCGATGTCCGCCAGCTCGTCCAGCCGCTCGAACAGGGATTCCGGATCCTGCACCTCCTCGGGGATGACGTAGAGGTGGTAGGCGGGGCGGTTGTCCACGAGCAGGTGCCCGCCGCGGTCGAAGATCATGCCACGAAACGGGGGGATGTCCTGCAGGTGGATCCGGTTGTTCTCGGACTTGGTCCGGTACTCCGGACCGTGGACGACCTGGAGCAGCCACAGGCGAAGGACGAGCACGGCAAAGGCCAGAAACACCACGTAGAGGACCCTTCGAAGCCGGACCTGAATCAGCTCACTCGTGATGGGATCGAAACCTGAGCTTCTCAATGGAGCGCTCGCTCCTTCCGTCCGCGTCCAGCCTCCGGAAGGCCGTCCAGGCCGCGTCGTAGGCCAGGGACACGGCGGGTGCGGCCACCGCGGTGAAGACGGCCGAGCAGACGAAGGCAAAGAGGACCCGCTCGTCCAGGGTCGTGCGAAAGGCGAACAGGTTCAACAAACCGATGAACAGGAGCTTCTTCAGAAACACGGACAGGGAGACCACGATCAGCTGCCCCTTGACGGACTGCAGGTCGAACAGCACGTCCCCGACCCGGATTCCGAGAAACAACAGGAGATAGATGACGGAGAAAAGGCCCAGAGGGGCCGCCGAGAGGACGTCGATCACAAACCCCATCCCCATGGCGAAGGCCCCCGCCCACGGCTCACCCTGCCGGGCCACCAGGTAGACCACGGTGACCGCCACCAGGTCGATGTCGAAGTATCCGGGCACGATCATGGCCCTGAGCCCGCCTTTCACCAGAACGAACAACAGGCAGACGAGCCACAGGGTCAGATAGAGCCCTACTCCTCTGAACGGTTCCGGACTGCGAATGGGTCCTCCTTCATGATCACGAGCACCTCCTCGAGGCGGTTGAAGTCCACCATGGGATGAACCTGAACGTCCTTGAACAGGGCCCCCGGCCGGTCCGACACACTGACCACCCGCCCCACGGGAAGCCCTTTCGGAAAGACCCTTCCCATGCCCGACGTGATGATCAGGTCCCCATGCGCCATCCGGCTGGTCTTGAGCACGTAGTCCAGCTCGCAGATCTTGCTCGAGTCCCCCCGAAGCACGCCCTGGTCCCGGGTGACCTGGTCCAGGCAGTCGATGGCGCTGTTCTGATCAATGACGAGCAGGACCTTGGCATAGTTGGCGCTGACCGACACCACCCGGCCCACCACGCCCTCAGCGCTGACCACGGGCATGTTGACCCCGAGACCCGCTTTTCCGCCCTTGTCCAGGATCACGGACTGGAACCATCCGGTCGGGTCCCGGCCGATGACCTGGGCGGCCACCATGGGCCAGTCCGTCCGTTCCTTGAACCGAAGGAGATCCTGAAGGCGCCGGCGGGTGGCCAGCTTTTCACGGTACCCGGCGTTCTCCATCTTCAGGGCCCGGATCTCCCTGCGGAGCTTCCGGTTCTCCCCGTATACCCGGATCAGTCCGAAGTACTTGCCCCAGACCTCCTCCACGCCTCGAACCGTCTTGCTCAGGACGTTCTGAAGCGGCGCGATGATCTCCACGACCACCTGCTCGAAAGGGCTCCAGGAGCGGGACCGCTTCGTGTGGGACGAGAGCAGGAAGAGCGCGACAAGGGCGAAGAGAATCCATATCCAGATGATTCTGACCCGTCGAAAGCTCACCAAGGGATATCGTCTTTCTGCCGCGCAACGGCTGCGGCGGGGCCGGTTGGATGGACCCGGCCGGGCCTGCAGGCCGCGTGCGCAAAGGAGCCGTAGAGGCGGATCGGTCGAGCCCGCCGTCCGGAGGGGGCCTTACTTGATCATCACCTCTCTCAGGATATTGATGTTGTCCAGGGCCTTTCCGGATCCGATCACCACCGTGGACAGCGGGTCCTCCGTGATGGTGATGGGCAGCTTGGTCTCCTCTCGAAGGAGGACGTCGAGGCTCTTGAGAAGGGAGCCTCCTCCGGTCAGCACGATGCCCTTGTCCACGATGTCCGCGGCCAGCTCGGGCGGGGTCTGCTCCAGGGCGATGCGCACGGTCTCCACAATGGTCTCGACCTGCTCTGAGATGGACTTGCGGATCTCTTCGGAGTCGATGGTCAGGATCTTGGGGATGCCGGTGACGAGATCCCGTCCCTTGACCTCGATGGTCTCCAACTGGTCGCTGGGGTAGGCGTTTCCGATGGTGGTCTTGATAATCTCGGCCGTCGCCAGACCGATGAGGAGGTTGTACTTCCGTTTGATGTGCTGAAGAATCGCCTCGTCCATCTTGTCTCCGCCCACGCGCACCGACTTGCTGTACACGATCCCGGCGAGGGAGATGACGGCCACCTCCGTGGTGCCGCCCCCGATGTCCACCACCATGTTGCTCGTGGGCTCGGTGATGGGCAGGCCGGCCCCGATGGCCGCCGCCATGGGTTCCTCGATCAGAAACACCTCGCGTGCCCCGGCCGACTCGGCCGACTCGCGCACAGCCCGTTTCTCCACCTGCGTGATGCCGGAGGGGACGCAGATGATGATCCGGGGACGGACCAGGGTCCGGCGGTTGTGCACCTTTCGAATGAAGTGCCGCAGCATGGCCTCGGTGATCTCGAAGTCCGCGATCACTCCGTCCTTCATCGGCCGGATGGCCACGATGTTGCCGGGAGTCCGCCCCAGCATCATCTTCGCCTCCTTGCCCACGGACAAAACCTTGTTGCCTCCCTTGCCGTCCTTTCTCACGGCCACCACGGACGGCTCGCTCAGCACGATCCCCTTGCCCTTGACGTAGACCAGAGTGTTCGCCGTGCCCAAGTCGATGGCCAAATCGTTCGAAAACAGCCCCAGTACCGGATCAAGCAACATGGTCCTCTCCTTTCCTCATGGTACCCGCGGTGTTGTGTCGAAGCTCGGGCGCCGGCCCTGATGTTCGCAACTCCAAAGATCCTGTCGAGGTGGTCATTTCTCTGCTTGACAAAGCTGAAACCAATGGTTTAAATAGAAGTTTGTGCTTAAGCAACCCCGAACCCACAACCCCTAGCAAGAAATCGGGATCAGTGACCCATGAAACGAACCTATCAGCCCAGCAAGATCAAGCGAGCCCGCACACACGGTTTCAGGGCCAGAATGCGGACCAACGGCGGAACCCGGGTGATTCGAAGAAGACGCGCCAAAGGACGCAAGCGATTGTCCGTGTAATGCCCGGCATGCGGCACGGTGGTCCATTGAAGAGTGCGTTGTCCCGGATGGGCTCCTTTTCGTTTCCAAAAACGCAAAGAATATTGAAGCGAAAGGATTTTGTCAATCTAAATCGCTCCGGCAAGAAGGTCCATACGAAACATTTCCTGGTCATGTTGGGGCGGAGCGGGTCGGGCAGGAGACTGGGGATCACGGCGAGCAAGCGGACCGGAAACGCCGTCCAGAGAAACCGCATCAAACGGCTGGTCCGGGAATTCTTCCGATTGAACAAGAGCCGCCTCCCGCACGGTGTCGATATGGTCGTCGCAGCCAAGAGAGGGGCTGCGAATCTCGACTTCCTGAACGTCCACGAGGAACTGGGTGCGATCCTTTTCGATCCAGCACGCCGCCGCAAGGCTGCGCATCATTCCGATAGCGCTGATTGACCTGTATCGAATTGGAATTTCCCCGTTTTTCGGTCCCGCCTGCCGATTTCACCCCACATGCTCCGCGTATGCCCGCCTGGCCATCGCCCGCCACGGCGTGCTCCGCGGCACCTGGAAGGCCCTGGTGCGGGTCTCCAAGTGCCACCCTTTTCACCCCGGCGGTTACGATCCCGTGGATTAGATCGGGCCCGTTCGACCGGCGGTTTGGGAGCGGACACGCGCCTCCGGTCCGGTAGACGGCGCCTGAGCCCCCTCGAGTGAGTGTATGGAAAAACGTACTTTGATCGCGTTTGCGCTTTCCTTTCTTGTTTTGATCCTGTGGTCCACGCTGTATGCGCCCCAGGGAACCCGGCCCCCGGCCCGTCAGGAACAGCCCTTCGGCACGGAGGCGCAGCAGCCGGCCGTGGAGCCGGCCCCGCCGCAGCCCGTTGCGAAGCGCCCGCAGGCGCCCCCCGTGGAGGCCTCCTCGGCCGTAGAGCCCATCGAACCCGTGCGCGAGGAACAGATCCGCGTCGAAACCCCCCTCTACTCGGCTACCTGGAGCAATGTGGGTGGAAGGCTCCGGGCGTTTCGGCTCAAGAAGTACCGGGAGTCCGCCGATCCGGGCTCTCCCATGATCGACATGGTCCGTCTGAGCGATCCGTCCCAGGGGCTCCTGGCGTTTCGCTTCGCCCGGGAAGGCACCGAGCCCGACCGACCGCTGGTCTACGAGTACAGCGACGACGCCGTCGAGGTAACGCCGGAGTCAGGCCCAAAGACCCTGGTGATGACCGGGACCACCCCCGGCGGAGTGGTCCTGGAGATCACCTACCGGTTCCACCCGAACCACTACCGCATCGATATGGCGACCCGTGTGGTGAACCGGGGAGGCGCACCCGTGGAGGGCACCTTCTCGGCCCGACTCAGAAACCGCCCGCCCGGGGACCAGAAGAGCTACTACGGCTTTGTCGGCGTCGCCCTCCTCCTGAACGGCGAGCTCGAGGAGATCAAGCCCAAGAAGATGAAGGACGAGGTCAAGCAGCTGTCCGGGAACATTCAGTGGATGGCCTACGAGGACGACTACTTCATGGCCTCGTTGATCCCGCCGGCCCCCAACCGGGGACGTTTCCTGGGGAAGCTCCTGCCCTCCGGCACCCTCGAGGCGCGCTACCTGGAGCCCGCGGTGACACTCGGGCCGCAGGAGCAGGTGACCGCCGACCTGGCCCTGTACCTGGGGCCTCGGGATCTCGAGGCCCTGAACGCCGCCGGCCGCGATCTGGAGAAGGCCGTGAACTTCGGGTGGACGGACATCATCGCCAAGCCCCTCCTCCACGCCCTTCGGTTCTTCAACGGCTACGTCCACAACTACGGGTTCTCCATCATCATTCTCACGGTGCTCATCAAGATCCTGTTCTGGCCGCTCACCCACAAGAGCTACAAGTCCATGAAGGAGATGCAGAAGATCCAGCCTCTCATGGCCAAGCTGCGGGAGAAGTACAAGGGCAACAAGGAGCAGATGAATCGTGAGCTCATGCAGCTGTACAAGACCTACAAGGTCAACCCCATGGGCGGATGCCTTCCCATGATCATCCAGATTCCCGTGTTCTTCGCACTGTTTCGAATCCTGAGCAGCTCCATCGAGCTTCGCCACGCCCCCTTCGTCCTGTGGATCACCGACCTCTCGGCCCCGGACCGACTGTTCACATTTCCGTTCCAGATTCCCTTCATGACCCCGCCCTCTGGAATCCCGGTCCTCACGCTCCTGATGGGGGCCTCGATGTTTCTCCAGCAGAAGATGAGCCCTGCTCCGGGTGATCCGACCCAGGCCAAGGTGATGATGTTTCTCCCCTTGATCTTCACCTTTGTGTTCATCAACTTTCCTTCCGGGCTGGTGCTCTACTGGCTGACGAACAACATCATCTCCATTGGCCAGCAGTACCAAATCCTCAAAAAGCCGGCATAAGAACGCAATTGGAGGACGCACATGGAAACCATGGAATTTGAAGGCAAAACCACAGAAGAAGCCATCGAGAACGCTTCCAGATATCTAAATCTTCCCGTTGAAGATCTGGATATTGACATCATCGAGCCAGGCTCCGCGGGCATTTTCGGCTTGGTGGGGATCAAAAAGGCAAAGATCAAGGTTCATTACTTTGCTCAGCGCGACCGGGAAGAAGAGGAAGACGAAACCATGCGGGAACTGAGCTCCCTGGCCGAGCGTGCAGGAGTTCAGGCCGAACCTTGGGAGGAGGAAGAAGAAGAGGCGCTGGAAGAAGCCGAGGAAGAGGAAGAAGAAGAGGAAGCGGAGAAAGAGACGACCGCGGCCCTTGGGCCGTCCGAGCCTCCCGTGGAGACCGTCCCATCCCTCGCCCCCGATCAGGAGGAGGAGCTGAGCGTCGCCAGGGAGGTGCTGGAGGCCATCCTCGACCGGACCCCCATGGAAACCCGTGTCACGGCGCAGCGGCTGGACGGCAACGTCAACCTGAACATCGAAGGGGACAACTCGGGGCTCCTGATCGGTCGTCGGGGCAAGACCCTGGACGCCATCCAGTTCATCGTGAACAAGATCGTCAACAAGCGACTGGAGCGCAAGGTCCGGGTGGTCGTAGACTCCGAGCGCTACCGTGAACGGCGGAGGGAGTCCCTCGAGCAACTGGCCCTGCGTATGGGAGAGAAGGCCAAACGCATTCGCAAGCCGGTCACCACCAACCCCCTGAACCCGGGCGACCGTCGCATCGTCCACCTCGCGCTCAAGGACGACGACCAGATCGACACCCGGAGTCGAGGGGAGGGTCTCATGAAGAAGGTGGTGCTCATTCCCCGCAGGTAGCGGACCGTTCGCCCCGGCAGGGAGCTCTCGAGCGCGCTCGGGGCTCCCCGCCGGCACACGCCTTCGGCGCCCGGCCGTATGGCTCGCCCCCCGGCCGGGGAGCCCCGAGTCCACTCATGACCGCGCTCTCATCCCCCGGCGACACCATCGCCGCCCTGTCCACCCCCCCCGGCCGGGCCGGGATCGGCATCATTCGGATCAGCGGTCCTCGGGCCTTGGGCATTGCACAACGCATCTTCGCCCCCCGGGACGATGCTTCGTCCTGGCCGAGCCATCGGCTCAGGCTCGGCAGGATCCAGGACCCGGTGAGCGGGGCTCCGGTGGACGAGGTCCTCGTCTCTTACATGCAGACGCCTCGATCCTACACGCGCGAGGACGTGATCGAGATCAACGCCCACAGCGGCTACGCCGTGCTGGGGCGGATCCTGGACATCGTCCTGGAAGCAGGGGCCCGGCATGCGCGGCCCGGAGAGTTCACCTTGCGGGCCTTCCTGAACGGCCGGATCGATCTCAGCCAGGCCGAAGCGGTCATGGATCTCATTCAGGCGCAATCCGAAAGGGGCGCCGCGCTCGCCTCCCGGCACCTCCAGGGGGCCCTGAAAGAGCGCATCCAGCAGGTCCGCGAGGCCCTGCTCGACCTGCTGGCCCACACCGAGGTGGCCATCGACTACCCGGAGGAAGCCTACGGCCTGTCCCCCGGTGAGGAGGGAGCCGCACGGGTGGAGCTCGAGGCTCTGGCTCCGCTCGAGGAGGTCTGTGCGGCCCATGGGAGAAACCGCGTGTGGGTGGAAGGCGCCCGGGTCGCCATCGTCGGCCGCGTCAACGCCGGCAAGTCCAGCCTTCTGAACCGGCTTCTGGGAAGCGACCGGGCCATCGTGACCTCCGAGCCGGGGACCACCCGGGACGTCATCGAGCAAACCATCCACTTGGACGGCTTCCCGGTCCGGCTCATGGACACAGCCGGGTACCGGACGGCCCGGGACGAGGTGGAGCGCATCGGCATGCGGCGCATGGAACAGTGCGTGGACGAGGCCGACCTCGCCCTCTGGGTCGTGGACCGGAGCAGGCCCCTGGAGGCCGACGACCATCGAATCCTGAAGCGCTGCGGGGGAACGCCCGTCCTGGCCGTGATGAACAAGATCGATCTCCCCCCTCGATGGCAGGAGAGCGAGATCGGGCAAGCGCACGGGGACCTGCCCGTTCATCCCGTGTCCGCCCTCTCCGGAGAGGGGGTGAACCCCCTCGCACAGGCCGTCCGGCAGGCGCTCCTCGGCTGCCAAGACGATGACGGCGAGGTGTCCTTCGCCCCCAACGCCCGCCAGCAACGAATCCTGACCGAGGCCTGCACCCACGTACGACAGGCCGCCGGCAACCTGCGCCGGCAGGTCCCCCTGGACATCGTGGCCGTGGACCTGCAGAGCGCGCTCTCCACCCTCGAGGAGATCACCGGGGGCCACACACCGGAGGATGTGCTGGAGCGCATCTTCGGAGCATTCTGCCTGGGCAAGTGATGCAAGAGCGCTCCACCCTCCCACAGTATCTCTTGACACCGATTTTCGAAACCGACTAACCTGTCGGCGCTTTTTCACGGCGCTTCGAGCCCCGGGGAAGCCGCCCCACCCTCCACAAACCGGTCGTGATGCCCTCTGACGCAAACCCGGCATCCTTCCGGCGAACCGGCCCCCACGGCCGGGCGGCGGCGTTCATTCCGGGCGCAATCACGCGAGGGCTGCGGGTCCATGGACTGGTTCTCTCACGACATCTCCAGGATCGTTCTCCGCCCCAACATCCGGAGGGACATGGGGCAGATCTCTCTGAGCGCGGTCATGCTGGAGGTGCTGCGCGAACTCGACGGCAGGAGGAACGTCCTCGCCGTGTCCAGGTCGCTGCAGACGCCCATGGAAACCCTTCGAGAGGTGCTCAGCCACCTGGACCGGCTCGGGCTGATCCTGCGGGTGGAAGGGCCGAGGGAGGCCGTGGACCGGCGGTTTTTCAAGGAGCTCGAGTCGCTGCTCGCCGATGTCATGGGCCCCATGGCCGCCGTCCTTCTGAAGGAGGAAATCGAAACCATGGGCGAGGAGCCCTCCGGGTTTCCCAGGGACCGAACCGCCGAGCTCATCGACCGGCTGGGCTCGAAGATCTTCCACGAGGGCAAGAAAAATGCATTCCTGAGGGCCGCCAGGGGGCTCTAGCTCCAGGCCGTCCGAACGTACAGGGGGGAGTAGCCATGATCGCCGCATGTGATTCCTGCGGAAAGAAGTACCGAATCGACGAATCCAAGATCCAGGGCAAAGGGGCCCGCGTCCGGTGCAAGGCCTGCGGAGCCATGATGGTCATCAGCAAACCGGAACCCGCGCCGCCTGACGATTCCCCGAAACCGAAGGAACCGGCGATCACGATGCCCTCCCCCACGCCCGAGTCGGCCCTCGAACCGCCCACCCCCGTTGCGCCGGAGGAGCTCACCTCCGACGAGGAGGAACCCGAGCCCGAGGAACCGGTGGAGGCCCACAGGAAGCCCCCCATCGAGGGGCTCTCCATCAAGGCCAAGATCACCCTCACCCTGGTGCTCCTCGTTCTTCTGAGCCTCACGGTGGTGGGGTTCCTGGCCGGCAGCCAGAGCCGAAGAGCCCTCTCCAGTCAGGCGGAAAGCCATCTCCTTCAAAACGCCCGGCAGAAATCCCACGAGTACGGCATCTCCTTCCGCCGCATTCAGGACGAGGTCCTCGGTCTGGCGGACTACGCAGCTCAAATCTACGGCCGGGGCAGCATCGGAGAGGACATCGGCATCGACGTGCTCATGCCCTGGACCGGGAACGGGTATGGAAGCCCGGTCCTCGAGGAACGCCTCCGCGACGAGATTCGAATCCTCCAGCGGATCGGCGCCGTTCTCGAGAGCATCGTCGCGAACAACCCCTTCCTGAGCCTGGGGTACTTCGGGTCGGAATCCAGGATGACCGTGTTCGACAAGCAGGAGACGATCCGGGTGATCGAGGACCTCGAAGGGTTCGACGTCACGGCCCGGCCCTGGTACGTGAGCGCCAAGAAGGCGGGAAAGACCGTCTGGACCGAACCGTACGTGGACGCCAACACCAAGAAGCTGGTGGTCACCTGCGCCACACCCGTCTTCCGCCCCGACAATTCGCTGGCCGGCGTGGTGGGCTTCGATGTCCTCCTCGACACCGTTCAGAAGGACATCCTGACGCTGGACATCGGCCTGCTCGAAGCCGGGGCCGGCATGAAGGGGGA
>CAYYVD010000023.1:0-10953 GCA_964475045.1 uncultured Desulfobacterales bacterium | reverse complement strand
ACATCGGGTATCAGAGCTACGCCTTTCTCGTGAACCAGAAGGGCAACGTCCTCGTGCGCCCCGGCATGGAGCCTGGAGACGCCCGTTGGGACGCCACCTACAGAACGGACGACCTGCTCCACACGAGCAACCCCTCATTCAACGAGATCGTTCGGAAGATGACCCGAAAGGGCACCGGGGTGGAAACTTACGCCACCGAGGAAGGCGAGCGATACATCGCCTACGCCCCCATCCGCGCCATCAACGCCAGCATGGGCATCGTCGCCTCCAGGGACGAGGTGGTCCGTCCCGCCGCCGCCATTCAGAGGACGATCATCATCATCTGGTTCGTGGTGCTCGCGGTGGCCGTCGGGATCGGGCTCTTTCTGGGAAACTCCATCACGCGCCCCATCAACGACCTCACGGTCATGGCCGACCTGATCAGTCAGGGCAAGATGAATCTGGACATCCTCGAGGAGGACCGAAAGGACGAGATCGGGGTGCTGACCCGGGCCTTCAACCGTCTCGTGATGAGCCTGAAGCTGGCCATGTCCCGGTGACCGGGGAACACCGGGATCGATCGGGCGCCCGGCAGGGGACGGAGGCCCTATCCTGGCCCCCGAGGCCGGGCGCGGGCTTCGACAGAGACCTCCACCCCGGACCGGTCAGTCGGTCCGGAAGTAATCTCGCACCTGCTTGATGGCGCAGAACTTCCCGCACATGGTGCACACGTCGTCCTCCCCCGGAGGGTTCGCTTCCCGCATCCGCTTCGCCTTGACCGGATCGATGGCCAGGGCCATCTGGGCTTCCCAGTCGAGGCGCTTTCGCGCCTCGCTCATCTTCCGGTCCCGCTCCAGGGCCCCTGTGTGACCCCGAGCGATGTCCGCGGCATGGGCGGCGATCTTGGTTACCACCACTCCTTCTCGGACCTCCTCCGGACCCGGCAGGCACAGGTGCTCCGAAGGCGTCACATAGCAGAGAAAATCGGCCCCGGCCTCACCGGCGACAGCCCCCCCGATGGCGCAGGCCACGTGGTCGTACCCCGCGGCCACGTCCGTGACCAAGGGCCCCAGGACATAGAAAGGCGCGCGCCTGCAGAGCTGCTTCTGAAGCAGGATGTTCGCCCGAATCTGGTTCAGGGGCACGTGGCCCGGGCCCTCGATCATCACCTGGACGTCCCGTGCCCAGGCGCGATCGGTCAGCTCCCCCAGGGTCATGAGCTCGTGGATCTGAGCCCGGTCCGTGGCATCCGCGAGACAGCCGGGCCTCAACCCGTCCCCCAGGCTCAGCGTCACGTCGTGGGCCCTTGCAATGTCCAGCAGGCGGTCGTACTGCTCGTAGAGCGGGTTCTCCCGTCCGTGGTGAAGCATCCAGGTCGTCAGAAAGGCCCCTCCGCGGCTGACGATGTCCGTCACCCGCCCCTGCGATCGCAGCATCTCCAGGGCGGCCATGGTCAGCCCGCAGTGCACCGTGATGAAGTCCACCCCGTCGGCGGCCTGCCGCTCGATCACGTCGAACAGCCGATCCGCCGTCAGGTGAACCAATCCGCCTTCCTCGTTCACCGTCTCCACGACCGCCTGATACACGGGCACGGTCCCCACGGGCACGGGGCAGTGCTCGAGTACGTTTCGCCTGCACTGATCGATGTCGCCTCCGGTGGAAAGGTCCATCACCGAGTCCGCGCCGGCCTCCAGCGCGGACTCCAGCTTGGCCCGCTCCTCCTCGAGAGAGGCCTTGTCGGAGGAGGTCCCGATGTTTGCATTCACTTTGATGGTCAGCCCTTCTCCGATGCCGCAGGGCTCGAGCCGTTGGTGGGCCGGGTTGGCCGGCAGGGCGACGCGGCCCGCCGCGACCTGCTCCCGAAGCCAGTCCACCGGGACCTGCTCCACCTCGGCCACACGCTCGACGGCCTCGGTGGCGATGCCTTGTCTCGCCTTCGCAATCTGCGTCATGATCCTCGTTCCTCGAACCTGTTCACTCCAGGGAAACGGGCGACGCCGAGAGGGTGGACGACGCCCCAGTCATTTCCAAGTGCATATCCCGCGTTCAACGCCTCCCGGGCCACCTCCCGGGCGCGGGCCGTGGCCGCTCGAAGCCCTGCACCCCTTCCCAGGCCCGCGGCCAGGGCGGAGGAGAACACACAGCCGCTTCCATGGGCGAAGGGGGCCTCGAGCCGGTTCCCGTGGAACCGTTCCACCCCCCCGGCGTGGCACAGGATGTCCACACAGGCGCCGGGCAGATGACCACCCGTGACCACCACGTCCGGCCCCAGCCCTTTCAGGACCCCGGCGGCCTCCTCCGCCTCGCCCGGGGTGGCCACGGGCCTCCCGGTCAGGAGCGCTGCCTCGTCGATGTTCGGCGTCACCACGTGCACCCTGGGCACCAGCTCCTCCAGAAAGGGCTTCACGGCCTCTTCATCCAGCAGCCGGCCGCCGGCCGACGCCCGAAGGACGGGGTCCAGCACCACGTGGGGCAGCCGGTGGCGCTCGATGAGCGAGCAGACCGCCCGCACGGCCTCCAGGGTCTTCAGCATGCCGATCTTCACGGCCTGCGGGGTCACGTCGCTCAGAACGGCTTCCACCTGCTTCTCGATCCAGGGTCCGGGGACCGGAAAGACCGCCTGCAGCCCCTGGGAGCTCTGGGCGGTCACAACGGTCACGGCGGTGGCGGCGTGGGCACCCAGGCGGTGGATGGTCTTGATGTCGGCCTGGACGCCGGCGCCCCCGCTGGGGTCTGAACCGGCTATGGTCAGAATGGTGTTCATACCGCTCCAGGAAAACCTCACCACCTCCGCTTTCAGCTTCGGCGACCGGAAACCTTCAGGGTGTTTTTACGGTAAATTTATAGAATACCATTCATGAGCAACTCTGTCAAACCAGACGCCAGGCTCGATCCGGCCGGTCCCCTCCAGGGCCCGCCCCCCGCGCTCCCCTTTTCTTGACTTTGCCGGAGTCATCTCCTATAAACGGAATGATGGTCCGTTGGAGGCCCGCCCCGCGCTCCCGGGAGCCGGCTGTGTCCATTCCCCCCCCTTGCGGAGCCGCCGCCATGAGTCGATGGAAATCCCTCTTCAGCGTGAACCCCCGCGCCATCATCTCTCTCGCCCTTGTTCTCGTCCTGGCCCTCTTCATCCTGGGCGTGCCCATCCTGGACATGGTGGAGCTCAAGACCTACGATCTGCGGTTCCGCTCCCGCGGCGTCCACCCGCCTTCCCCCAAGGTGGTGGCGGCGGTCCTCGACGAGAAGAGTCTGGATCAGGAAGGCCGCTGGCCCTGGCCCCGGGCCAAGATCGGGCGCATAATCGACACCCTGGACGAAGACGGCGCCAAGGTGATCGCCTTCGATATCGGGTTCATCGAGCCGGACGAGAACAACAACCTCCGTCTCCTCGAGCGGATCGACCGGCGGCTACAGGAGCTGAGGATCCAGAACCCGGAGCTCGGCGACTTCATCGAGGCCCAGCGCCTCGAGGCCGACAACGACCGAGCCCTGGCCCGGAGCATGGAAGAGGCCGATATGGACGTGGTGCTCGGGTACTTCTTCTACATGCGGAAGGCCTTCCTGAAATACGACCTCGACAAGACCGACATCCAGCGACGCCTCGAAACCATCTCCGACTCCAGGTATCCCCTGATCATCTACAACCAGGAGGACATGGCCTTCGAGCCTTTTCGTTCGGCCTACGCCCCGGAACCCAACCTGCCCCAGCTTCACCGGGCCTCGGACGCCTCGGGGTTCTTCAACATGGAGCCCGACCCCCAGGACGGCATCGTCCGCACCATGCCGCTCATGTACCGCTGCGGAGAAGAGGTGTACGCCCCCCTGTCCATCCAGGCGGTGTGGCATTACCTGGACCAACCCCAGCTCATGGTCCGGGTGGCCTCTTACGGCATCGAGGGCATCCAGATCGGCGACCACCGGGTCCCCACGGACGAGATGGGCTACATGCGCATCAACTACCTGGGTCCGGAGCAGACCTTCCCCCACTACTCCCTCAGCGACGTCCTCCGCGGAAACTTCACCAAAGGGACCTTTCGGGACAAGATCGTGGTCGTCGGGGCCACCGCCATCGGCATCGGCGACATCCGGAACACCCCCTTCTCCAGCTCGGGCGAGTACCCGGGGCTGGAGATCCACGCCACGGTCATCGACAACATCCTACGGGGAGACCACATCAGCAAGCCCAAGTGGGCCACCATCTTCGACGTGGTGGCCATCCTCCTGCTGGGCCTCCTCACGGGCTTCGTGGTCCCCAGGCTCAGCGCGGTCAAGGCGATCATCGCCACCCTCCTCATCCTGGTGTTCTATCTCGCAGTGAGCCGCTGGCTCTTCGTCCGGTTCGGACTCTGGGTCAACCTGGTCTATCCGCTCCTGACCGTGGTCCTCGTCTACACCTGCCTCACGGTGTACCACTACCTGACCGAGGAGCGGGAGCGCAAGAAGATCCGAGGGGCCTTCGGGTACTACGTTTCCAGCTCCGTGGTCAACGAGATGCTCAAGGATCCCGACAAGCTGAAGCTCGGCGGAGACAAGAAAGAGATCTCGGTCCTGTTCTCCGACATTCGAAGCTTCACCTCCATCTCCGAAGGCATGACCCCGGAGGCGCTCGTCCACCTGCTCAACGAGTACCTCACCGTCATGACGGACATCGTGTTCAAATACGAAGGCACGCTGGACAAGTACATCGGCGACGCCCTCATGGCCTTTTACGGGGCGCCCCTGGACCAACCGGACCATCCGCGGCGGGCCTGCCTGTCGGCCCTCGACATGATGGACGGCCTCAAGTCCCTCAACGAAAAGTGGATTCAGGAGGGCAAGAAGCCCCTGGACATCGGTATCGGCATCAACACAGGCCCCATGATGGTGGGCAACATGGGGTCCGCCCAGCGGTTCGACTACACGGTCATGGGGGACGCCGTGAACCTGGGCTCACGCCTCGAGGGGGCCAACAAGGCCTACAAGACCCACATCCTGATCAGCGACTCCACCTACGAGCGGGTCAAGGACGAGTTCGTGTGCATGGAGCTGGACAGCGTGCGGGTGAAGGGGAAGAAGCAACCCGTGCGCATCTTCGAGCTGGTGAGCCGGAAGGAGCTTCCCGCGCGCGATATGGAGGCCATCGCACGGTTCCACGAGGGGATCCGTCTGTACAAGAACCAGCAGTGGGATCGGGCCATCGAGACCTTCGAGGACGTCAACGCCATGGACCAGACGCTCTACGCGGCCCGACTCTACATCGAGCGGTGCAACGAGCTCAAGGACGCCCCTCCAGGGCCGGACTGGGACGGGGTCTACACCATGACCACCAAGTAGCCTGCCGTCAGAGGAAGTACTCGAGGGCGTAGTAGACCAGCTTCTGGTACTCCACGATCACCTCCTTGACGTAGCGCCGGGTCTTCCACCAGTCGTCCGATCGAAAGCCGCTGTAGGAGGCGGGAGCCATGAGGATCCGTACGTCCTCCTCCCCGGCCGCGTGGCGAAAGGTCCACAGGGCCCTGCGGGTGTGGGTGGGAGAGGTCACCACGATGAGGGATCGGTACCCGCTGTCCCGGGCCGCGGCGACCACCATCCGCGCTTCGTCCATGGTGCTCCGGGCGGGGCGCTCCCCCTCGAGAATCGCCCCTTCCGGAACGCCGCTCTCCACCAGGATCCGTCTCAGGACGTCCACGGTCCGCGGGATGTGGATTCCGGCGCGCGCCAGGGCCTCGTGACCGTCCGGGGGAATCTCCGGCGAGATGAAGACCCGCGGGGCCAGATCCCGCCGAAAAAGATCGGCCGCCGCCAGCCCCCGCTCCACCTCGCCGCCGGACAGGCACACGATCAGGTCGGACGGCTGAAGCTCGTGGGAGACCACCAGACCCCCGCCGATTCGAGTGAGGATCGGCTCGTGGAAGGCCGTGAGCACCGCCCAGAGAACGATGAGGCCGAAAAGGACCCAGCGACCGACCGGTCTTCGACGCCCCCCGTCCTTCCCGGGCTCGATCGGCCCGGGCCCGGGCTCCCACCCTTCCGGGCGGTCTTCCCGGTCCGCCTGCCCGGGCGGCGGCTCGTTCGCGCGTTCCCCCCTTTCAACCCAACCCATCCCGGCTAGAACTCCTTTCCGCTGTCGATCAGCAGGGTCACCGGCCCGTCGTTGACCAGGTGCACCTGCATCATCGCCTGAAACTCCCCCGTGGCCACCGTCAGGTCCCGCTCACGCAAACCGTCCGCCACGCGCTCGTAGAGGACGCGGGCGGTCTCCGGAGGTGCGGCCCGCACAAAGGAGGGTCGTCGCCCCTTTCGGCAATCCCCCCACAGGGTGAACTGGGAGACCAGGAGGACCCCTCCCTCCACATCCCGAACAGAGCGGTTCATCATGCCGCGCTCATCCGCAAAGACCCGCAGGTTCGCCACCTTGTCGGCCAAGTAGGCGCTGTCCTTTTCCGTGTCGCCTTCGCCCACCCCCAGGAGCACGAGCAGCCCGGGGCCGATCTCTCCGCTCACCCTGTCCTCCACCTCGACCCGGGCCTGCGCGACCCGCTGAACCACCGCCCTCATGAGAGGCTTTCCTCCTTTGCTTTTCTCTGCATCGCTTCGTTCACGAAGTCACCTACGAATTATCGCACAACCGGCAAGTCGTTTCAAATGCATCGCGTGATGCGTTGCGTGTTGCATCAAAGGGCACCCTCCGCTGCGGGGCGGCAGAACGGAAAGAATGGATTTCGGGATTGACTATGCAATCCGCTTTGGGGTACAAGGTTTCATTAGAAATCAAAATATCCATACTCAAATCATGAGGCCGACCGGCGATTCCCATGACCTCCACCTCACCAGACGACCCAGCGGATGCACGAGGCCGCGTCCCTAAGGAGGAGGAACCCGAAACGTCGGAACGTGAAGCCGGCGCCTTGGCGGAAAGCATCCTGCGCTCACTTCGAAGAATCATTCGAGCCATCGACCAGCACAGTCGTCGTCTCAGTCGCAAGTTCAATCTCACGGTGCCCCAGCTGGTCTGCCTGAGGCAGCTCACCGTGCCGGGACCCTCCACGCCGGGAAACCTGGCCTCCAAGGTCTTTCTCAGCCAGGCCACGGTGACGGGGATCCTCGATCGCCTGGAGGCCCGGAACCTGATCAGGCGGGAGCGAACCGACCCCGACCGGCGGCGTGTGACCGTCTCCCTGACCGATTCCGGACGCCGCCTGGCCCGAGAGATGCCCTGGCCCCTGCAGGAGCGTTTCGCCGCCCGGCTCGCCGCCATGGCTCCCAGGGAGCAGGAAGAGATCGACCAGGTGCTCAAGCAGGTCGTGGACATGATGGAGGCCCGCGAGATCGACGCCTGGCCCATCGTGGGGGCCGGTGTCTGGAACGAGAGGGCCGAGCCTGTAGAGACCGGCCGGTAAACCGGGAGGTGCACCGGCCGGAGCGTGACCATCCCCCCGATCCGAGCTCCAGACAGTACGGTGATACCTGGGATCCATCGGTCGGGCCACAACAACGTTTCGAAAGGAGGACATCATGAAGAAGAACAACAACGAGGTTCACCCCTGGATACCGGAGCTGGTCAGCCAGATGGAGCGAGGAAAGCTGACCCGAAGAGAGTTCCTCCGGTACGCCACGTTGCTCGGCATGAGCGCGGCTGCAGCGACCTCCGTGGCCGGCCTTCCCTTCCCCCGCAAGGCGCGCTCGGCGCCCGTCAAGCGGGGCGGCACCATGAAGATCGCGAGCTCGGTCCAGAAGGTCACCCACCCTGCGCAGTTCTCCTGGGTGGAACCCTCCAACATGCTCCGCCAGGTCGGTGAGTACCTCACGCAGACCGACAACCAGAACATCACCCATCCCTACCTGCTCGAGGAATGGAAGGCCAGCGGCGACCTCAAGACCTGGACCCTGAACCTGCGCAAGGGAATCAAGTTCAACAACGGCGACGAGTTCAACGCGGACGACGTGGTCTTCACCATGAACCAGTGGCTCAACGAGGACGTGGGCTCCTCCATCAAGGGCATGATGGGGGCCTACCTGAACCCCTCGGGCATCGAGAAGGTGAACGATCACCAGGTGGTGCTTCACCTGAGCGTTCCGGAGATCGCGGTCCCCGAGCACCTCTTCCACTACCCGGCCCTGATCCTCAACCACCGGACCTTCGAGGGTGACTTCATCAAGGCGCCCCACGGGACCGGGCCCTTCACCCTCGAGGTCTACCGCGAGGGCGAGCGCTGCGTGCTCAAGGCGCGAAAGGACTACTGGCAGAAGGGGGCGGACGGAAAACCCCTGCCCTACATGGACGGCATCGAGTTCATCGACATGGGAGACGAGATGTCCCCGCGCATCGCCGCCATCAAGTCCGGCGAGATCGACTCCATCGACCTGGCCACCACGGGCGGCACCGCTGCCTACAAGGCCCTCAAAGACGACCCCGCCGTCAACGTCAAGCCCATCGGAACGGCCCAGGTGCGTCTGCTGCGCATGCGCGTGGACCTGGACCCCTGGAAGGACAACCGGGTGCGCATGGCCCTCAAGCTCTGCCAGCACCGCGAGAAGATCCTCGGCCTGGCCTACTTCGGGCAGGGCGTGCTGGGGCACGACTTCCACGTCTCCCCGGTGCACCCCGAGTTCTGCGAGAAGCCGGTGCCCAAGTACGACCCGGAGCGGGCCAAGGCGCTCCTCCAGGAGGCCGGGTACAAGAACGGGCTGGACGTGAACTGCGCCGTGGGCACCGAGTGGACCGACGTGGTTCGCTACATCGAGGTCCTCAAGCAGGACGCCGCGCCGGCCGGGTTCCGGATCAACATCCAGACAATGCCCACCAGCCAGTACTGGGAGAAGTGGACCGAGGTGGACCTGGGCGTGACCCCCTGGACCCATCGGCCGCTGGGCACCATGGTCCTGAACCTGGCCTACGTCCTCGGAGAGGACGGCAAGCCGGTGGCCTGGAACGAGACCAACTGGTCCGACCCCGAGTTCAGCAAGCTCCTCACGGAGGCCAACGGCACCCTGGACGTGCAGGAGCGGACCAAGATCATGTGCAAGCTCGAGCAGATCCAGTGGGATCGCGGCTCCATCGGATCGCCCTTCTGGCAGTACAACTGGCAGGTGACCAGCGCGCGGGTGATGGACGCCGAGCCGCACCCCACGGGCTACTACCTCCTGAACGAGGCCTGGCTCTCCACCTAGGCCTCCCGCGCCCGGCCGCCGGCCGGCGCGCAGCAGCCTGACCCGGGGCGGCCCGGCTCCACGGGCCGCCTCACCACCCAACCGCATCGAGAAAAGGGGCCTGTGTATGGCGAAGTTCATCGTGAGGCGCTTTTTCCTCCTGCTCCTGACCATGATCCTGGTCTCCATCGCGGTCTTCCTGATCACGGAGTCCTCGCCCGGGAACGTGGCCCGGAACGTGCTCGGGGCGTTCATCACCCCGGAGCAGGAGAAGTCCTTCCTGGCCCAGATGGGCCTCGACAAGCCCGCGTACGTCCGTTACGTCTACTGGCTCATCGGGAGCGACTGGCAGGCCGAGGGCAAGATCGGGCTGCCCCTGAAGCGCACCATGACCGAGAAAGGGTTCGTGGAGTGGTGGGCCGAGCGGGACGACGGGAACCTCATCCGGTGGAAGCTGGAGGGGGAGGACTTGATCGCGGTGGAGAAGACCGCGGACGGCACGGTCCGGGAGTACGAGGACAACGACCGCTGGGAGACGAACCAGAAGGGCGTGAGCACCTTCTGGGGGCTCGACACCCTGAACCACGCCGTCCGGTGGGAGAAGGGCGCGGACATCAAGGTCTGGTCCTTCGTGATCGGCACGGGCTGGATGGAGACCTCGGGCGGGCCCGTGGAGTACATCCCCCTCAAGAAGGGGTTCATCCGGGGGGACCCGGGCGTGAGCCTCCGCACCGGACGTCCGGTGAGCAAGGCCCTGTTCGTCCGCCTCCGGAACTCCCTGGTCCTGGCCGGCATCGCCTTCGTCCTGGTCATGCCCGTGGCCCTGCTCCTGGGCATGATCGCAGGCCTTCGCGAAGGGAGCCTGCGGGACCGGGTGCTCTCCATCGGGGGGATGACCTTCTCGGTGATCCCGGAGTTCGCCACCGGCATCTTCCTGATCCTGATCTTCGCCGTCTGGCTCGGGTGGGTCCCCGGGGCCACGGTCTTCGGGGAGCAGGCCCCCTGGCGGCGGCCGGACATGCTGATCCTGCCCGTGCTCACCCTGACGCTGGTGGAGCTGGGGTACATCCTCCGGATCACCCGCGCCAGCATGGTGGAGGTGATGCGCTCCCCCTACATCCGGACCGCGTTCCTCAAGGGGCTTCCCTACTGGCGCATCGTGTTCAAGCACGCCGTGCGCAACGCCCTCATGGCCCCCATCACGGTGATCATGCTCCACGTGAACTGGCTCATGGGCGGCATCGTGATCGTGGAGGTGGTGTTCGGGTATCCGGGTCTCGGCAAGTATTTGCTGGACTCGGCCATGTTCAAGGACATCAACGCCCTCGAGGCCGGGGCCATGATCCTGGTCACCCTGGCCGTGGGGACCCAGCTGATCGCGGACATCGTGTACACGTTCCTGAACCCGCGGATCCGGTACACCTGATCCCGGACCGGGGAGGTGCGGAACGCGATATCGGATCGGAACCAACCAGCCATAGGAGAAACGATGACGGAGCAACAGGAAGCAGCCGCCGGAGGAGACCTGGAGATCGCCCCGGAGGAGACCGCACCGAGGACGCGGCGCCTGCAGCGGGTGTGGGGCGGAATGCGCGTCCTCTTCGCCTCCAAGACGGCGATGGTGGGCGTCTTCATCGTGTTTTTCTGGATCTTCGTGGCCCTGTTCGCCCCCCTGCTCACCCCCTACACGCCCCTGGAGCAGGACTGGAAGGCCCCCAACGACGGACCTTCCGCCAAGCACATTCTGGGGACCGACGAGCTGGGCCGGGACCTCTGGTCGCGCCTGATCCACGGGGCGCGGGTGGTCCTGGTGATCCTTCCCATCTCGGAGAACCTCTGGATCCC
>CAYYVD010000022.1:0-25803 GCA_964475045.1 uncultured Desulfobacterales bacterium | reverse complement strand
GGCTCCGGTTCCAGCAAGGCCGGCTCGGCCCGAAGCGCCGGGGGCATACCCTCGGGGACGGGGTTCCAGTCCTTGCCCTGCTCCTCCGCCGGCGCCTCCACGGGTTCCTGGGCCAGGTCCTCACCGTCCAGGAAGCGCCGAATGCCCTCGGCCGCCCTCCGCCCCGCGCCCACGGCCTCCACCACGCTCGCCGGACCGCTCACCAGGTCCCCGGCGGCAAACACGTCCGGCACAGAGGTCTGGAGGGTCCGCGGGTGGGCCCGAAGCGTTCCAGGCCGCCCCCACTCGAGACCCTCGACGCCCTCGGCCCAGCTGTGATCCACCCGCTGTCCGATGGCCGTGATCACCGTGTCCAGCGGCATCACGTACTCGGAGCCCTCCACCGGTTCCGGACGGCGCCGTCCGCCTGCGTCCGGCGGACCCAGCCGGGTGTCGATGCACTCCAGACCGATCACCTTTCCGTTCTCGCCGTGCACCCGCACCGGGGCCTTGAGAAAGGCGATGCGGACCCCCTCCTCCTTGGCTCCCTCGATCTCCTCCGGGTAAGCGGGCATCTCGGCCTCGGAGCGGCGGTAGACGATGGAGACCTCCTCGGCGCCCAGGCGACGGGCCACGCGGGCCGCGTCCACGGCCACGTTGCCCCCGCCCACCACGGCCACCCGTCGTCCCACGTCCACGGCCTCCCCCAGGTTGACACGGCGGAGGAACGACACGGCCTGGAGGACCCCTTCCGCATCCTCGCCCGGGACGCCGAGGGTCAGGTCGCGGTGGGCGCCGGTGCCCAGGAAGACCGCACCGAACCCCTCCCCTCGCAGGCCCTCCAGGGTCACGTCACGGCCCAGCACTTGACCGGTACGGACCTCCACACCCAGGCCCAGGATCCAGTCGATCTCCCGGTCGAGCACCTCGGGCGGCAGGCGAAAGTCCGGGATCCCGACCCGGAGCATGCCCCCCAGCTTGTCCAGGGCCTCGAACAGGGTCACTCGAAACCCGGCCAGGCGGAGGTAGTAGGCCGCGCTCAACCCGGCCGGGCCGGACCCGATGACCGCCACCCGTTCCTCCCGCTCCTCGATGGCGGGCCGCTCCCATCGGGACGGGTCCGCCCGGTCCGCGGCCACCCGCTTGAGCTCCCGAATGGCCACGGCCGAGTCCACCTCGGCCCGCCGGCACACCCGCTCGCAGTAGTGGGGGCAGACCCTTCCCAGGACGCCCGGCAGGGGGAGTCGCTCCATGATCAGGCGCACGGCCTCGTCGTACTTCCCCTGCTTGACCAGCTGGACATAGCCCTGCACGTTGATGCCGGCCGGGCAGGCCGTGGTGCAGGGAGCGCGGTCCCGTTTGTCGATCACAAAGGTGATGGGCACGGCCTGGGGAAACGACCGGTACACGGCCGCCCGCTCGCCGAGCCCCTCGTCCCACTCGCTCGGCATGGACACCGGGCAGACCTTGGCGCACTCCCCGCAGCCCGTGCACACGCCCTCCACCACATAGCGGGGCTTCTTTCGAACGGTGACCGTGTAATTCCCGATGAAGCCATTCACCTCCTTGACCTCGGCGTAGGAGAGGAGCTCCACGTTGGCGTTCTGGGCGACCTCCACCATCTTGGGGGTCCCGATGCAGGCGGCGCAGTCGAGGGTGGGAAAGGTCTTGTCGAACTGAAGCATGTGCCCCCCGATGGTGGGCTCCCGCTCCACCAGGTAGACCTTCCGGCTCGCGGCCCCGATGTCGAGGGCCGCCTGGATCCCGGCGATGCCGCCGCCCACCACCATGACGTCCGGGTGCACCCGGGCCTGGCGGGCGAACAGGCTCTCGTGGAGGCGGACCCGGTTCACGGCCGCCCGGGCCAGGCTCTTGGCCTTGTCCGTGGCCCGCTCCGGGTCCTCGGTCACCCAGGAGACCTGCTCCCGGACCGAGGCCATCTGAAAGTAATAGGGGTTGAGGCCGGCGCGCTGGCAGGCCCCCATGAAGGTCTTGCCGTGGAGCCGGGGGGAGCAGGAGGCCACCACCACCCGATTGAGCCCGTGCTCCCGAATGTCGTCCACGATCATCTCCTGGCCCGGATCCGAGCACATGAACTTGTAGTCCCTGGAGACCGCCACACCGGGAAGGGTTCGGATGGAATCCGCGACCGCCTCCACGTCCACCTTGCCGGCGATGTTGATGCCGCAGTGGCAGATGTAAAACCCGATCCGCATGTCCATGGTCACCGCCTCAAGGGCCGGGGGTGGGTTCCGGCCCGGGATTGGGTCAGGGACTTCAAGAGGCCGAGAAGCTCGTCCGCCTCCGGGGGCTTGCCGAGAAAGCCCTCGGGTCGAGGCGGAAAACCGCTTCGGGAGACCCCGGGAAGGGCCCTGAGCTGGTACAGCGTCTTCTTGTCAATGGAGGAGAGGAGGACCACGGGGATGTGCTTGAGGGTCGCATCCAGCTTGAGCTCGTCGAACATCAGCAGGTTGCCGTGGTGGTCGAACATGACGGCCAGGACGATCAGGTCCGGCCGCTCCCGCGTCGCCTTCTCGAGCCCCTCGGTGGCATTGGACGCCAGGACCGACTCGTAGCCTCCCAGCTCCAGGAGCCGGCTGAGCAGAATCTGTTCATCCGGCTCGTCATCGACCACCAGGACCTTCTTTCCTAGGGCTGCAGGGGGCATGGTCCTCGTCTCCGGTCGGCGGCAAGGCGCCCGGGCCTTGCCCAACCGTATGGCTTCGATGGCTTGTTTGCCCGCGAGATTGAGCAGGAACCGTGCCAGGAGACCCCGGAACCCAGACACCTTGTAAGTTCAATGGCTTATCAAATTCATCGAGACACCGGCCACAACACGGAGCGCTCAATAGTTGCACTCCACGCAACGAAAAGTTGCATCTCAGATCCAAGCACCTAAAACAATACATGATTTATTCTACGCAACAGATGTTGCGATCTGTTGCAGCCCACCATCTCATTGAGGCGTCCTTTGAACTCTGATAGGCTGGCGTCCGAACTCGAGCTCAGGAAGGAGGTCTCCATGATCGAGCTGCTGTTGGCCGTTGGGATCGCCATCGGCGTCTCTGCGGTCTGCTCCCTGTTCGAAGCGGTCCTGTACTCGGCCCCTCCCGGGCAGATCGAAGCCGCGGCCCAGGAGGGGCGCCCGGGGGGCCGGGTGTTCAAGGCCCTTCGCACCGACGTGGATCGCCCCATCGCCGCCATCCTGTCCCTCAACACCGTCGCCCACACGGTGGGAGCCGCATTCGCAGGCTCGGCCGCGGCCGTCGTGTTCGGCCATCACTGGCTTCCTCTCTTCTCCGCCGTTTTCACGATCGCCATTCTCGTGCTCTCCGAGATCATCCCCAAGACCCTGGGGGTGGTGTATGCGGGATCCATGATGACCCTGGTGGCCTTTCCCCTTCAGGCCCTGGTGTGGATGATGAGCCCCCTCGTCTGGATGAGCACCGCCCTGACCCGGCTCATCGCCCCCGGCAGCAGGGAGGACGTGGTCACCTCCGCCGAGCTGAGGCACCTGTCCCGCCTGAGCTTTCAGGCGGGGGGCATCGAGGGCTACCAGCAGCAGGCCATCGAGACCATCCTGAATCTCAAGAAGAAGCGGGTGAAGGACGTGATGACCCCCAGGACGGTGGTGGTCTCCTTCTGCGAGCACGACCGCCTGGGGGACCTCGTGGAAAGCCGCGGCAGCTGGGAGCACAGCCGCTACCCCGTGTACGACCGGGACCCCGAGGACGTGGTCGGGCTCGTCCTGGTCCGGGAGCTTTTCATAGCCATCGCGCGGGGGCGACGGGACATCCCCTTGACAAACCTGGTCCAGCCGGTCCACTTCGTGGTGGAGACCGCCCGGCTGGATCGCATCCTCATGGAGTTCCTGGACCGCAGGGAGCACCTCTTCGTGGTGCTGGACGAGTACGGCGGCCTGGCCGGCGTCATCACCCTGGAGGACGTCCTGGAGGAGATTCTCGGACGGGAGATCGTGGACGAGTACGATCAGGTGGTCGACAAGCGGGACCTGGCCAGAAAACGCCGCATGCAGGCCACAGAGCAAGAACAAAGAAAAGAGGGACGTGGGTAAAAAACATCTCGTTTCTGAATTGGAAACGTTCCAATGCTCAGACCCTGATTTATGGATGGGCACCAGCTACCTGCGGCTCGAAGCGGCACCGCGGGACTCTCGGCCCGGAGATCCCATGGGTTCGGAATGCTGTCCCTGAAACAGACGATCTTCCCCTGAAAACGACAGGAGGCGCATCATGGCCCGCATCGTGTACGGACATCCCGGGGCCGGGGGCTCGAGGTGGCACCTCTTTACGAACCTGGACTTCTGGGACGCCCGGCGCATCCTTCTGGACCTGGCCGAGGTCCGCCGCAACTTCGGCGATGAGCCTCCGGGACACAGCTATCCCACCCGGGTGATCGCCCGCCGAGGGTCCGACCTTCGCTCCATCGAGCATCGCCTTCGAAAGGCCGTGGCATCGCCTCCCCGGCATGTGGTCGTGGAGGAGGTCCTGCATGGGGGCTGCTTCGAGTTCGACCCCCTGGACTATTACCCGGCCCGGTGGTCGCCCTCGAGAATGCTGCGGTTCTCCAGCTTTCGTCTTCCCGTTCACCAGCCTCCGCTCGAGACCCCGCACCACGAGGTGAAGCTGACCTGGTCCCACCGAAGGATTCGAGCGGAACGCGTTCGAAGAACGCGGAAGCACGATCCGCCCATCGTGAGCCGCGAGGAGGCCCGGCGCCGGCGGTTCGTCTCCAGCTGCTTCTAGAGACCGTACTTCTTCATCTTCCGCCACAGGGTGGTCCGGTCGATGCCCAGGGCGCGGGCCGTTTCCTGCTTCCGCCACCGGTGGTGGTCCAGGGCCTCCAGAATCCTTCCCCGCTCCCCCCCTTCCCGGTCCTTTCTGCCCCCGGGGATCCGGCCTGGGGGACACTCCTCGCTCCAGTCCGTGCGGCTGTGCACGTAGCGCTGAATGTGCTTCGGCTCGATCTCCTCACCCCGGCAGGTGAGCAGGGCGTACTCCAGGATGTTCTCCAGCTCCCGGACGTTCCCGGGGTAGTCGTAGCGCAGAAGCACGTCCATGGCCTCGGCGGAGATGTCGGGAGGGTGTCCCCGCCTCGCGGCGGACAGACGCCGAAGCACGTGCCGAATCATGGGAGGGAGGTCCGTTCTGCGATCCTTGAGGACGGGCAGCTCGACGCGGCAGACGTTCAGGCGGTAGAACAGGTCCTCCCGGAACAGACGCTCGGCCAGGAGCTCCTCCAGGTCGCGGTTCGTGGCCGCGATGATCCGGACGTCCACCTTCACGGTGTGCCGCCCGCCCAGGGGGTAGAACTCGCGATCCTCCAGGACCCTCAAGAGCTTGGCCTGCAGCGGAAGCGGCAGGTCTCCGATCTCGTCGAGCAGGATGGTCCCCCCGTTCGCCTCCTGAAACCGACCCGGCTTGTCCCGGACCGCCCCGGTGAACGCCCCCTTGGCATACCCGAACATCTCCGACTCCAGCAGGTCGTGGGGAAGGGCGGCGCAGTTCACCTTCACGAACGGCTCGTCCCGCCGTTCGCTGGCGGCGTGGATGACCTTGGCCAGATGGTCCTTGCCCGTGCCCGTGGCCCCCTCGATGAGCACGGTGGCGTCGCTGGGGGCCACCTGCTCGACCATCTCGAAGATCTTCTGCATGGCCGGGTCGCGGCCGATCATGGTGCGAAAGGAGGCCTGGTCCGCCTTGACCTCGTCGAGCTGCCGCGCCAGGGTCAGGTCGTGGAGGGTCACCAGACCGCCCACCAGCTCCTCCCGGTCGTTGGTGAGCGGCATGAAGTCCGCCTTCACGTCGACGAGGTCCCCCTGGGCCGAGACCATCTTGGTGGGGCCGGTGCTCCCGCTGCGCCCCTCGGCCAGGCAGGCCTCGAGCTTGTGCCACGCGCCGTTTTCCCGCGGTCCCAGCACCATGCTGCCGGATTTTCCCAGGACCTGAGCCCGGGAGTAACCGGTGATGGACTCGGCCGCGTCGTTGAAGAACGTGACGTGTCCTCCCCGGTTCACTGTGAAGATGGCGAGGTCCAGGTGGTCCAGAATGATCTTGAGGCTCCTCTCTCCGTAACGGACCTGCTTGAGCAGGTCGGCGAGCGAGGGGCGATCCTGAATGAGGATGAGATGTCCCACGAGCGTGTGGTTCTCGTCGTAGATGGGGGCGGTGAGCCGCGTGACGAGATGGGCAAAGTTGTCCGCGTCCAGGAGCTCGACCTCCAGTTCCTGGGGCTCGGTGCTCTGCTCGCGGTACGGGCAGCAGGTGGCGCAGGGGATCCCCCGGAACACCTGCCGGCAGTCCCGGCCCACGATGTCCTCCTCCTCGATGCCCAGCAGGGCCATGGCGCACTGATTGCACGCGGTGATGCGCCGCCTGCGGTCGATGATGAAAGCGCCGATCTTGAGGAGGTCCAACAGACCCAGCCATTGATCCGAGAGGATCGTCCTGGACGGAAGGGATTTTGTCAGGTCAGGCAGCATGCTCCAGGCCCCCCTGTCCTTGAGCGCCCATGTCGGGAAACACAGTCCATGGTACAAGAGCGCCCACGGTTCATTCGAGCGGAAACCGGATCGTAAACACCGCTCCCTTGCCCGGGCGGCTGTCCACCGACACCGTACCGTGGTGCCGCTCCACGATCCCATAGACCGTGGAGAGGCCCAGCCCCACACCGTAGCCCTCCTGCTTGGTCGTGTAGAAGGGTTCGAAGATGTGGGGCAGGGACTCGGGATCGATCCCGGCCCCGTTGTCCTCCACCGAGACGAGCACCTGATTCTTCTCCCGGTCCGAACCGGCCCGAAGCACGATGCGTCCACCCTCGGGCATGGCGTCGAGGGCGTTGAACACGAGGTTGATGATGCACTGCTGCAGCTGGTTGGAATCCCCCTGGACCGGAGGGATGTCCGGTTCCGTCTCCACCACCAGGTCGATGCCCTGCAGCTCCAGCTTGTGCTGGCTCAGCAGAGCCGACCGCTCGATCAGATCGGGCACCTGCACCGCGGTGAACTCGGGCCGCGAGCGGCGCGAAAAGCTCAGCAGGTTGGAAACGATCTCGCTGCAGCGTCCGGTCTCGCTCTCCACCAGGTCCAGATATCCTCGAAACTTTTCGAGCTGCTCGTCGCTCAGGGCGCCCCGGGTCAGAACGCGCTTCATGAGACGCGCGTAGTTGAGGATGCCCGAGAGCGGGTTGTTGATCTCGTGGACCACGCTGGCGGCCAGACGCCCCAAGGACATCATCTTGTCCTGGTGAAGGATCTTGGCCTGGTCGGCCATCTCCCGCTCCAGCCGGCGTATGTCCCGAAGGTCCCGGAAAAAGAAGACCGATCCGTCCCGCTCCTCGCGATCCAGGATCTCCGTGACGGAGACCTGGACAGGGATGGTCTGCCCGTCCGGCGTTCGGATCTGGGTCTCGTACAGGGACAGCCTCCCCGGACCTCCGTACCGTTCGCCGGCCATGTCCCTCTCCAGGGTCCGCAGGTCGTCGGCCGCGAAGAAGTCCTCGACCCGCCTCCGGCCCAGCACCTCGTAGCGGGACACGCCGAGCATCCCTTCCAGGGCCCGGTTGAAGGTGATCACGATCCCATCCCGGTTGCACCCGAGGATGCCGTCCATGGAGCTGTCGATGAGCCTTCTTTGAAACGAGATGTTCTCGAGAAGGTCTCGCGTGGTCTCCACGTTCTCCTGCTCGAGGAGTGCGGCGTATTCCGCGTCCTTTCGCCGGGCCGTGTATCGTTCCCGTGCCCGCCGGAGGGACAGCTGAAGGGCGTCGTCGCTCACCGGCTTGGTGATGAAGTCCGAGGCGTCGAGCTGAAGCGCTCGAATCGCCACCTCCATCTCGCCGTAGGCCGTGGCCACGATCACCTCGATCTCGGGGTGGGCCTTCTTGACGGCCTCCAGCACCTGAAGCCCGTCCATGCCCGGCATGCGGATGTCCGTGATCAGAATCTGCGGGTGGACCTCGTCACAGAGCTCCAGCCCCGCCTCGCCGTCGGAGGCGGCGGCGACCTCGTATCCGGCGTCCTCGAGGGAGATGCTCAGGACCTCCCGAATGTCCGCCTCGTCGTCGATCAGAACGATCCGCCATGTGTCATCAGTCGTCACGCCGCACCATCCTCGAGCGCATCCTGCAGGAAGACCCGGTGTCCCCGGGCATTGTGCAGGAGAAGCATAGCGAAAATCCGGGGATATGAAAAGGGAGAATCCGCAGCGGGATGCGTCACATCTGTTTGAACACACGAGCAAAACGCCGGCTGACCCGAAGGCTCTCGTCCCGGCCCTTCAACCGGATCAGCGCGCCGCCGGTGAGGGAGGGGCTCACCCGCGCGATGCGCCGGGCGTTCACCAGGGTCCCTCGGCGGATATGCCGGAACCGTTCCGGGTCCAGCTCCGAGGCGGGCGGTCTCCTCGCCCGGCTCCCCGGACGCATCCGCACCGGACCCTGGCGAATCGGGGCTCCCTGTGATCGTAGAGGAGAGGCGCAGCACCCCGATGTCCCAATCACGAGGCGACATGGACAGCCGACAGCGGTTCCCGGAAACCATGCGATGCGGGACCCCGGATCGGGGTCCCTACTTCGAAGAGGGCCTCCGCGAAGAAGTGCTCGAAACCGATTTTCCCCCCATACAGGCCGCCTGCTTCGTGACCCCGCAAGGGTTCGGGCACGCCGCCGGAGCCTCGGCGGTCATGGAGGCCGTGTACCGGCTCGCGCCGGAAAGCCGATTCGACATCTACACCCAGGTGCCCGGATTCTTCTTCGAGGAGTCCCTGTCCGGCCCCTTTGCTCGACACGACTGCCTCACGGACATCGGCCTCGCCCAGAGCGGGCCCCTGAAGCCGGACCTCGAGGAGACCGGCGGAAAGAAGGTGTTCGAGTCACCGGACCCTCCCGATCACCAGCTCGCCCTGGGTCTCTCCCTTTCGCACCGGGTGCTGGTCCTGGCCCGAGGCCTCGGGCACCTTCCGGGAGAGGTAGCCGAACACCTCGTCCACCGTGAACACCGAGTATTTTGCCATGGTCCCGGAGCCGGTGAGGGTCAGGCAGTCCTCGAGGGCCTCCACGGCCTTTCGCCGCTCCAGTTCCTCCACCACGGTCAGGCGCGCAGCCGGGCTCCTGCTCTCGCTCCAGGCCTCCTCCAGCTCCGGGGTGCTCATCTCCTGCACCCTTCCGGTGGTCACGCACGCCGACGCCAGGGCCGCGATCAAGACCCATGCCGTCACCACCCGGCCCAACCCGCAGGAGTTTTCCCCCGAGATCCGGCCTTCCCTGATCGTTCCCCTCATGATCCTCCTCACAACGACGGTTTCCCACCACCTTCGAGCCGGCGCGTCCTCTCCCGTCGTCGGCTCAGGAGCCTCAGGTAGTTCACGGGGTTTCCCAGGAGCTCCCCATAGCCTTTCCGTCCCATGACCACCATGGTCACCGCCTCGGACAGGGGCTGCCCGAATCGTGCGAACAGGGCGTTCCGCATACCGGGCCGCCCGTAGTGGAAGGCGGCCAGGGCGCGTCCCAGGGCGAGCTCTTTCAGGAGCCGCGCCCGCAGGGCCGCCTCGTAGGCTTCTCGAACCGCCGCCTCTCGAAGGCCTCCCTGCACCAGGGCGCGGGCCGCCAGGGATCCGCTCGCCAAGGCCCCGTAAATGCCCTCGCCCGTCAGCGGGTCGGCCAGACCGGCCGCATCCCCGGCGAGCAGCACCCTCCTGCGCACGAACCCGTCCCGCCTGGGTGAGACGGGGATCACGCCGCCCTGCCGCCGGACCTCCCGCCGCCCGCTCAGCGCGCTTCGGGCCAGGTAAGCGCGGAGGCAATCCGGAAGCCCGGCAGGGCCGTTCCGGAGGAAAACACCCACCCCCACGGAGAGGTGGTCCTGCTTGGGGAACGCCCAGGCGTAGCCGCCGGGGACGCACGCAAAGTCGAAGCGAGCCGTGTCCGAGGCGTCGAGCGGGTCCGTCGGATCCGCCTCGAGCTCCGCCTCCAGGGCCAGGGCCATGTTCCGGGACTCCCGCCATCCCGCCATGCCGGGGACCCGCCCCAGCCCTCCGTCCGCAGCCACGGCGAACCGGCAGGACGTCCTTCCGCGGGAGGTCTCCACCTCCAGAATCTCCCCTTCGAGACGAAGGCCGGTCACCCGGCACCGGTCGTGGATTGCGGCACCCGCCTCCTCGGCCGCTGCGAGCAGGGCCGCGTCGAACCGGTCGCGCATGACCATGCCCAGCAGGGCCTCGGGTCTTTGCACGGTGAACCCGGGGCCCTCCGGGTCCAGGCTCAGGGACACGGAGCCGCACCTGCGCTCGACCACGCCGGCCGCCCCGGCCGGCAGCATCGCCATGGCGCGGGCCGTGACGCCGCCCCCGCACGCCTTGTACCGGGGAACGGACGCCTTCTCGAAGACCCCCACGCGGACCCCCCGCCGCGCCAGATGCAGGGCGGCGGCCGCGCCCGCCGGACCGCCGCCGATCACCACCACATCGTATCGCTCGTGAACCTTGCCGGGGCCGGGCATGAACAGCGGCCTCCTCGTCCGGGTCTCACGGAACCCCTTGCGACCGGGAGAACAGCAGCGGATTGAATCGGGTGTCCCGGTCATAGGCGTCCAGGCCTTCCTTGCGCTTGAACCGGCGCACCACCACATAGGTCAACGGGGTCGCCAGGGCCTCGTACACCGACTTGGCGAGCCACTGAACCACCACCGCCCCGAGCAGGCCGGAGGGCGGAATGGTGCCTGCAAAGGCCACCGTCATGAACACCAGGGAGTCCAGCCCCTGTCCCACCAGGGTGGACCCGATGGTTCGAGTCCAGAGCCACCGTCCCTGGGTGGCGATCTTCATGCGGGCCAGCACGTAGGCGTTGGCGAACTCCCCCACGAGGTAGGCGAGAAACGAGGCCAGAAGGATCCTCGGTGCGTACCCGAGGATCCGCTCGTAGGCCGCCTGCCCGTCCCAGAACGGGGCCGCCGGGAGCAACTGGCCGATGCACACGACGCACACCACCAGCAGGTTGCAGAGAAACCCCAACCAGATGACCTGACGGGCCCGGCCGTAGCCGTAGACCTCGGTGAGCACGTCCCCCACGATGTAGCTGACCGGAAAGACCACCACCGCCGCGGGGAGGATCAGCCCGCCGAGGACCACGAGCTTCACCGCCGTGATGTTGGCTGCGATCAGACAGGTCACGAAGACCGCCACCAGCACGACGAATCGCCCCGAGTGGCCGGCCTGCGGTTGCGCGTTTTCGTTCATTGGAAGACCCCCGGGCGTTGACCGGCGGCGTCCCTTCGCGCCGGCGAGCCCTCGTTTACATACCAGAGCCCGGCCCAAAAGGGAACCGCGTCACGCGCCGGACGTGGAAGGAAACCGCCAGGCCGCCAGCATGTAGAGCCCCCAGCCCAAGGCCAGGACCGCATGAAACCCCAGATCCATGGCCAGGCACGTTCCCAGGACCGCCCCGGTCACCGAGGCGCAGCCGTTCACCCCCCAGGCCCACGCCGCCAGCCTCGGTCGGTCCCGGGACACCTCGCGAAGACCCAGCGGGAAGGGCCACCCCAGCACAAAGGCGGGCACGGCCAGGAAGGCCACGGCGGCGGCCAGGCGGGCCGGTCCGCTCCAGGCGAGCGCCGCCTGGATCCACCGGTCCCCGAGGAGCGCCACGGACCCCAGCCAGACCCCCAGCACCCCCGCTCCGAGCCAGAGGAGCCGCCGGGGGCTTCCCCGGTCCGGCCCCGGCAGGGAGAGGCTCCCCAGGCCGGCGAACACCAGGATCACGCTCAGGACCACGGCCGCCGCGTAGACCGGATCGGCGAGGAGGAGCGTGAGCCGGGGAATGAGCGCCATCTCGATGAACATGAAGCCGAACCCCGGCAGCACGAAGTAGAGCAGGGTCCGGGCGGTGCCCGGCCCGGCCGCAGGCCTCTCCTCTCCATTGTTTCCCCGCAGAAACAGCAGGGGCAGAAGGATCAGGACGGCCCCGGCCAGGGTCGCCTGGACCAGTGTGGCCAGGAGGAAGACGTAGCCCGACTCCACCCGTGCGAACCACTCCCTCCGGAGCTGCCCGAACCACTCCAGGGCCCGGTCCCAGCGAAAGAACCGGGAGAAGTAGGGCCGATCGTCGGTTCGAGGGGCGATGTCGTACAGGTAGGACTCCATGAACGCGCCCGCATGGGGACCGCAGAGGGCCGCCGCCCCCTCGTAGTACCACGGTTGCGGCTGGAGGTCGTAACGGTTGGCCCGGTCCGGAGGCATGCCCGCATAGTAGACCGTGTCGAAGCTTCGCTCGTCGCAGAAGGCCGCGGCCGCGGCCGTCTCCCGCGGTGAGAAAACGGTCCGGGAAGCCAGGACGGTGACCGTGTTCCAGCTCCGAACCACGAGGATCCCCTGCTCGGGCCGGTCCATGCCCGAGCGCCTCAACGCCTCCAGGGCCGTGGCCAGCACACGCAAAGAGTCCCTCGGCGGAACCTTGAGGTAGCGGGTGACCGCCAGGACCCCTCCGGTCCGAAGCCGCCCCAGGCAGGCCTCGAAGGCCTCGACCGTGAGCAGGTAGGACGCGGCCGCGGCGTGCACCCCGCCGGAGGCCGCACCGAACGATCCGGTCATGGAAAGCTGGATCAGGTCGTAGGACTCCCCGCCCCCCTCGAGAAAGCGACGCGCCTCGTCCACGACGAGCCGCACCCCCGGCCGTTCGAACAGGCGCCCGGCATACACGGCCATGGGACCGGTCATGAGGGAGGCCATCTGGGGGTTGGCCTCCAGGGCGTCGATCCGGGGGACCTCGTGATGCAGGGCCCGGAGCACGCCCGCGCCCCCGCCGGCGCCCACCACCAGGAGACGTTCCGGAGGGCGCACGTGAAACGGGAGGGCCGCGGGGGTGTAGTCCAGCGGCAGCCGATCCTCCGGCTCTCCGGTGTACCGGGTGATGCTCCCGGCGCCCGAGCCGTCCAGGTAGAGGCCCCGCTGCTCGGGCAGGGTCCCCTCGCCCGCCGCGCCGTACTGCAGGCTGAGTCCGGGCACGTGGTGGATGTACCGGCTCCCCACCACGTGGACCAGGCCCAGGGGACCGAAGCGGACGGCCTCGAGCCGGGCGTCCGGAAAGGCGAGCGCCTGGGGAAGCCCCTTGGTGTCGTGCACCCTCGGGGTGAGGGAAACCGCAAGTCCCCCTGCCGTCAGGATCCCACCGCACAACCCCAGGAGCGAGAGGAAGCGGGCGGGGAACCGGCCGGCCAGGGCACAGGGAATGGCTGCCAGGAGCAGTACGGCGCCCAGGGCCGGGAGCAGCTGCCAGGCCGGAGCGATCCACAGGGCCGGGAGCACGGCCAGGACCCCCAGGCCGGCCCCGCCCAGGTCGGCCGCATACATGCGCGGCGTCCTCCTCCCGGCCCGGCTCAGCACGGTCGCGGCCGTGGCCCCGGCCAACAGAAAGGGCAGAGACAGGCCCAGGTAGGCCCCCGCCATGTTCCACCACTCCCCCGGGCGCCACACGAGCTGCAGGGGATCCAGGCCCGAGGCCCGGAAGAGGAGCAGCGACCCGGGGAAGCACAGGGCGCTTGCCGCAGCCAGGACCGCCAGGAAGCCGTCCACGTCCCGGTCCACCCGATCCTGGAGCGGAAACAGGAGGGACCCCGCCGCACCGAACCCCAGAAGCGCCATGCTGATGACCATGGAGGCGAAGTGGTGCCACAGGGCGAAGGAGAGCACGCGCATGAGCAGAATCTCGTGCGCGAGCACCGAGGCCGAGGTCGCAAACAGCAGGACCGCATGCCGCGGGCCGGTTTCACCGATGCCGGCTCGTGGGCTCATCCAGGGGGATCCGTCAACGGGGGCTGCGTGTGAGGGGGACGAACCGCACGGGGAGCTCTTTTCGCATGGTGACACGTCCGTCCTCGTCCTTCTCCACCAGGGTCAGGTACTGGATCGAGTACTGCCCGCCCACCGGGATGCACATGCGCCCCCCCGGTCGAAGCTGACGAATCAGGGGCGGGGGAACCAGGCTGGTGGCGCAAGTGACGATGATCCGGTCGAAGGGGGCGTGCTCGGGCCAACCGAAGTAGCCGTCCGCGATTCGAACGTGCACGCGGTCGTACCCCAGCCGATCCAGGCGCTCGCGGGCGGAGCGGCCCAGGGCCTCCACGATCTCCACGGTGTAGACCTCCTCCACCAGATGGGCCAGCACGGCCGCCTGGTACCCCGAGCCGGTCCCCACCTCCAGGACGCGGTGCTCGGGCTCGAGCGCCAGCATCTCGGTCATCAGCGCCACGATGTAAGGCTGGCTGATGGTCTGGCCGTACCCGATGGGCAAGGGGTGGTCGCCGTACGCGCGGCCCCGTTCCGAAGGCCTGACAAAGCGGTGTCGTTTCACCCTGCGCAAGGCCTCGAGCACGGCCGGGTTCCGGACCGGATCCCGGTAGTCCGGAGGGTGGGCGATCTGGTCCCGCACCATGGCCTGGCGCATTCGCTGGTACCGTGCATCGTCCGGATCCCCGGCCGCTTCGGAGAAGGAAAGGAAGCAGACCAGAAACAGACCGCAAACCGCCGGCACCCATGGGATCCATTCGCATCCTTTCGAGCTTTCCCGCATGTGCACCCCGCTCCCTTTGTTCATGATCCCCGGCCTCCATCCATGATAGGCAATCGCCCCCGGCATCACAAACCTTTTTCCGCGCCCCGCCGGTCTTCCCCTTCGGCCCGCACGGTCGGCAATTTGTTCCCACCCCGGCTCCCCCGGGCGTGTCGCCGTTTGGTGTGGGAGCCCTTCCCTCCGGAATCACGGAACAATTTCAACCGCCCTCCCCCCTTGCGATTGGCAGGCCTCTTGCATTCACTGGAGGCGATCCGCGAACACAAGGGGAACGCTGCATGGACATCCGGGACATCTCATCCACCCTCCTGACACCCGAGGGCGCATTCAAAGCGCCCTCCCCTGCGCCCGGCGGCTCCGGCTTCCGCTCGCAGCTCCTGGGGAGCGCGCAACCCCAGGCCGCCCCCTCCACGCCCGCGGAGCCCCTGCCTTCCCTGCCCCCCCTGGACCGCATCGCGTTCGCCTCCAGATCCCAACCCCCGACCCCGGCCGTCGCCCCCTCGCCCAAGGCCGCGTCCGGGGCCTATGAGAAGCACCTCCCCGAGGCCGGCCCGACCGGCGGAGTCCTGAGCGACGTGGCCAAGTACAAGGACGATCAGCTCCTGAGCAACCCGGGCGGGGACCACTACGACCTGGACCGGAAGCGCGTGGTGGACGATACTTCAGGGCAGAGGAGCTTCTGGGGCCGGGTGGGAAAGGATCTCAAGGATGCCTTCGCCAACGCGAAGAACTTTTTCGGCAACCTGCTCTTCGGCTCCAAGATGCACTACCGGGACGAAAACGGTCAAATCCAGGAAACCCGGCAGCGGGGTCTGGTGGGCTCGGTGGTGGACTTCTTTCAGGACCTGGGCAGCGCCCTGAGCTTCGGGGCGTACCGCCCGGACGGGGAGGACGCCCCCGAGGGGTTCGGGGAACGGATCGGGTTCTTCTTTTCCAAGCTCAAGGAAGCAATCTTCGGAGACCTGGTCCAGGGCGTGGCCGGCAGCGTGGTCCACATGGCCGAGGACCTGCTCTTTGCCGGCTGGAACCTGGTCGAGACCGTCCCGGACGCGACCATCGGGAACTTCGAGGCGGGGCGCAAGGCCACCACCGCCGTGTTCGACAACGGTCAGGTGGCCCTGGACTACCTCACGGACATCATTCCCGGGGGCGAGGCCTCCATTCGAGTGCACTCCCCCGATCTGAAAAATCGGAAGGCCCCCGTCTGGAACAACCTGAGCATGCCCGAGAGAAACCCCGACGACGTGCGCTGGAAGTTCGTCCGGAACACCCCGTTCCGAAAGGCCATCGAGACCGTGGGATCCATCGCGTTCGACATCCTCAGCCTCAAGTTCCTGGGAGACCTGCACGTGTTCGGCGAGGAGCGGAACTCGCCGGACTGATGCGCCTCGGAAGGGAGGCCCCTTCATGCCGGATCTCAGCCTGGACGCCTACCGCGCCCTGCCCGCACACCTCCTGAACGCCCGGCTGAAGGAGTAGCGGGCCAAGATGCTCACACCGTCCGCCGACCCCACGGACCGGCCGCGGCTCCGGGCCTTTCTTCGTTTCGTGTGGACCGAAGCCCGTCGCGACCGCCCCGTCCACCGAGGACCTTCACCCATGCGACAACGAGTCCTTTGAATCCCGCCGTTTCTTTCGTATGATCCTGGCGGCGATGGAATCGAGCGGGGTTCTTGCATGGTGCGCAACGTCTTCTACGGCTGGTGGATCGTCCTGGCGACCAGCCTCATCCATTTCTGGGGTGCCGGCACCTTTTTCTACAGCTTCACCGCCTTCTTCAACCCCCTGGTGGAGACCTTCGGCTGGAGCTACGGTGCCACCTCGGTGGCCGCGTCCATCCGCAGCATCGAAGGCGGCATCGCCTCCCCGCTGGTGGGCATCGCCACGGACCGTTTCGGTGCCCGCAAGCTGCTCTTCTTCGGAAGCCTCGTCTCGGGGCTCGGCTTCGTGCTCTTCAGCCGCATCGATTCCCTGCCGGCCTTCTACGCCGTGTTCCTGCTCCTCTCCATCGGCTCGAGCTTCCTGTTTCCGGTGCCGGGGTGGACGGCCGTGGCCGGATGGTTCATTCAGCGGCGGGGCACCGCCCTCGGCATCCTCTCCGCGGCCATCGGCCTGGGCGGGGGCCTCATCTACGTGGTCAACGCCCTGATCGCCCAGTACGGGTGGCGCACCGCCCTGGTGGTGATCGGTGTCGGCATGTGGGTGGTGGGCATACCCTGCTCCCTCGTGGTCCGCCATCGGCCGGAACCCTACGGCCTGACCCCCGACGGGCTGCCCTCCACCGTTCACCCAGGCACCTCGAGCCCCCCCACGGCCCCCTCCGGTCCGGAGGAGGAGTTCACCCTCGGTAAGGCCATGAGAACCCGGGCCTACTGGGGAATCGCCCTGGCGGTGACCGTTGCGGCGGGGACGGTGCACGCCGTGATGGTGCACGTCATGCCGCATCTCCTCAGCGTGGGCTTCACCCGGCAGGGGGCGAGCCTGGCAGCCGCCCTCGTGGTGTTCGTGAGCGTCGTCGGACGGTTCGGCATGGGCTGGCTCAGCAACCGGGTGGACAGCGTCAAGCTGCTGGTCACCGCCTTTGTCCTGCAGACCCTGGGGCTCCTGTGCCTGGCCGCAGGGGACAACCTCTGGTGGGTGATCGCCTTTGTCGCGACCTTCGGCCCGGGCTACGGCGGCGCGGTCACCCTGCGTCTGACCCTGCAGGCCAAGTACTTCGGCCGCGCCGCCTTCGGCGCCATTCAGGGCTCCCTCATGGCCGTGATGATGGCGGGGACCATCACCAGTCCCCTCCTGACCGGGATCTGCTTCGATCACCTTCGAAGCTATCACTGGGCCTGGATCGTCATGGCCGGCTGCAACCTGGCCGTCATCCCCCTCCTCCTGAGGATCAAGCCGCCCCCCCCAAGCCTCAGCGCGTCGTGAACGCCTCCCGGCCCAGACGCCCGTAGACGTCGGAGAACCGCTCTCCGCCCTCTGCGTGCTCCTTGTAGCAGGCCAACGCCCTGCGAACGCCTTCCAGGACCTCCTCCTCGGTGTACAGCCCCGGGAGCTCCTCGGCCAGACGGGGCCTTCGGCCGAGCTTGCCGTCCAGGAGCATCCGCCACCCGCGCCGGTCTTCGGTCAGGGTCCCGGAGGGGCAGGCCTCGATGCAGGCCCCGCACTGCAGGCCTCGACGCACGCACCGCACCCGGTGCACGGCTCCTCGGTGACCGCAGGCGCCCGGGCCCCGATCAGCCCGATCCCCTGAATCTGCGGCCGGGAGCAGGCGTTCGGATGGACAAGCTAGCCACGTTCCATGGGGTTTCAATCCCGATGCTCACGGGCAGATCCATGGGGCGGGCCGCCATGACGCGAACGGAGAGGTCGAAGAATCAGGACGGCCGAAGCAAGGCCGGCAAAGCCGGCAGGGCCTGCTCCAGGGGAATCAGCTCGATGTTCTTCAGGTATCGGCGCTCCCGGCCACCGTAGAACACATACGCCCGGGCCATGGGGTAGTCCTCCAGAAAGGCCACCAGGCCTCTCAGGTCCCGCTGTCTGAGGTTGGCGGCGCGTTTCACCTCCACAGCGATCAGGCCTCGCTTTCCGTAAAGCACGAAGTCCACCTCCTGCTGCCGGGCGGTTCTCCAGTAGTGGAGCCCGTAGCCCAGCTGCAGGCTGTCGTTGACAGCACGAAGCTCCTGAAAAACCAAGGTCTCCAGGGCTGCACCGTCGATCTCCTCCGGACGGTCCAGCGGCCCCTTGGGTCGAAGGGCCCGGAACACCCCGGCGTCGAACAGAAAGAGCTTCGGATGGGCGGTCATGCGTCGCCGGGCCTTGCGGGTGAACACGGGGAGCCGGCGAGCCAGGAGCAGGTCCTCCAGGACCTCGAAGTAGGCCTCGACCATCTTTCGGTGCACCTCGCACTCACGTGCCACCTCGGACACGTTCAGCACAGACGCCTGGGAAAGGCTGGCCGCCTCCAGGAAACGGGCAAACCCTTGAAGATTTCGGACCAGGCCCTCCTGCTGAACCTCCTCCCTCAGATAGGTGTGGACATACGCCGCCAGATAGTCCACCTGATCGGTCTCCGTGTACACGGAGGGCAGATGGCCGTGGGTGAGAGAACGATCCAGTGAGAAATCCGGGCCGAGCTCCACGGCCGTGAGGGGGTGCATGGAACGGGTCACGGCCCGCCCCGCAAGCAGATTGACTCCTTTTCCTCTGAGCTTACGGGCACTCGAGCCCGTAAGGACGAACGTCGAACCCCGGTTCTCGATCAGTCGGTGGACGGTGTTGAGGAGCTCCGGAACCCGCTGGACCTCGTCGATGATCACCGGACGGTCCGAGGCCGGCGGAACCAACTCCTCCAGCCGATGGGGTGCGGCCAGGAGGGATGCATACTGCCTCGAGTCCAGCAGATCGATGTACACGGACGCCGGGTAGGTGGCCCGGACCCAGGTGGACTTGCCTGTGCCTCGCGGCCCCAACAGAAAAAAGCTCTTCCCTGTGGGTGGCCTGATCATTCTGGAATACATGGTTCCAAATTACACGCAAAAATGGAGCTGTCAACTCCATTTTTGACACCCTCTTCCGCCCGGCACCGAGCGGCTCCCATTTGGGCCCCGCGCTTGGGGCTTGATTCGAGATCCGTCCGTGTTATCTTTGAATCGACAGGACCGTTCGAGGCGGGCATGGTCCGGGACCCGCCGGCGGACGAGCGAAAGGAGAGGCGTGCATGGTGCCGCCGGTGCGCATGTGCCGCTCGATCATGGTCCAGAGGGGCATGCCCGAGCACATTCAACGACACTCCAGAATGGTGGAGCAGGCGGCCGCCCTGATCGCCCGCGCCCACATCGAGGCCGGGGCCGAGCTCTCCCTGGACCGGGTCCGGGCCGGGGCCCTGCTTCACGACATCGCCAAGGCCGAGTGCATCGAGACCGGAGGGAACCACGCGGTACGGGGAGCCGAGATGTGCATCGAGCTGGGGTTTCAGGAGATCGCCGGGATCGTGGAGGAGCACGTGCGGCTGCGGGAGTTTCAGGTGAACGGCGGCGTGAGGGAGAAGGAGATCGTCTACTACGCGGACAAGCGGGTGAACCACGACCGCATCGTGAGCCTGGACGATCGGCTCGCCGACCTCATCATCCGCTACAGCCAAGGCAGAGAGGACCTGAAGCAGCGCATGGTGGAGAACTTCGAGCAATGCCGGTCGGTGGAACGCAAGCTCTTCCGGGAGCTGGGTTTTCCGGCCGACGCCCTTGAACGTCTGACAACGGTGCGTTGAACCCGCCGGAAAGGAGGCAAGGCTTCATGAAATGGTTTCTTTGGTTCTCGCCCGTCGCCCTGGCGTGGGTCCTGGTGACGGCCGGTCCCGGGATGTCACACGCCCGGGCCGAGCAGGGCGTTCCAACCGTCCCGGCAGCCGCAGAGGAGCCCGGCAAGCCGGACGGCAACGAGGCCCAGGCCCTGGAGCAGGAGATCCAGTCCCTGATCGAGGAGCTCAAAGCCCTGGGCAAGGATGTTCAGGAGAAGGTGAAGGAGGACATCCTGCCCCGGGTCCGCGAGGAGATCCACAAGCTCCGGGAGAAGCTCCAGGAGCTCGATGAACAGCAGCAGCAGAAGAAGAAGAAAGAGGAGCCGGCGGAGACCCGCCGCATCTGACCCTGAAAGCGGAAAGCCGCCGCATGTCCATTCACCTGATCGCGCGTGACCTCTACCGGCTGGAGCGGGAGGTCTCGGACCTGGAACAGGCCCTGGCCGCGTGTGCCCCCTCCGAACGGGACGAGGTCGAGGACCGGCTTCGCAAGGTCCGGGCCCAGCGCAATCGCATGCGGAACATCCTGGAGGGGGCCAAGGAGGACCCGCCCTGCCGACGGCCCCGTTGAGTTTCGGGGATGAATTTCAGGGACACCATTCTGTGTCCGCAGGCCTCGTGGGGATCGAATTGCCTATGAGTCACAATGGAATATGGTGGCCCCGAAATGCATCCCCGAAACGCCAGATTGCAAGTTTCACGTTTCAAGCCGCGGGCACCCCTTGACACCGGTCTGTTGATTCCCGGGGTTTTCCCTGCAACCTGAACCCTGCAACTTGCAGCGGCCCCGCAGGGCTCCCAGCCTGGTGCACCCACGAACCCCGTGAGGCGCCCCCGAGCTCTCGAGTCCCTACCCGGTCTCCTCCCGGAAACCCCAGTACGGGTACTCCAGCACATACTCGGCGATGCGGCCCGGGCTGCTCTCCCGGCTCGCCACGAGCCAGAGGCTGCTCCGCCGCTCCGCCGTGGACGCCGGGTCCAGGGGGTCCCAGTGCGGCAGGAGGATCATGGCGTTGTCCGCGCTGTACTCGATGTCCCCGGACTCCTTGAAGGAGGCCAGGTCCGGTTTGCCCGCATAGGTGCCGCCTCCGCCCCTGGAGAGCTCGGAGACCACCAGAAACGCCACGTTCTGCTCGTCCCGAATGGACTCCATGTGCCGCAGCCACTCGTCGATGCCGGTGCGCCGCTCCGAGAGGTCCTTGAAAGGGAGCTTGTGGAGGCTGTCCACCACCACCAGGGCGTGCTCCGACGCGGTCTCGTGCTGAAGGAACTCGATGTGCCTGCGCATGATGTCCGGCGTGAGCTTGCGGTCCGTGACCACCCGGAACCAGGGCAGAAAAGCGGAGAGGGCCTTTCGGGCCTGCTGCTCCCGGAGGACGGCGTCCCCGTCCCCGCCGAGGCGGATCTCCTCCTCGGACACACGCGCCGTGCGGCAGAGCGTGCGCAGGTAGATCTTCTGGCGGCCGTTCTCGAAGTCGTAGTAGATCACCGGGTGCTTGCGGGCGGCCACCTCGGTGGACACCTGCATGAAGAAGGCGGACTTGCCCGCCTTGGGCTGCCCGCCCATGATGTTGATGCCTCGAATGCCGCTCAGGGACCGGTCCATGGACTCGAAGCCCGTGGGAAGGCCCAGAAGCCGCTTGCCCCGCTCCCGTTCGATGTGCTGAAAAAAGGCGCGCTCCTCCCGCTCGGGCGACGAGAAGGGGGAGAAGGACTCGGCCCGGCGGCACATGTCCCGGACCACCTGCCCGAAGCGTTCTCCCAGATCCAGGGCCAGGGAAACCAGGTCGTAGCCCCGCTCGGTGTCTCTGGGCCAGCGCAGAATGCGGGCCTTGAACCCGATTCGTGTGGACAGCTCCCGGGCCGCGAGCTGGGCCTCCGGGGTGTTCCGCACACAGAGGATCACGTGCCTCAGAGCGGCGAGGCGTTCCCGGCTGAGGACCTCCAGGTCCTGGAACGTGGGGACCGCAATCCCGGGGTATCCGAGTTCCCGGAGCGCCAGCACGGCGTTTTCCCCCTCGACCACGAACAAGGCCCCGCCCTCGCACCGCTCCACCTCACGCACGTTGAACAGCCGGAACGGCGGCTCGAAGAACCGCTCGTCCCCGTGCCAGAACCAATCCTCCTCGCGCTCGGGCAGGACGCACCGGGCCGCGTATCCGTTCCCGTCGTCCTGAATGTAGGGGTAGACCAGGTACCGGCCGTTGTACCCGACCTGCATCTCGGCCAGGGTCCCCTGGCCCACGCCGAAGCGTCGAAAAAAGGCGAGCTGGTTCTCCCCCATCAGGGCGGCGAAGCGCTTGATCTCCGCATTCAGGTTCTTGGGGGGGAACACCACGTCGTGCACGAACGGCTCCCGCTCCGGGTCGAAGCCCGGAACCTCCTCCGGATCCAGCCCCGTCAGACGGGCGAAGTGGGCGGGAAATCCGCCGGGCGTGCAGCGGTTGGTGCACCGGAAGTAGCCGGTGAACAGGCCCGAGGGATCCAGGGTCACGGACAGGGTCCCCGACACCCCGGGCGTGCGGCGGGCACAGATGGGACAAGGCCCCTGGATGGCCTCCTCGTGCATCACGGCGCCCGGAAGGTGCTGCTGGTAAAACGCGCGGACGGCTTGGCCCAGGTCCATGGGGCCCCTCCTTTCGATGGACGTGTCCCATCCCCTATACCACACCCCCTGGTCCGGAGAAAGCGCAAGGATTGCCCTCCTGCTCGGGCTCTGATAGAACCGGGGGCATCTGAAACCTTTCCTCGAAAAACGGCTCCATGAACAACACGCCTCTCGGCGGCAGAGGCGGGCCGGCCGAACTCCGTCAAGGAAGGAATCCGCTCCCATGACCTCGAAGCAGGTCCTTTGCCGGGTATTCCTGGCTTTGCTGGTGCTCCTCCCGGGCCCGGTGACAGCGGCCGTGGACCCGGCGGTGGTCTCCGTGGAGGTCCTCCACTCCCGGGACCGGTACCCGGCCGGCGGGGACTACCCGATGCTGCTGCGGCTTCAGGTCTCGGAAGGGTGGTACATCCACGGGCCGGACGGGGCGGAGGCCGGGACCGATCTCGTCCCCACCGCTCTCTCCTTTCGCAGCGTCCCGGGGGTGGAGGTCCGGGACGTCCGGTTTGCGCCCCCCCGGCCGGTGTCCCTGCCCTACCAACCCGACCCCGCCATGCTCTACGAGGGAAGCGTGCGGGTCCGGGCCACACTTCGGGTCGACCGATCCGCTGAGGCGGGCCGGCGCAGCCTTCGAGGCTCGCTGAACTACCAGGCCTGCTCGAGCAACACCTGCCTTCCCCCGGAGACCGTCGACATCGAGGCCTCTTTGACCGTGGCTCCTCCGGGGGCGGCCGCCTCCCTCCGCAACGAGGCCCTGTTCCGGGCGGTCGAGCCCGCTTCCGAGGAAGGCCCAGCGGGATTTCTTTCCCCCGGCGCGGGGAGCCTCCTCACCCTGCTCGGCCTCTTCGCCGGCGGCCTGGCCCTGAACCTGACGCCCTGCATCTACCCGCTGATCCCCATCACGGTCTCCTACTTCGGGGGACGCGCCGGTCGCTCCCACGGCCGCAACGCCGCTCACGGGGCGCTCTACCTCGCCGGGCTGGCCTCCACGAACTCCGCCCTGGGTGCGGCGGCGGCGCTCTCCGGCGGGATGCTCGGGGCCGTGCTCCAGAGCCCCTGGGTCCTGGGAGGCGTGGCCGCCGTGCTGGTCCTCATGGCCCTCAGCTTCTTCGGGTTGTGGGAGCTGCGTCCCCCCGCGGCCCTCAACCGCCTCGCCTCCCGTCAGGTGGGGGGGTACCTGGGGTCCGCCTTCATGGGCCTCACCCTCGGGGTGGTGGCCGCGCCCTGCATCGGTCCGTTCATCCTGGGGCTTCTGGCCTACGTGGGCCGGACCGGGGACCCGGTCCTGGGGTTTGCCTACTTCTTTGTCCTGAGCCTCGGCATGGGCCTTCCCCTGGCCCTGCTGGGCGTCTTCAGCAGCGCCATCGACCGGCTCCCGGGCTCGGGGGACTGGATGATCTGGGTCCGGAAGCTCCTGGGATGGGTCCTGGTGGCCATGGCCGCCTACATGATCCTGCCCCTGCTGCCGGAGGGATTTCCTCAGGCCTGGATCCTGGCCGGAGCGGCCGGGGCCGCCGGGGTGCACCTCGGCTGGATCGAGCGAAGCGGACGGTCCGGGCCCCGCTTCCGCTGGGTGCGGCGGGCCGCGGGGGTCCTCCTCATCGCGGGGGGGATGGGGGTGCTCTGGCAGGCCGATGATCGGGCTCGGGGCATCGCCTGGACGCCTTACCGGCCGGGGGTGCTCTTCGAGGCCGCCTCCGAGGGGACGCCGGTGATGCTGGATTTCAGCGCCGACTGGTGCCCGCCCTGCCGGGAGCTGGAGGCGCGGGTCTTCACCGACGCCCGGGTGATGGAAGCCGCCCGCGGGTTCGCCGCGCTCCGCGTGGATCTCACCCGCCGCAATCCCGCCCACGAGACGGTGAGAGAGCGCTTCTCCGTGCGCGGGGTCCCCACGGTGGTCTTCCTGGATGCCCGGGGCCGGGAGCTCCGAGGGCTTCGAGTGGCCTCCTACGTGGAGCCCCCGGTGTTTCTGGACCGGATGCGGCAGGCCCTGAAGGCGGGAACTCGTTCCTCGAAAGCGGACGCTCCCGAGCTGGAAGGCGACCAAGACACCGGGGGCCAGGACCGCCGGCCGTGACCTCGGGGGCCCCTACCACCGAATGAGGGCGCTTCCCCAAGTCAGCCCGCCGCCGAACACGGGCATGCACACCATGTGGCCCTTCTGAATGCTGCCGTCCCGAACCGCCTCGTTCAGGGCGATGGCGCAGGAGGCCGAGGAGATGTTCCCGTACTTGTGAAGGGTCACGTAGAACCGGTCCATGGAAACCCCCAGGTTCTTGGCCATGGACTGGAACATCCGCAGGTTCGCCTGGTGGGGGACGAACCAGTCGATGTCCTCCACCTCCACGCCGTTGTACGCAGCCGCCTCCTTGATGGAGTCGATGAAGTGGCGGACGGCCACGCGGAAGCTGGCGTTGGCCTCGATCATGTTCAGGGTGTGGAGCTTCTTGTCCACGCTCTCGTGGGAGATGGGCGTGGTCCGGGACCCGCCGCCGGGCATGAGCAGGTCGCGGCCGTTGTGCCCGTCGGTGTGAATGTGGGTGGAGAGCAGCTCCGGTCCCCGGTCCCCGAGCGAGAGCACCGCTGCGCCGGCGCCGTCCCCCCAGAGGATGCAGGTCTTGCGGTCCGTCCAGTCGAGGGTGCGGGTCATGACCTCCGCGCCCACCACGAGCACGGTGCGGGCCGCGCCGGTCTCCAGGTACTGGGAGGCCACGTTCAACCCGAAGATGAACCCGGAGCAGGCGGCGGTCACGTCGAAGGTGACCGCCTGGGGGGCGTCCAGCTTGGCCTGGAGCCAGTTGGCCGCGGACGGGCAGCAGGTGTCCGGGGTGATGGTGCCCACGATGATGAGGTCCGGGTCTTCGGGGCCCAAGCCGGCCGCATCCAGGGCCTGGAGGGAGGCCTCCCGGGCCAGGTCCGCCGTGGTCACGTCCGGCTCGGCGATGCGCCGCTCCTGGACGCCCGTCCGCTGAACGATCCACTCATCGGTGGTGTCCAGCCCCATGTTCTGCAGGTCTTGATTGGTCAGTCTCCTGGGAGGCACGTACGAACCCGTGCCGAGAATTCGAATCGTCGATGCCATGGCTGTCCTTTGCTGAAGAAACCATCGAACCGCATGCCCAGGCCGCCCGATCGCACGCAGCGGGGCTGCGATTTTTTACATTTTTTGCGGTTCTCGCGTCTTTATTGGGTTTTTTTCTAGATTTTTTGTCTTTTTTATTTTCTATTTTTTGGTTTTACTTTTTTCTCTTGGTGCCCTTCGTGGTGAACCCTTCGCCGTCTACACCGCCTCGATCCCCAGGGCCTTCTCCTTCTCCGCCACCAGGAGCCGCGTCTTGATCAC
>CAYYVD010000021.1:0-25917 GCA_964475045.1 uncultured Desulfobacterales bacterium | reverse complement strand
GAGTGGCTGATCGGGGAGCTGGAGGCCTTCCTGTCCCAGGCCGGCTTTCCCCTATCGGTCCGCTCGTCGAGCCTCCTCGAGGACGCCCAGTTCCAACCGTACGCCGGCCTCTACCACACGTACATGATCCCCAACAACCACCCGGACCCGGGCGTGCGCCTGAACCAGCTGATCACGGCCGTGAAGCTGGTTTACGCTTCCACCTACTTCGAGGGTCCCAAGGCCTTCTCCCGGAACACCCTGAACCAGCCCCACGAGGAGGCCATGGCGGTCATCGTCCAGCAGCTCGGGGGAGCCACCTATGGGGACTACTTCTACCCCGCCCTGTCGGGTGTGGGCCAGTCGCACAACTTCTACCCCTTCGCCCGCATGAAGACCGAGGAGGGCATCGCCCACATCGCACTGGGCATGGGCAAGACCGTGGTGGACGGGGAGCGCTCCCTCCGCTTCTCTCCCAGGTACCCGAACATCCTGCCCCAGCTCTCCACGGTAGAGGACACCCTGAAGAACACCCAGCGCTACTTCTACGCCCTCCGGATGACCGGCTGCCCCGTGGCGCCGGAGAGCTTCCAGGACTCCAACCTGGTCAAGCTGGAGGTGGACGAGTTCGAGGACGCCTACCCCGTCGTGAACCTCTCCAGCACCTACGTGCCCGACGAGCACCGCATTCGGGACACGGGCCACATGCCCGGGCCCAAGGTGCTCACCTTCGCCCAGATTCTCAAGCACCGCGCCTTTCCCCTCCCGGAGCTGCTCACCGAGCTTCTGACCCTGGCCAGGAAGGGCATGGGATGCCCCGTGGAGATCGAGTTCTCGGTCAACCTCGGAACCCGGGACGCCCCTCTGCAGGAGTTCTTTTTTCTGCAGATGCGGCCCATGGTGGCTGAGATGGAACGCCTCGACGTCCACATCACAGACGCGGACCGGAAGCAGGCTTTCTGCCGGTCGGAGCACGCCCTGGGAAACGGCAAGAACCGGCAGATCGAGGACGTGGTGTACGTGAAGCCGTCGGACTTCGAGGCCGACGCCACGGTCCGGATCGCCGACGAGATCAAGTCCCTGAACGCCCGGCTCGCCAAGGAAAAGCGCCCCTACCTGCTCATCGGGCCGGGCCGGTGGGGCACGGCGGACCGGTGGCTGGGCATCCCGGTCCAGTGGAGCCACATCTCGGGCGTGGGAGCCATGGTCGAGCTGCGGAACGAGCAGCTCAAGGCGGACCCCTCCCAGGGCTCCCATTTCTTTCAGAACATCACCTCCCTGGGCATCCAGTACATCACGGTGGAGGAAAACGGGAGCCGTGAGGACCATCTGGACTGGCCGTGGCTCGAATCCCACCCGGCGCACGAGGAGTCCGCGCACCTTCGTCACGTGCGTCTCGAAGGCCCTTTGACCATCAAGATCGACGGTCGGACATCGCACTGCGTCATCATCGGTCCCTGAGGGACGGAAGCGGTTGACCGCGCAACCCAAACCACTTTTTTCAGGAGGTTCTCCATGGCAGACATCATCGATTGGATCAAGAACAGGGACCCCGAGCAGAAGGAGTTTCAGCAGGCGGTGCGCGAGGTCCTGGAAACGGTTCAGCCGGTGCTCGACCGGAACCCGGAGTTTCGGCGAAAGGCGATCCTGGAACGGATCACCGAGCCTGAGCGCGTCATTCTGTTTCGCGTTCCGTGGATGGACGACCAGGGGCAGGTGCACGTGAACCGGGGCTTCCGCATCGAGATGAACAGCGCCTTGGGTCCCTACAAGGGCGGTCTGCGGTTTCACCCCTCCGTCAATCTGAGCATCCTCAAGTTCCTGGCCTTCGAGCAGGTCTTCAAGAACGCCCTCACCACACTCAACATGGGAGGCGGCAAGGGGGGATCCGACTTCGACCCCAAGGGGAAGTCGGACGACGAGGTCATGCGGTTCTGTCAGACCTTCATGTCCGAGCTCTTCCGCCACATCGGCCCGGACACGGACGTGCCCGCCGGCGACATCGGCGTGGGGGCGCGTGAGATCGGGTATCTCTTCGGGATGTACAAGAAGCTTCGAAACGAGTTCACGGGTGTGCTCACGGGCAAGGGCCTGGGCTGGGGAGGCAGCCTGATTCGACCGGAGGCCACGGGCTACGGATGCGTCTACTTCGCCTCCGAGATGCTGGCCACGCGAAACGACGACCTCACCGGCAAGACGTGCCTCGTGAGCGGGTCCGGGAACGTGGCCCAGTACACGGTGGAAAAGGTCCTCGAGCTCGGAGGCAAGGTGGTGACGCTCTCGGACTCCTCCGGCTTCATCTACCATGAGGAAGGGATCGACGCCAAAAAGCTCGAGTACGTGAAGCGGCTCAAGAACATCCGCCGGGGCCGCATTCAGGAGTACGTGGAGAAGTACTCCGAGGCCGTCTACACCGAGGCGGACTCCACCCTGGACCACAACCCCCTCTGGAACGTGAAGGCCGACTGCGCCTTTCCCAGCGCCACGGAGAACGAGATTAACGGCAAGGACGCCATGAATCTCGTCCACAACGGGGTGACCCTGGTCTCCGAGGGGGCCAATATGCCCTCCACGCCCGAGGCCGTGGACATCTTTCTGGACAACGGGATCCTCTACGGTCCCGGAAAAGCGGCCAATGCAGGCGGCGTGGCCGTGTCCGGTCTGGAGATGTCCCAGAACAGCATGCGGCTGAAGTGGCCCCGGGACGAGGTGGACGAACGCCTCCGGGAGATCATGAAAGGCATCCACAGGACGTGCCTGGATGCGGCCGAGGAGTACGGAAAACCGGGCAACTACGTGAGCGGTGCGAACATCGCCGGTTTCGTCCAGGTGGTGAACGCCATGCTGGACCAGGGTCTCGTCTGAAGCGCTCCGGCGCTACTTCCCGAAGGACAGGTCCAGGTTGAGCTCGGCCGCCAGGGCCAGGAGCTCCTCCTTGATGCCGGGGATGGAAGCGTCGACCGGCACACTGGCCTCCAGGGTGAGATCGAAGAGCGGCGCACCCGAAAGGGGGGCCCGCTGGAGCCGCGTGTCGAGGCTCTCGATGTTCACCCGGTGGCCGTGAAGAATCCCCACCACCCGCTGCACGATGCCGGGGTGATCCATCGCGAGGACCTCCATCCGGAACGGGAGGGCGGCCTCGCGGGGCTCTCCTCCGGGGTCTAGGGCCTCGTGAAGGGTGCATTCCAGGCCGGCCCGGCGGAGGTCTTCCAGCCCGGCCCGGACCTGCTCCAGCTGGCCAGGGTGCATGAGAAGAGCGTCATGATGGAGAAGCAGCCGCCCATGGCCGCCATGCGGCTGTCCTCGATGTTGGCCCCGTGCTCGAAGAGCACCGAGGAAACGTCGTTCACGATCCCGGGCCGGTCCTTGCCGATGGATAGGAGGATATGGTAGGTCTTCATGCACGCCTCTCCCTGGGTTCGGAGCCTCCCGCTCGAAAGGCGCTCCAGCTGCGTGTTGCGTTCACCGCTGTTCAGGACGGCCGGAGACCGCCGTCCCGCTTTCGTTCCTCGAGCATCTCTCCGGCCCGATAGGAGCTGCGCACGAACGGGCCTGCAGCCACCTGCTCGAACCCCATCGCCAGGGCCAGCTCCCGCCAGGCCTCGAACTCCTCCGGTGGGACGAACCGCTCCACCGGCAGGTGCCGATCGGACGGCTGCAAATACTGGCCCAGCGTCAGCACGCGGCACCCGACCTCGAGCAGGTGACCCAGCACGGCCCGCACCTCGGCCGGCCGCTCCCCGATTCCCAGCATCAGACCGGACTTGGAAACCACGCCTTCCGCTCCCCCTATCCGATCGAGGAGTTGGAGGGAGCGATCATAGCCGGCCCCGGGCCTGACGGTCTCGTACAACCTCTCCACGGTCTCCAGGTTGTGGTTCACCACCTCCGGCCGTGCCGCGAGCACCCTCTCGAGGTCCCGGGGCCGTCCCTGAAAATCCGGAATCAGGACCTCCACCGTGGCCCCGGGGCTTTGTGTCCGTACCGCCTGCACGGTGTCTGCGAACATCCGGGAACCGCCGTCCGGAAGATCGTCCCTCGTGACCGAGGTCACGACCACGTGTCCGAGCCCCATGAGCCGGGCCGCCTCCGCCACCCGGGACGGCTCCTGCGGGTCCGGGGGATCGGGACGCCCGTGGGCCACGGCGCAGAAACGGCAGTTCCGGGTGCAGGTGCTTCCCAGGATCAGGAAGGTGGCCGTGCGGTTCGAGAAGCACTCCCATAGGTTGGGGCACTGCGCCTCCTCGCAGACGGTGTGGAGGCATCGTGCCTCGAGGAGGCTCCGGAGCCGCTCATACTCGGGCCCGGAGGGCAGACGGCGCCGCAGCCAGGGAGGCTTTCGAGGTGGACGGCGGGGTTCCCGATCGTTGCGCATGGATCGATTCCTGTCGGGATGGGGTGTGCATGCGAGCCGGCCCCTTCGAACCTCAGGGGCCGAAGACGGTCGTGCCGGCGATCTCCTCCAGTGCGGGCAGGGGCGTCTCCTCGAGGACCGTGCCGAACACCTCCGCCAGCCGGCGGCGCAGCATGGGCCCCACGACGTCCCGGGAGGTCTCCCCGGCCCCTTCCAGGGCCAGGGAGGTCATGGCCACGCCTTGGAGCCCGCACGGGTGAATCCACTGAAAGGGCGTCAGGTCCGGGTTGACGTTCAGGGCGAGCCCGTGGAACGAGACGTCCCGGCGCACGGCGATGCCCACGCTTCCGAGCTTTCGCCCCCCCACCCAGACCCCGCGGTTCCTCGGGCTGCGCACGGCCTCCACGCCCATGTCCCGGGCGGTCCGGATCATGACCTCCTCGAGCCGGTCCACGAAGGTCACCACCTCGAGGCGGGCCGAGGGAAGGTGCACGATGGGGTACGCCACGAGCTGCCCCGGTCCGTGGTAGGTGACGTCCCCGCCGCGCTCCACGTGGACCAGGGGCACGCCCGCCCGTTCCAGGAACCCGGTCGTCACTCGGAGATGATCCCGGCCGCCCCTCCTGCCGAGGGTGAACACCGGCTCGTGCTCCAGAAACAGGACCACGTTGCGGCGAAGCGCACCCGTTCGACGGGCCTCGACCAGAGCTGTCTGCAGGTCGTGCACCGGCCCGTAGGGAGCCAGGCCTAGGCCCGCGCTCAGCCAGGGCCCTGTCTGTGTCGTCACCGGCTCCAAGCGGCTCCTGTGTTCGATCACCCCTGGAGGCAGGGTTTTCGAGCCGCCGCGGTCTCGTCCAGCCGTCGCAGGCGGCTGTGGGTCGGTGCGTTTCGAAGGAGGTCGGGGTTGTCCTCGGCCTCCTCGGCGATGGTCCGCATGACCTCGATGAATCGGTCCACCTCGTCCTTGGACTCCGTCTCCGTGGGCTCGATCATGAGCGAGCCGCTCACCACCAGCGGAAAGTAGATGGTGGGGGGATGAAAGCCGAAGTCCATCAGCCGCTTGGCGATATCCAGGGTCGTGACCTTGTCCCCCTTCTGCCGCTTGTCCGTGAACACGCACTCGTGCATGCACGGGCGGTCGTAAGGCAGGTCGTAGACGTCCTTCAGGGCCTCCTTCACGTAGTTGGCGTTGAGCACGGCCAGCCGGCTGGCCCGCTCCAGGCCCTCCGCCCCCATGCTCAGGATGTAGGCGTAGGCCTTGATCATCACCCCGAAGTTTCCATAGAAGGCGTGGAGCCGGCCCACGGTCTGGGGGTGCTCCTCGGACAGGACGTAGCGATCGCCTTGCCGGACGATCCGGGGGACCGGCAGAAAGGGCTCCAGCTCCCGGGTCACGCACACCGGCCCCGACCCGGGTCCCCCGCCCCCGTGGGGGGTGGAGAAGGTCTTGTGGAGGTTCAGGTGCAGGACGTCCACCCCGATGCGGCCGGCGTCCGCGATCCCCATGACCGCGTTCATGTTGGCCCCGTCCCCGTAGACCAGACCGCCCCGGTCGTGGACGAGGCCCGCGATCCCCCTAATGTGCTCCTCGAAGAGGCCCAGGGTGTTGGGGTTCGTGATCATGATGCCGGCCGTCTCTTCGTCCATCACCTCGGCCACGGCTTCCGCCGAGAGCACCCCCGCCTCGTTGGAGGCCACGGGAACGGGCCGGTACCCGCACAGGGCCGCGCTCGCCGGGTTGGTACCGTGGGCCGTGTCCGGGACGATGATCTTCGTCCGCCCGGCCCCGCGGCTCTCGTGGAAGGCGTGCATGATGAGCATGCCCGTGAGCTCCCCCTGAGCTCCGGCCGCCGGCTGCAGGCTCACGGCCTCCAGGCCGGTGATCTCGGCCAGGAAGGACTGCAGCGCGTGCATGAGCCGCAGAGGCCCCTGACAGCGATCCGGCGGAAGAAGCGGGTGGGCGCCTGCAAAACCCGGCAGACCGGCCAGCTCCTCGTGGACCTTGGGATTGTACTTCATGGTGCAGGAGCCCAGCGGGTACATGCCGGTGTCCACGCCGAAGTTCCACAGGGACAACCGGGTGTAGTGACGGATCACGTCCATCTCGCTCAGGTCGGGAAGCTCCGGACCGTCTCCGGTCAAGCCCTCGGGAAGGGGCGCAGGATCCACGTCCCGGACGGGAAGGGAGAACCCCTCTCTGCCCGGGGCGCCGATCTCCCACAGCAGGGGCTCGTTCAGCACCAGCCCTGTGGTTCCAAGGGGTTCCTTCATGACGTCATCTCCTCGGCCAGCCGGTCCATGTCCTCGACGGATTTCGTCTCGGTCACGCACAGGAGGTAGTGGTTCTCGAGCTCGGGGTACCAGCGGGCCAGGGGGACGCCGGCCACGATCCCCTTGTCGAGCAGGCGCTCGTAGGTGGACTCGAAGCCGTCCGGGGTCCGCACCACGAACTCGTTGAAGGTGGGGGCGCCGAAGGGTGTGTCGAATCCCGCAGCGCTCAGGCGTTCCTTGAGGTGCTCGGTCTTGTCGAAGTTGAGCCGGGCCAGGGCCTTGAGGCCGCTGCCTCCGAGAGAGGCCAGGTAGACGGCCGCGGCCAGAGCGCAAAGGCTGTTGTTCGTGCAAATGTTGGAGGTGGCCTTCTCCCGGCGGATGTGCTGCTCCCGGGTGGCCAGGGTGAGGACGAAGCCCCTCCGCCCTTCCCGGTCCACGGTCTTCCCCACCAGCCGGCCGGGAAGGCTCCGGACGAAGGGGTTCTTCGCGGCGAACAGGCCCAGAGCCGGTCCGCCGAAGGACTGGGATACGCCGAGGCTCTGGCCCTCCCCGCACGCAATGTCCGCCCCCTGGTCGCCCGGGGCCCGAAGCAGACCAAAGGCCAGGGGCTCGGAAAAGGCCGCCACGAGGAGACCGCCCGCCTCGTGCACCCGGCCGGCGGCCCGGGGGAGATCCTCCACGCACCCGAAGACATTGGGCGACTGGACGGCCGCCGCGGCCACACCCTCCATGGAGTCGAGCACGGACAGATCCGTGGTGCCGTCCTCGAGCAACGGCATCTCCACCAGCTCGTACCCCGTGGGGCCCAGGTAGGTCCGGACCACGTGCCGGTAATGGGGATGGACGGCCCGGGAGACCGCCACCCGTTTTCTTCGGGTGGCCCGAATGGCCATGAGGAGAGCCTCGGCCAGGGACGACGCCCCGTCGTAGAGCGAGGCGTTGGCCACGTCCATGCCCAGGAGGCGGCAGATCAGGGTCTGGTACTCGTACATGGCCTGGAGGGTCCCCTGGGTCATCTCGGGCTGATAGGGGGTGTAGGCCGTGTAGAACTCCGAGCGGCGGAGCACGGCCCGGACCACCGCGGGGATGTGATGATCGTAGCTTCCCGCCCCGGCAAAGGACAGGCACGTGTCGGCCGATGCCGTGCTTCGGGCCAGGCCGGCCATGTGGCGGGAGAGGTTCCACTCGGTCATGGCCGGAGGAAGGTCCATGGGCGCCTCCCGGCGGCATGCCGAGGGGACCGTGACAAAGAGGTCCTCCAGGTTCCCGGCCCCCACCGCCTCCAGCATGGAGGCGACCTCCTCGGGCGTGTGCGGCAGGTATCGCATGTCCTATTCCTGTGCTTTCAGGTTCGCGAGATAGTCCTCCCGGCCCATCAGGGCATCGGCCTCCGATGCGTCCCCGCGGACCAGCTCCATCATCCACCCCTCTCCGTAGGGATCCTGGTTCACGAGCTCGGGTGCGTCCGCGAGGGCCTCGTTCACCGCCACCACCTCCCCGCTCACCGGGGCGTAGATCTCGGCCACCGCCTTGACCGACTCCACGGTTCCGAACTCCTGGCCTTTCTCCAGCACGGTCCCCTTCTCGGGCAGCTCCACGAAGACGATGTCTCCGAGCCGGCTCTGGGCGTAATCGCTGATGCCCACGCGGACCGAATCACCCTCCACCCTGACCCACTCGTGGCTCTCGCTGTAGCGGAGCCCTTCGGGCAACACGAGCTCATGGATCTCCTTCATGACGGTTCCTCCTCTGTGCGATGCGCATCACCGGGATGCGCGCTTTGATGGCGTTTGGTCCCTCACGATGCCGCAGGGCACCCCCAGCCTACCACGACGCGGCTCCGACCGCAAAGCAGGCCGGCTCAGAGCACGTAGGGGACCCGGATGTTGTAGCCCTTGTACACCACGAAGGTCTCCACGGACTGAACGTCCTGAATGCGGCTGACCTCCTGGGTGTAGAACTCCAGGAGCCCGAACCCGTCGTTGAGCAGGACCTGCAGGAACAGATCGTACCGCCCCGTGACCACGCTGACCGAGACCACCCCCTTCAGGCGGCTGAACTCCTCCCCCTTCTTCACCAGCTCCATGGTGCCGAGCTTGACGCCCACGAGCACCAGACGGTGGCCCGGGATGCCCTCCGGGTTCACCAGGCCGGCGATCTCCAGGAGCCCCTCCTGCTCCAGTGCGGACACGCGGCTCCGCACCGTGTTCTCGGACACGCCGACGGCCTCGGCGATGCGGCGGAAGGACCGCCGCCCCTCCCGGAGGTGCTTGATGAGGGCGATGCTGGTCTCGTCGATCTTCAAGGGCAAGCTCCTCGAGCCGAGGTCCACGTCGACAGCCCGATCGTCGACTACTCGATTTTTGATTGATTTGTCAATATTTTTTTCCGATTCTCATGAATTCATCATTTGAGACCCCAATTTTTCTTGAATCCATCGGTCCGTCGTGTTACAAGACCCTTCATTGTCAGGACAACCCAAAGAGGACACCGCCATGAACGACATCCTGCACACCCCGCTGCACGACCGCCACGTGGCCCTGGGCGCGACGATGACGGCGTTCGCCGGCTGGGACATGCCCGTCATGTACCCGGGCGGCATCGTGGAGGAGCACCTGCAGACCCGCAAGACCGCAGGCCTGTTCGACGTCTCCCACATGGGACGCTTCGTGATCCGGGGGGCGGGGACCGCCTTTCTGCAGCACGTGCTCACCAACAACGCCCAGGCCCTGGACGGACGGGAGAACGGGGCCCAGTACACCTTTATCCCCAACGAGTCCGGGGGCGCCCTGGATGACGCCTACCTCTACCGCTTCGAGAAGGAAGCCTACCTCCTGGTGGTGAACGCGGCCAACCGGGACGAGGACTGGGCCCACCTGCAGGAGGCGGCCCGGGCCTTCGACTCCGTGGACCTGACCGACAGGACCGCGGAGATCGCCATGCTGGCGCTCCAGGGGCCGCGGTCCAGGGAGATCCTGGCCTCCGTGGTGAAGGGGGGCGCGCTTCCCGAGCCCATGCGCAATGCGGTGGGTGCGGTGAGGGTGCAGGGGCGGGATGTGCACGTGGCCCGGACCGGGTACACCGGAGAGCCGGTCTGCTTCGAGCTGTTTTCGCCCTCCGAGACCGCTCCGGCCCTCTGGGATCTCCTGTTGGAGCTCGGTGCCGCTCCCGTGGGCTTGGGCGCCCGGGACACCCTGCGGCTGGAGGCCGGTCTCCCCCTCTACGGCCACGAGTTGGGGACCGACCCCGAGGGCCGGGAGATCCCCATCATGGCCTGCCCCCTGGCCCGATTCGCCGTGAGCTTCAGCCCCCTCAAGGGCGACTTCGTGGGGCGCGAGGCCCTGGCACGCCAGTACGAGGCCCGCGGGCGCATTCTGGCCCGGGACTTCGGGGCACTCGAGGACCTTCCCCGCCTGGTCCGCCCGGTGGCGGTCACCGGCCGGGGCGTGGCACGGGAAGGAACACGGGTCTTTCGCGGGGACCGACACGCCGGCTGGGTGACCAGCGGCACCATGGTGCCCTACTGGAAGGTGGAAGGCGAGGGGCTGTCGGCGACCCGGACCGAGTCCCACGCGCTCCGGGCCGTGGGGCTGGCCTATCTGGACGCGGACCTGCTGGACGGGGATGCCGTGGAGGCGGAGATCCGCGGCCGCCGGGTGGACGCGGTGATCGTGCCCTACCACCTTCGAAACGACGCCCCGCCCCTGGCCCGGCCCATCGTGGCCGGCGCCGAGCCGGCCGCGCCTCCTCCGGCCCCGGCCACCGTCGGGAGGCTCCTCGAGGAGGCCGTTCGCAACACCACCTGGCGGCAGAGCGAGTGCATCAACCTCATCCCCTCCGAGATGACGGCCTCGCCCATGGTCCGGCTGCTGTCCATCATGGATCCTTCCTTCCGGTACGCCGAGCACCGCAGGGTCCGGGCCTTCTACGACACCGAGGTCTTCTACTACCAGGGCACGGACTTCATAGCGCGGGTGGAGCGTCTCCTGGAGCAGGAGATGGCCGCCTACCTGGGATGCACCGAGGTGGAGACCCGGCTCATCAGCGGGCAGATGGCCAACACCGCCGTGTTCAGCGCCATGATGCAGTACTCGAACCGGGACGACCCCAAACGGGAGCCGCGCCGCATCGCCCCGGTCCTGAACCACCACATCGCCAAGGGCGGGCACCTGAGCTCCCAGCCCATGGGCGCGCTCCGGGACTTCGTGGCCCGGGACCCGCAGACCGAGCGGCCCGCGGTGACGCCCTTCCCCGTCATGAGGGACAACCCGTTCCGCGTGGACGTGCAGGCCGCCCTGGAGCGCATCGACGCGGTGCGTCCCCGGCTCATCATCTTCGGCAAGAGCATGGTCCTCTCCCGGGAGCCCGTGGAGGCGGTCCGCCGGTTCGTGGACGAGAACGGCATCGACGCGGTGATCCTCTACGACATGGCCCACGTGCTCGGCCTGGTGGGACCGCACTTTCAGGAACCCTTCCGCGAGGGGGCCGACCTGGTCACCGGGTCCACCCACAAGACCTTCTTCGGCACCCAGCGGGGCGTGGCCGCCACCGGTCTCCGAGAGGAGGAGAAGCGCTACGCCTTGTGGGAGTCCGTGGTCTCCCGGACCTTTCCCGGATCGGTGTCCAACCACCACCTGGGAACCCTTCTGGGCCAGCTCATGGCGGCCTACGAGATGAACCGCTTCAAGGACGAGTACCAGCCCCGGGTGATCGCCAACGCCCGGGCCTTTGCACGGGCCCTGAGCGACAGCGGCCTGGACGTGGCCGGCGACCCGGACGAGGGGTTCACCGAAACCCACCAGGTGGTGGTCCGCGTGGGTTACGGCCGGGGGCCCGAGGCCGCGTCCACGCTCGAGAACAGCCACATCATCTGCAACTACCAGGCGACGCCCGACGAGGAGGGGTTCACCGCCTCGGGTGCGCTGCGGCTGGGGGTGGCCGAGATGACCCGATTTGGAATGGACGAGGCCGCGTTCGAGGAGCTCGCCGGGTTGATCCGCGACGCACTCGACGGCTCCGACGTGAAGGATCCGGTTCGGGCGCTGCGACGCCGGCACGCCGAGCTGCTGTACTGGTTTCGGGGCAGCGAACTCGATCCCCTCATGGAACGGCTGCACGCCCTGTTGCGCTGACATTCCGGGCTCGTCGGGGAGGGACGGCGCCGATGTTTTGCATCGAGACCGGAGACCTGAGCCTGCACCTGGAGGTGGTGCGGGTCGAGACGCTGCTGGAGCACGAGGAAACCCTCCCTCACGTGGCGGACACCCTTGCGCTCGAGCTCAAGAACTGGGCCCAGCTCCAGAACCCCATCATCGTCGACCGGAACCACATCGTCCTGGACGGCAACCATCGGACCTTCGTGTTCAAACGGCTCGGACTCCGGCACATCCCGGTCTGCCGGGTGGACTACTACAGCGATCATATCGGGCTGCGGTACTGGTTCCGGGTGCTCAAGGGCGTGAGCGGCCTGGACGGCCTCCGCCGGATCGTGGAGGCCCTGGCTGGAACGCTCGAGCCCGTGGCCGGCCGCGGGGAACTGACCGCCGGGCTTCAGGCCGACCCTCTGGCCATGGGGGTGGAGCATGGGGAGCATCGAGCGATCGTCCGGTTCCATGCCGGGCGGGTCCACGACGGGGTGAGCGCCTACGAGACCCTGGAGGCCGTCCAGAGGCGGCTGGTCTTCGACGGGGCGGAGCTGGAGTACGTGCCCTGCCAGACCCTGGCCGACGAGGCCTTCTGCGCCCACCTCACGGAAACCTCCCTGGCCGTCTGGACACCGCACATCACAAAGGATATGGTGGTCCAGGCCGCCAAACAGGGCAAGGTCTTCACACCCAAGGCCACCCGGCACCTGGTGGGGGCCCGGCCCATCAACGTCAACGTCCCCATCCGCTGGTTCCGGGAGGACGTCTCCCGGGAGGAGCTGAACGAGCGTTTCGCGCGATTTCTGGAGCACAAGGAAATGCGGCACTTCGGACCCGGCCAGGTGATCAACGGGCGTTACTACGGCGAGGAGATCTTCGTGTTCTACGATCGCAGGACCTCGTCCCATTCATCCTGACAGGGGGTTGCACGCATGCCCGACACCGGACACATCCTGAGCCTCTCGGCCATCGGGCTGGACTCTCCCGGCCTGGTCTCCAAGATCACCAGCCGGGTCTACCACCTGGGGGGGAACGTCCTGGACGTGGAGGAGAACTGCCGGCGGGGGTTGTTCTCCATCTTCCTCTTCATCGACTTCTCCGCCTCGACCCGCACCACCCGGGAGATCCAGGAGTCCCTGAAGGCCATCGAGCCCGAGACCGGGCTCAAGGTCATCCTCCGGGCCGGAGACGAACGCGACGCCGCAGCTCCGGAGGCCGGGGGTCATCTGCTGGTGACCGTCCTGGGCACGGATCGGCCGGGCATCATCGCCGAGATCTCCTCGCTCTTTCACCGCTTCAACGCCAACATCGAGAGCTGCCGCATGATCGCCCGGGGAACCTTCTTCTCCATGGAGCTGGTGGTCGCCGTGCAGGACGTCCGAAGCGGAGAGACCGCCTCCGGGGTCGAGGCCCTGAGGCGAATGAAGGAGAACCTGAGGTCCCTCTGCGCCGGGCTGAACCAGAGCGTGGTGATCCAGAGCGAGCCCACCTATCGCCGGGCCAAGAAGATCGTGGTGTTCGACGTGGAGTCCTGTCTGATCGAAGACGCCTCGGTTCCGGCCTTTCTCGACGCCGTCAACGAGCGCCTCGCCCCGGCGGGCCGCCGCGTACAGGCCCCGCCCCTCGAGGACGCCGGGGCCTGGGCCCAGGCCCTCATCGACCAGGCGGGCGCGTTTCAGGGGGTTCCGGTCCAGGACCTGCACTCCGCAGGGCGTTCCCTCGAGCTCCACGCCGGGGCCGAGGAGCTGCTCCGCGTGCTCAAGTCCATGGGATACAAGGTCGCCCTGCTGTCCACGGGCCTGGACTGCTTTCTGAAGGGCATCTACGAGACCGAGGGCGTGGACTACGCCTTCTGCAACACGCTGCAGAAGGACGAGGCCGGAAACGCCACAGGGGAGCTGGAGGAGCCCGTGCTGACCCCGGCCACGAAGAACGAGATCCTGGAGTTCATCATGAACGTGGAGGACATCAGCCGGGACCAGGTCGTGGCCGTGGGTGACGGATCGCCGAGTGCCCGGTTCATGAGGGATGTGGGCCTGTCCATCGCCTGCCAGCCGGCTGATCGCACCCCGCCCACGGACGGGGTGTTCAGCAGCGACCAGATGCTCAACATCCTCTACTGCCTGGGCATCACCGAGGCCGACCTGGCCAGGCACCGAGAGACGACCGAAATCCGGGAAGGGGAGCGCCGGACATGAGCCACCCGAGAGTCGCCGCCATAAACAGCTAGGTCTCCAGGCCGGCCTATCGCCATTTCCGAACGCTCAGAACGGGGACAGGGGCGTGCCGAAACACCTTCTCCGCCGTGGAGCCGAACAGGACCCCCGCCAGGTTGCTTCGCCCCTGGGCGCCCATGACCACGAGGTCCACGTCGAAGTCCTGAATCGCCTCCATGATCCGCTGAACCGGCACGCCTCGGAGCACCAGGATTCGGACGTCCAGGCCGCTGCTGGCGCCCCCGAAGCGGTCCAGAAGCTCCTCCAGACGCCGGCGACGGTCCTCCTCCCGGTGCCTGAAGTACTCCTCGGTCGAGAGGTGGCTGATCTGCTTCGCGATCTTTTCCATGGCCTCGATGTCCCGCTGGTTGATCACGTTCACCACCATCAAATCGGCCCCGGAGGCGTGCGCAATCTCCAGGGCCATGCTCAAGGTGCCCTCCGAGTACTCCGAGAGATCGATCGCCGCCAGGACCTTTCGAATTCCGCTCATTCCCGCCCTCCTTGCTCCGATTTCATCGCCCCAAGCGCCTGCAAAAATGATACAATCATACCCCAGTTCGAATGTCCATGCATCCCCTTTCTCGGGAAGGCTCCAGACCCCAGATGCAGGAGACCGGCCATGAACGGCCCCAAGACGAACGGCGCACCGAAACGCGGTCTTCCCCCACGGACCTCCACAGTGTCGAGCTCTCTTTGTCCCAGGTCCAGGCCACCTACCAGTTTCCGCTGTGGAATCTGTCCACCCAAGGGCTGTGTTTTCTTGTCCGTGTCGGCTCCCCGGTCCTGGAGCACCTCCGCGAGGGTGCAGCCCTGGACATGAAGTTCTACTCGGGTGGCCCGGCACCTCCTCGAGTCCTGCGCACGAGGATCCGGCACCTCTCGCCCTCCGCGGAGGGACGGTTTCGCAACCATACCCTGGTGGGCGTCTCCATTCTGGAGGAGCCGCCGGCCGCCCCGAGCCCGTGAACCGCACCGCAACAGGAGGACGCCCATGAGCACCCTGAAAGCCCTGGTCAAGGCCGAGGCCGGACCCGGCCTTCGGCTGGAGGGGTGACGATCCCCCGACTTCGCGCCAACGACGTCCTGATCCGGGTCCACAAGACCGCCATCTGCGGCACGGATCTCCACATCTACAACTGGGACGACTGGGCCCGAAGGACCATTCCGGTCCCCATGCCCATCGGGCGCGAGTTCGTGGGACGCATCGAGGCCACCGGCGAAGACGCCGCGGAGTTCGAGCCCGGGGAGCCTGTCTCGGCCGAAGGCCACATCGTGTGCGGGCACTGTCGAAACTGCAGGGCCGGGCAGCGGCCTGGGCCTGATGTCCATTCCCGGCCCCCATCCCGTGGTCCCGCTCCTGGTGCGGGACACGGACGCCACCCGGCGCATCGTGGAAGGGCTCTTCGACGCCGGCGTCCTCGCCGTGGGGCTGACCTTTCCCGTGGTGCTCCGGGGAGACGAGACCATCCGCTTTCAGGTCAACGCGGATCACACGGAAGAGGACATCGACCGGGTGGTTCAGACCCTCGAACGACTCACGTGAGCAGCCCGATGCGCCGCACGACGCTGAAGCGCCGGAGGCAAACCATGAACCGAACGATTCTAGAGCACATCGCACGGTGCTTTGCCGAGGAGTCCAGGGAGGCCGCCCGCGCCGAGGCCTTTGCCATGCAGGCGGACAAGGAGGGGCGCCGGGACCTCGCACGGCTCTTTCGCGCCCTTGCTCAGGCCTCCGGTGTCCGGGCCAAGCGCTTCGGCCACCTCATGCGCGGCAAGATCGGCCGCACCGAGGAAAACCTGCAAGAGGTCCGAGAGACCGTGAACCGCAGGGCCGAGGCGTACGGAGGAATGATCGGCGACGTCAAGTCGACCGAGGCGAGCGGAGCGGTGCGCAAGGGGTTCATCCAGTCCCGAAAAAGCCTGATGGAGGGGCTGGAGCTCCTGGCGGACGCGGATCCGGGAGCGGTCTCTTACGAGGGAGCCGACCTCTTCGTCTGCACCATCTGCGGACACATTCACGCCGGGACCGTCCCCGAGAGCTGCCCCGTCTGCGGGGCGGTCCCGGGCCGGTTCGAGCACGTCCCCTGATGAGGTATTTCGGGGACACCATACTTAATTCAATTCAAAAGTCACATCGAGCCGAGAAAACGCCACCGCACCTTTTGAATTAAGTATGGTGTCCCCGAAATACCCACCGAAATGCTTCAGAGGTAGGTCCGGGCCCCTGCGTAGTGCCTGCGATAGTAAGGGTTCGAAAGGGAGTCCACACGAATGCGTTTTCCCGTCCCCGGCGCGTGAATGAACCGCCCGTCGCCCAGGTAGAGCCCGACGTGACTCACCTTTCTGCCCTTCTGAATGGAGAAGAACACGAGGTCCGCTTTTTCGAAAAGCCGCCCGGACACGACACGCCCCCGGCGAAACTGCTCACGGGACGAACGGGGGATGTTGAGTCCGTTCATCTGGTACGCGGCCATGATCAGACCGCTGCAGTCGAAGCCCTCCTCCGGGGACTCCCCGCCCCACTGATAGGGCAGTCCCATGAAGCCCTCGGCCGTTCGGACGATCTCCTCTCGCAGTAGATCGACCCCGTGGACCCGGGCCCTTGCGAGGGCGTAGTCGTCGGGTCCGACAATGAAGTAGGTGTCCGCCACCCCCTCGGACACGAGCCCCCCGGCCTTGGACAGGGCGGCCTGGCGGGTGGGATAATCTTTTACGAGCCGGACCTTGTAGAGCCCGGAGTCGTGCCGAAAGTAGTAGGCCTTCTCTCCTCGGGCCCGAAGCCGCTCGGTGAGCTGAACCGCGTTTGGAAGCACGGAAAAGGCGCCGAGCTGGATCGCATACCCCGCCCTGGACACCCCCGAAACCTCAGCGGGCTGCGGTCCTGTTGCCCCGGGCGGCTCCGGCACGCGGGCCGTCTTGGGTCCGCAACCCCAGGGGAAACACAGGACCCCGCAGGCCAGCAGCAGGAGAAGGAGGCGCTCTGAGGGACGAAGCTCGCTCATGGGGGACCGAGGGGCAGGTTGAAACGTTTCATCATCTTGTACAGGGCCGTTCGGTGAATGCCCGGCAGCCCCGCGGCTCGGGCCTTGCTGCCGTTCGTGGGCTCCAGGACGTGCCGAATGGCCTCCCGCTCCGGGCATCCGCTTCGGGCTAGAGGGACAAGGGCGGATCGCACAAGCGAACGTCTCCTGGCTCCCGTTGGCGACATGTGTCCACTCGTCCGCAATCATAACCAGAAAGGGCCTGAAATCGAAAGAAGAAAATCAGCCGGCACCCATCCGAGACGCAGGGCCCCTTCGGCCAGGACCGGCACGGCCAGCAGACCCAGGGCCATGGCGACCAGGCTGAACAGAGTCTTCTTGATCAAGGGCTCGAGGGTGCGCAGGGGCATGGACCCAAACCCGCCTTTGCCGGCATCGCTGTGGAAGCATGAGACCCTACCCAATCGCGCCCTTCCTGTCCATCCTCGGGACGAGCAAGCACTCCGAACCCTGCGCAGCACTTGACCCGAAGCCCATCCGGTCCTATGGTCCTACCAGGGGCCCGCTCTCTCGAAAGCCGGTGTCGGCCCGCGGACCGTCCGGCTCCGCACTCAGCGAGGAGTATGCACATGCCAAACCTGGATCCCGCACACCTGGAGGACTACCTCGCGGCGCTCTACCGAGCGCCGGTGGAGGTCCTGGACATCGCACCCCTGGGTGAGGCCAAGGCCGGCCCCGGGGCCCTCAAGGGCTACGGGTACGGGACGCCTCTCAGGATCGACGCCACCATCGGCGGCCGGCCCGGCTCGGTGGTGGTCAGCACGGTCAATCCCGGGGGTTTCGGGCACCAGAGGATGAGCGACCGGGCGGCGCTCCTGTTGTGGCAGTACGAGGGATTCAACAGCCTTCCCCGGCATGTACGGGCCCTGGACGTGGGAGGGTTCACCCCGGAAGGCCCCGTGTCCCTGGCCCGGGTGGACGAGCTCTTTCTCGTCACGGAGTTCGTGCAGGGGACCGAGTACGCGGCGGATCTGAACCGAATTCTGCTGGACGGCATCCTGGGGGACGGCGACCTGGACCGGGCCGGGACCCTGGCCCGATACCTGGCGGAGATCCACGCCGAGAAAAGGGACGATCCGGGGCTCTACAAGCGGCGAGTCCGGGAGCTGGTGGGGCACAACGAGTGCCTCATGGGGCTTACGGACAGCTATCCTCCGGATCACCCCGACGTGTCGGCCGGGGACCTCGTGGCCATCGAGAAGCGCTGCATCGACTGGCGCTGGCATCTGAAAGGGTTCACCCACCGCCTCAGCCGGGTCCACGGAGACTTCCACCCTTTCAATCTCCTGTTTCGGGAGGGATCGGACTTCTCGGTCCTCGACCGAAGTCGCGGTTCCTGCGGGGAGCCGGCCGACGACGTCACCGCCCTGACCGTCAACTACCTGTTCTGGGGGCTGCTCCACCAAAAGACCTTTGCGCCTCCTTTTCGGGATCTCTGGGACGCCTTCTTTCAGGCCTACCTCGAGGCCTCCGGGGACGATGAGGTGCTCTCGGTCCTGCCCCCCTATCTCACTTGGCGCATCCTGGTCCTGGCCAGCCCGGTCTGGTACCCCCACTACGAGGCCTCGATTCGAAGGACCCTGCTTCGGTTGGCGCGAAACGTCCTCGAGGCGGACGTCCTGGACTGGCGCCAGGTGGACGCCCTGCTGGAGGAGTCGCCATGAAACCGAGTTGGGGGGTGTGGATCACGGGGCTTCCCGCCTCGGGGAAGAGCACGATCGCCAAGGCGCTCGCGACGCGCCTCGAGTCCATGGGAGTCCTCGTCCAGGTGCTCGAGTCCGATGTCCTGAGGCGCGTGCTCACCCCCAGACCCAGCTACACCGACGAAGAGCGGGAGACCTTTTACAAGTCCATGGTCTACATCGGCTCCCTGCTCGCGTCCAACGGGGTGAACGTGGTGTTCGACGCCACGGCCAACCGCCGGCGCTGGCGCGATGAGGCCCGCCGGGCGATCCCCCGGTTCATGGAGGTGTACGTGGACACCCCCCTCGAGGTGTGCATGAAACGGGACCCCAAGGGGATCTACCGCAAGGCCGGGCGCGGCCGGGCGCAAACCGTGCCTGGAGCCCAGCAGACCTACGAACCGCCGACCCGCCCGGAGCTCCGCATCGAGGGCACCCTGCCCGCGGACCGGTCGGCAGGCGCCCTCGTGGAGGCCATGAGGTCCCATGGATTCGACCTCCAACCGGTGGATTGAGACCCTCCTGGAAGCGGCCTCCGACGTTCGAGCGGCCGTCTCGCCCCTGCTCGCCGAACGCGGAGCCAGGCCGGTCCAGCGTTTCAAGGACCTCCTGGACCAGTGCGCCCACGCCGCCGTTCGAGACAGCCTCCGGCGCAGCCGTGTGTCCGCCCGGCTCGTGAGCGAGGAGGGCGAGGCGACCCTGGGGCGGGGCCGGTACACCGTCACCGCCGACCCGGTGGACGGAACCACCAACCTGGCCCGTGGCCTCGGGCCGAGCGTGGTGAGCCTCAGCGTGAGCGAGGCGCCTCGACAGAAAGCCGTGTTCGCCGCCCTGGTCATGGAGCTGGAGACCGGCGCCGTGTACACCGCCGGACGGGGCGGCCCGGCCGCCCTGGACGGCCGGGAGATTCGAGTGGCCGAGCCCGTTTCCTATGCCGAGGGGCTCATCTCCCTGGACGTCAGCAAGATGGGGGATCCGTCGGGCATGCTTCCGCTGATCGCCGGGGCCCGGCACCTCCGCTCGTCCGGGTGCGCGGCCCTCAGCCTGTGCCGGGTGGCCCAAGGCGTGCTGGACGCCCACGTGGACGAACGGGGATCCCTGCGAGCCACCGACGCCTCGGCCGGCGTCTTCATCCTGAAGCAGGCCGGAGGCTTCTGGTGCGTGAACGGATCCTTGGGTGGAGACTTCTCACTCGACCGCCGAAGCCGGTTCCGCATCACCGCCGCCTCCAGTCGTGCCCTCCTCGAGGAGATCCAGGCCCTCGCGCCCTCCGCCGAGTTTCGGGGCGAGTTTCGGGGACACCATACGTAATTCAAGAATCCCCCTGTGAAAACACGACCTGTTCTTGAATACGTATGGTGTCCCCGAAACTCTCGACCTGTTCTTGAATTACGTATGGTGCCCCCGAAACTCTATGGTGTCCCCCAACGCCAGCGTGTTGACTCGAGGTCCCTCGAGTCCTATAATGCGATCCCTTCGAGCCGCCGGACCCGAAGCCACCGGCGGACACCTTGCACAGCATGAACGGATCGGGAGGTCGGCATGAAGAAAAGCTGGTTCCGGGCGGGGTTCCTTGTGTTGGCGTTTTGCTTTCTGGCGGGGCCTGCGACGGCCGGGGACTCCCCGGTGGGCCTTTGGAAGACCATCGACGACGACGGCGAGACGGCCAAGTCCCACGTCCGGATCTACGAAAAAGACGGGACCCTGCGCGGCAAGGTGGTGAAGCTGCTCCAGAGCGCCCAGGACAAGCGTTGCGCCGAGTGTCCGGGAGAGAAAAAGGATCAGCCCATCGTGGGCATGGAGATCCTGTGGGGTCTCGAGAAGAAGCCAGGCGAGACCGAGTACTCGGGAGGCGAGATCCTGGACCCGGACAACGGAAAGGTCTACCGCTGCAAGATCTGGCGCGAAGGAGACACCTTGAAGGTCCGCGGCTACATCGCCTTCCTGTTCAGGACCCAGACATGGTATCCGGTGACCGAGTAGACCGGAAGGAGCCTTACTTCGTCTCCCTTCACCATCAGATCCGGCTGGACGAAAACCTCCCGCCCATCGGTCCGCTGGATGCCGCAGCCTCTCGTCTGATCGCCGGGGCGGCCGGGGTGCTCATGCCCAAGTACTGCCCGCCCGCACGCTACGAGGAGGTCTCCCGCCTGGCCCGGTTCCACTTCCCCCGCCTCTCGGCCCGGTACGCCTGTCGGGGCAAGGCCCGGCAGGTCCTCCTCTTTCGGCGTCTCGGCATCGCCCATCCCCGCACCGTGCTGTACGCGGATCCCGAAGAGGCCTTGCGAGACGCGGGCTCCCGTCTCCTGGCCTTCCCCTTTGTCCTCAAGGGAGACTCCGGTGGTGGGGGGTCGGCCGTCTTTCCAGTGACCTCGCACGGGGTCTACCTGGAACGGCTCGCCTGCCTGCCCCGGCACGAACCCGTTCTGGTGCAGGAGTGGATCCGTAACGGCGGCCGGGACCTGCGTGTGGTCCTGATGGGAAGCCTGGTCGAGAGCTACTTCCGCGTCGGTGGGGATTCCTTTTACAACAATGTGTCCAAAGGGGCCCGCATCGATCACGGCCTCCGTCCCGACCTGCAGCAGAAGGGAAAGGCGCTGGCGGTTCGAGTGGCCCGCAGGACCCGTATCGACCTGGCGGCCTTTGACATCATGTTTCCCGAAGGCGGGGGGCCGCCGCTGGTGGTGGAGATCAACTTTCAGTTCGGCCGGAAGGGGCTCGGCGGCCGGAAGGGGTACGACCGGATGCTCCGCTCTGCGATTCAGGCGTGGATGCGTCAGGCGGCCTCCTCATGCCGATCCTCGGGCTGAGGAAACACCAGGCGGAACGAGGTGCCCTCCCCCGGTTGGGATTCCATCTCGATCCGCCCGTTCGCCGACTTCACGAACTTCTGCACCATGGGCAGCCCCAAGCCGCTGCCGTCCGACCCCTTGGTCGTGTAGAACATCTGAAAGACCTTGTCCTGCTCGCTCTCCGGAATGCCGCAACCGTTGTCCGCCACCCGGATGTTCAGGCGCCCCCGGTCATCCACAAAGGTCGAGATCACGACCCGACCATCCTCCTTCCCTTTCAGCGCGTCCTCGGCGTTGACCAGGAGGTTGAGCATGGCCCGCTGGAGCTGCTCCCCGTCCAGCAGCCACTCGGGCAGGTCCGGTTCCAGCTCCCATTCCAGGACGACGCCCGCCTTGTGGAGCGTCTTCTCGAAAAGGTCCTGGTTGTCGTACAGGGCCACGTTGACGTCCGTCCACCCGGGCTCGGTCGACTCGACCCGGGCGAACTCGAGCATGTCCGCCGCCAGGCGGTTCATTCGCTCGAGGGACCGCCGGACCAGGTGCCATCTCGTGTGAATCCGCTCGTCTTCCATCTCCGCCAGACGCTGATCCATCAGGCCCACGGCGTTCATGCTCATGTGAAGCAGGTTCTTGAGGTTGTGGGCCACATTGGTCACGGTCATACCGACGGCCGCCATCCGCTCGTTCCGAATGAGGTTCTCCTGGAGCAGGTGGTTCTCGATCCAGACGGCCATCTCGTTGGCGACCGCGGCCACGAACTCCATGTCAAAGGCGGTGAGGGGATTCAGGAAGTTCCGGGTGTCCAGGTGCACCGCGCCGATCACCTGCCGGCCGCTCATCATGGGAACGCAGATGAGGGACTTGAGATCGTGCACCCGAATGGAGTCCGACGACCTGAGCCGTTCGTCTTCCAGGGTATCCCGGCTGACCAGGGCCACCCGCTCGGTGGTCACCCAGTCCAGCACCGTCCGGCTGATGGGAATGGAATCCTGTTCCCTCTCCTCGCTGCGAAACCTGACCGAACGGACCTCCAGGGGACCCGTGGTCTCGTCGGCCCGGAGAAGCGCCACCGCATGCTCGGCCGAGGGCAGGGCTTCGAAGAGCAGGTCGAGGCCGCGGTCCAGGATGTCCTCGGGGTCCCCGCCCGAGCGGACCTGCTCACCCAGCTGATAGAGCAGGTAGAGCCGCTGGTGGGCCATACCGGCGTGCTCGCCCTGGTCCTCGGGTCTGATCTCCGAGAGATGGAGAAACGTGTGCGCCGCATCGTCGGCTTCGCGGACCATGAGACCGGTGGGATTGATGTCGTCGTCGGTGATGGAGACCCTCCCGGGAGCGGAGGACGCTCCCTGCAATCCGAGCAGGTTCGACCTCGTCCGGTCCAGCCTGAACCGAAACGCCCGGTTGCCGAAATGGATCATGTCGCCGGAATGCAGGGAGGCCCGCTCGACCTGGGTTCGATTGACAAAGGTGCCGTTGCGAGACCCAAGGTCGATCAGAACGTACTCCTGCCCGACCCTGGAGATGCGGGCGTGGCTGCGGGAGACCGCGCCGTGGGCCAGACGGATGTGACTGGAGGGGTCCCGGCCGATGGTGATCTCGTCGTGCTCCAGGCGGACCGGACGGGTGAAGCTCTCCGCCGGAACAGGCACGAGAAAGGCGGCCGGCGCCCTTTTCCCCATGATTCCTTTCAAACCGCCCCCCTGTCTGGGGTTGCAGGCGAAACTTCCCGCGGTCGGGTCGATCTGGCCTCATGCTGCAAGCAACCGTATTCGGGGTCGTGGGAAGTATCCACACAGACAACAAAAATGTCAAGCCCGATCCCTGTCGAATACGTTCAATCCGAAGGATGAATACTCAGGCCCATTGGACGTGACCCTGCCCTTGACCCGGGAAGCGTCCTGGGGCATGCTTCGCTTCACGTATGACACCGATCCACAGACCGGTCCTTTCGGTCTCCTCATGCGGAGGACGCCTTGATCGAGAACGCCATGAACACCGACTGGCAGGCATTCACAGACCGCCTGCTCGAGGAAGCGGACGCCTACCTGGAGGTCCGGGGCGACCGCCTTCACACCCGCGTCGCCCACCGCCGGGCCCTCGATCTGCTGGACGCGGAGGGAGGCGACCGGACCATCGTGGAACCTGCGATCATCCTCCACGACGTGGGCTGGTCGGCGGTGAACCCCGGCGACATTGCCGCCGCCTTCGGCGTTCGGGCCGAGGGCAAGGCCGAGGCCCAGGCCCTGAACCGGGTCCACGAGGTTCAGGGGGCCGTCATCGCCCGCCGCATCCTCGAGGCGCTCGGCGCCGATCCGAAGCACGTTCAATGGATCGTCCGAATCATCGAGCGACACGACTCCAGCATGGAGGCCGGAAGCCTCGAGGAGCGGCTGGTGAAGGACGCAGACAAGCTCTGGCGGTACTCGAAGCCGGGCTTCTGGACGGAGGTCGAACGCCAAGCCGTGGACCCCCGCTTCTTTCTCGATCGCCTGGCACGGCGCCGGAAGGCCTGGTTCCTGACCGGTTCGGCCTATCGAATGGCCGGAGGGGCGCTGGCCCGGCGGGCCGGGGAGCTGGAGGAGCGCTAGCGCGAGGCACGCATGGCCTTCACGGTCTCCCCATCCCCGGGCTTGCCGCGCCCGGCCAGGTACCCTTCGATCCGTTCCCGAATCTCCGCGTCCTTTCCCTGGGCCAGGTCGCTCTTGGCGGTGAGGGTCACGGGACGGACCTCGACCACCTCGCACGCCTTCACCTGGGGGGTGCCTCTGTTCACCGGCTCGAACGGGACGCCGGGCTCATGCTTGCGGACGAGGGCGTTCAGGGCGTCCACCTTGAGGAGGGGGTCCTCCACCACGGATGCGGTCCCGCGGATCACCACGCAGTGGTAGAACTGGTGGAGGTGGCAGGTGGGACGGCTCGAATCGAACCCCGCGTCCAGGTAGGCAAGAGGGATGTCCACCTCGAAGCAGACCTTCGGGTTTCGGCGGATGTTGTCGAGCTTCTCGCCCTCGGGCGCGCAGTGAAAGTAGACACATTCCCGAAAGAACACGAAGTTGACCGGGGTGATGTAGGGATAACCGTCTTCCCCCAGGGAGGCCATCCGGCCGATGTTGGTGGACGAAAGGATCCGTTCGATCTCCAACGGCTCCCTGATCTCGCTCTGTCCTCTTCGCATGGACGTCTCCTCTACGGGTCTTCGGCCGCCCGTACCGGGATGTCGGGCGTGAGCGGCCTCGAAGCGTCCCACACGGGTTAGGAAAAAAATAATAAATACATGTACGCGTGCCCAATGAGCACGGACAAGATCATGACCGGCAAGCCGTACAGGGCGAACCGGCCGAAGGTGAGCGGGTGGCCGAAGCGTTCCCCCAGCCCCGCCACCATCACATTGGCGGCGGCCCCGATGAGGGACCCGTTTCCGCCCAGACACGCCCCCAGGGCCAGAGACCACCAGATGGGCGTCAGGCTCTCCGCCCCGCCCAGGCTCTGCGCCATGGACTCCACCAGGGGGATCATGGTGGCCACGAAGGGGATGTTGTCCACGGCGGCTGACACCACGGCCGAGAGCCACAAGGTGGAGTAAGCCGTGGCGGCCTGGTTCCCGCCGGTGAAGGCGATCAGCTTCTGGCCCAGCAGGTCGAGCACACCGGCGTGCTCCACACCGTGGACGATCACGAACAGCCCCATGAAGAAGAACAGGGCACCCCACTCCACCTCTCCGAAGGTGTCGTGGAGCCGCCCGGCCTGGCCCTTGCGTCCCGTGCCGGCACTGGAGATCAGCAACAGGACGGTCGCCCCCACCATGGCCACGGTGCCGGGTCGAATGTGGTAGTGCTCGCCCGCGATGAACCCCGCAATGACGAGCCCCAGCACGATCAGGCTCTTTCTCAGGAGCCTGTGGTCGGTGATGGAGTCCTGCTCCCTGAACCGCATGATCCGCTCGCGGGCCTCGGGTGCGGCCTGAAGGGACTTGCCCCAGAGGAGGTAGATGGTCAGGACCAGCAGGAGCAGAATCACGGCCACGACCGGTCCGAGCGTGAACAGGAAGTCCGTGAAGGTCAGCTGGGTGGCCGACCCGATCAGGATGTTTGGAGGATCCCCGATGAGGGTGGCGGTCCCCCCGATGTTGGCCGCGAGGATCTGGGAGATGAGAAAAGGGTAGGGGGAAACCTCCAGCTTGTCCGCAATCAGGATGGCCACCGGCACGATCAGGAGGACCGTGGTCAGGTTGTCCAGAAAGGCCGAGAACACGGCCGTCACCACCGCCAGCACGATGAGCACGCCCTTGGGGTCGGCCTTGACCCGCTTGGCCGCCCAGATGGCCACGAACTCGAACACGCCCGTGGTCCGGGTCACGGCCACGATCATCATCATGCCGGTCAGCAGGGCGATGGTGTTGAAGTCGATCCCGGCGAAGGCCTGCTTCTGGGTGAGC
>CAYYVD010000020.1:23597-26541 GCA_964475045.1 uncultured Desulfobacterales bacterium | reverse complement strand
CTCTTGATGAGGCCGTTATATCCGCTGAAGGGTCCCGCAAAATAAGACGGGTGGGTGTCGGACGCTGAGTTGCCGGTGGTATCGAATCCCGCGGAGCCCGGACCGCCTGAGCTCACATAGGGCGGCTGATCGTAGGTATACGAGTCCAGGTAGAATGAGACGACCAGATTCTTGGAGGAGTCGAGGGAATACTCGACGTCATCACTGTAGATGTCCTCGCTGTTGACCAGGACGCCGCTGTTGCCGCCGTCGAAGGTCACCTGCACCTGCGAGCCGTCGAAATCCTCGTCGTTGCTCGCCCCCTGGTGGCCGACCCAGCACTCGCCGATCTGCCAAGATCGCGACCCGACCTCGGTGGACTGATCCATCCGCAGCCGGAATTGCTCCGCATCCTCGGAGATCTCGCTCGCCGGAATGATGACCCGCCACGTGTACCCTCCATCGTCCGTGCGATAGCTGGTATGGTTCCAGGGACCTACTATGACTTCGTAGCCCATGACCTGCTGCCTTTAGGCGTTGGCCGCCGTGATTTTGATGGTGATCTTCAGGATGTCCGAGGCCTCCACCGCCTTTTCCGCGGCGAACTTGGCCCCGCCGAACAGCGTGGCCGTGGCCGCGGTGTCCCCCTTGGTGCTGTCGCTTACCAGGGTGGCCCCGTAAATCGTCATGGCCGTGCTGAAGGTAAAGCTGGCCTTGTTTGCCGAGTTCGTGATCTCCTGGCTCGTGGCCGTGGCCGCGGTCCACGCCGGCCGGGTGCCCTCGGAGAAGGCCGTGGCCTCGGTGTACCCTGGCGTGGCGTAGGTATCGTTGGTCGCGATGGTGTGATTGTTACTGAAAAGCACCACATACCAGTCCGGTTCCTGGGTGCCGCCGTGAAAGGCCACATTCAGGGCGTAGTTCAGCCCTTCATACGTGACTGCGTTGTGGTCCTCCGTGACGTCCGCAATCCACCCGCCAGAACGGCCGCATTTCCGCCAGTGCTCCACTTCGTAGATCGAGCCCATCTTCAAGGCCACCTTCATGTGGCAATCTCCTCTTTGACATAGAACGTGAAGTCCACGCTGCCGTTATCCGCCTTCAGGTTCTTGATCGACCCCAGATACATGCCGTGCTCGCTGAAATAGAGCACCTGGGTCTCCGTAGTGAAGAGGGTCCAGAGGGTGTCGCAGTCCGCCTTAGACACTCGCTCCGCATAAACGCGGAAGGTCATGTCCGCGGCCGCAAAGCCCAAATGCACAACGGTCGCGCCGCCACTCAGCGTCGGGTAGCGGTTCACGCGGGCATCAGCCGTGCGCTGCCGGGTCTTCCGGTCCTCCTGGATGATCAGAGGCACGGAGGTGTTGCTCGTCACCGTGGAGATGCCGATCATGTCAACCCCAGCAGAAAGGCGGAGCTTTGCTCGGACGCCCACACCTGCACGCGCTTGAGGATCTCCACCATGAACGCTTCGATGTGAGGTTCCAGGCCGGCCGCCTCGATCTTGATTACCTCGCCCTCTCCGGATTCCATGCGATCCGTGCGAGCCTCCATGTAGGCCGTCTGCGCCTCGACCTGCTTGCGCTGCGCCTCCATGAGCTGCTGGCGGTTGGATACCTCCTCCTCCATGAATCTCCGGATATGATAGGTACTCTTGCCCTCGGCCCGGAGGGCTTCGTAGACCTCGCCGTAGTCGCCCAGCACGCTGCCCGAGCTCTGGAGGGCCGCCTCGCTCACGCCGGCGGAGGCCTCGATCTCGGCGATGGCCTTCTTGGTGTTGGCCTCCATCAAGGCGGTGTACCGGGCCGTGGCCGCCTCCATGCGGGCCAGGGCGAGCTCGTTCACCTCCTCGGCGGCCTTGGCCACTTCCTCGATGTCCTCCTTGGTTTTCTTGAGAGCATCGGGCGCCACGAAGGTCTGAACGACCATGCTCTTTTCCTTGGGGATGGCGGCCTCGATCTCGTCCGAGATGGCCGCCAGGTCGTCGGACACCCCCTGCTCGGCCTCGGACATCTTCTGGGTCAGGATGCGCTTGATCTCCTCGGCGTTGTCCCCCACCGCGCTGACCGTGATGTTGGCGCTGTCGGCGATCTTGCCCCAGGAGTCGGCTGCCTTCTGCCCGGTGTCCTCAGCAGCCCGGGCCGCCTCGGCGGCCTTTCCCGTGAACCCGTCCATGGCCTGGGCCGCAGCATCGGCCGCCTGGGCCGCCTGCTCTCCCATGTGCATCGAGATGGCCTTGCCCGTGTGCTCCAGATTGGACTCGAGCTCCTTCAGCTTCTCGTTCCACTCTTCAAAACCCCACACCCGGGTAACATACTCCGCATCCTGCACGATTCTGCGCAGGCCCTCCGTGACCGCCAGCGCCACGACATCGAACGCCTGCTGCAGGCTGTTCCACAGCCACTTGATGGAGCCCACCACGGCATTGAACACGTCTTCGATCTTCGCGCCCGACTCCACGATCGCCACCAAGGCCACCCCGATGGCCGCGCCGGCTGCCACCACCGCCTGAGCCACGGCAGCGATGTTGCCGGACGATTTCTTCGTGGCCTCGTCCAGGCCGTTGAACCGGTCGATGCCTTCCTTGATGGCGTCCCACAAGGGCTTGAAGTACTCGACCATGCCTTCGGTCACCCGAGTCAGGCTCTCCAGGGTGTCCACCACGCCCTGCATGGCCTCCTCGAGCCCTTCCGGGGTGCGCAGGTCAACCCCATCGAACAGTGTCGCGAGGGTATCGCCCAGGTCCCCGAGGGCGTCGAGGAACCCGCTCCAGTCGATCCCCTCCAGAGCTTCGGGGAGGTTCTCAGCCACGTCCTCGAGGAAGTCCCCAGCCCGGGCCGCAAAGTTGTCGATGGCGTCGAACAAGGGATCGAAAACGCCGGCGTCCACCCCCTCGGCCACGCCTTGGAGGATCCCCACCAGGTTGCCAGCCGTGTCGCTGTAGGCATCCTCGAGGCGCTCGCCGATC
>CAYYVD010000020.1:0-23587 GCA_964475045.1 uncultured Desulfobacterales bacterium | reverse complement strand
CCTGAACGAGGTCATGGCCGACGTCGAGATGATGCTCCGCCGTCTCCTGGGCGAGGACATCGAGCTCGTCATCCGCGAATCGCCCGACCCGGGCCTCACGCTCGCCGATCCCGGCCAGGGTGACGCGCATGTTGTTGGCCAGATTCTGGTTCACCAGGCTCATGTTCTCGGCCATCTTCTCGTAGGCCGTGGACGTGGAGCCGGCGGCCTTCTGCATGGCCTCGAGGTTCTCCACGAACATTTCGCCGTTTCCGGAGGTCAGGGCGAGGACGGCGTTCAGGCCCTCCACCGACCCGAAGAGCTTGCTCATGGCCTCGGTGTCGCCCTGGGTGGCCCGGGCCACGTCCAGGAGCAGGCTTTCGAGCCCCTTGGTCTTGAGGGCCGTGGCATCGAACTGGATGCCCAGCTCCTGGGCGGTCTTCTGAGCGTCCGCCGTGGGCTTGATGATGTTGCTGATGGCGGCCTTGAGGCCCGAGACGGCCTCGGAGGTCTGGATGTTCTTGGCCGTGAGCGTGGCCACGGCCGCGCTCAGGGTCTCGATGTCGATGCCGGCATTGCCGGCGAGGGAGGTGACCCTGGAGAGGCCCGAGGCGAGCTCGGGAATGGTGGTCTGGCCGCGCTCGACCGTCTTGAAGAAAACGTCCGAGTACCGCTCGGCCTGGTCCATCTCCTCGCCGTAGGCGTTAAGCGTGCCGGCCAGGAGCGTCGTGGTGTCGGCGAGCTGGGCCCGACCGGCCACGGCGAGCTCCTCGGCCTTTCGTAGGACGTCCAGGGAGTCCTTCATGTCCACGCCGGCGCTGATGGCGCTGTAGGTCGCGGCCTGGATGTCCTCGATGGACTGGCTGGACTGCTGGGCGTAGTCCTTGACCGCGTCCCGGAAGCCCTGGATGTCCTGCTCGCTGCCGTGGAGGAGCGTGGAGATCTCGGCGAACCCGTCGCCGAACTTCTCGCTCTCGCGGAGGGCCAGGGCCATGCCGCCCACGGCCATGGCGCCGAGGGCGGCGTCGATTCCCAGGATGGCGTTGGCTACGGAGGCCAGGGGCTGGGCGATGTTTTGAGCGTAGCCGTCGAGGTCGTTCAGGCTGCGCTTCACGCCGCTGATCACGGGCCCGAGGTTGTTCTTCCCACCGAAGAGGATGTCTATGGTTTTGGTGAGATCCGCCATCAGGCCCCTCGATTCAGGATTTACGTCAGCCGGGCATCCTCTCGGCCCGCTTTCTCATGCTCTTTACCTGCTCTCCCCAGCGGATCCACAAGCCGATCTCGACTTCCGTCAGGTATCCCCAGGGAATCAGGTCGGGCCTCGCCTCGTACAGGAACCGCTTCGGCCAGAAATCGCCTCCGGAGCAAAGGGCCATCGTCACTTGGACGCTCGAGTCTCTCCAGAGGCGTTCGATTCCCCCAGGACACGCCCCTTTCCCGTGGCGATCAGGATCTGATCCCCCAGGGTTTGGAACGTGGTGGAGCTTTCCCGCGCCAGCTTGACGATCTCGCTCCGGTGGCCCATGAGCGGCGGCTCAACGGTGCCCCGCAGAATGACCTCGATGTGCCGCACGAAGTCCTCGGGCACGCTGTTTCCCTGGAGCCCCAGCTCCTCAAGAATGGCCCGGGCTTTTTCCTGGGCGTTGTCGCTCAGGAACCCGCGCACGAGCTCCTCCTGGACCTCGGCCCGCTTCATGGCCTCCCGAACCTGAAAGACCTCCTCCCCGCTTAGGCCCCGGATTTTGAAGACCGGCTTCTCGCCTTCCGCGAAAAACGCCTTGAGCTGCGGAACCGAAACCTCCACGATCCGGTCCTGGAACTTGGCCGACGCAAACTTTTTGAGGTCGAATCCCATCAGGCCGCCTCCCGTTCCTGGTCCTCGATCTGGAGATCTATGCCGATCACGCTCATCTCGCGCTGGAGATCGCGGTGCACCTTGGCCTTGTACTCCTCGTCCCCCATCTGCTCCACCGTGTTCACCAGGCGGTTGAGCAGACTCTTGCCGTCGGACAGGCAAATGCACATCAGGTTGAACATGGCAAAGCACAGGGTCTTCTCGTCCAGGTTGAAGGTGAACCTACCGCCCCGGGCCGCCAGGTCCTGCTGGTAGCGGTCGTAATTGATCACGAAGCGCCGGGCCCCCTCGGACACCAGGTGCGGGTTCTTGCGCATGAGCCCGAAATCCATCGTCACCTTGGCCATGTCCAGGTCGTGCGGGATCCGCTGGGACGCCTCCTGGATCACCTCCAGGGCCCGGTCGAAGTCCTGGAGGCGCATCAAACTGAGGGAGAGCAGATAGTAGATGCTCGGGTTGAAGGACGGGTTCTGGTCCCGGGCCCGCAGGTACTTCTCCCCGTGGTACACGGCAAGCTCGGTGTGGCCGACCTGGGACTGCATCTCTGCCATATAGAAGTGGGCCTGGAAGTCGTACGGGTTGACGTCCAGGCGTTTCTGCAGCAGACCCACCGTTCGGTCGAACTTGCGCTTTTTGGCCTCGGGCTCCAGATCGTAGCCGTAGTGCTTGAGGTACGCCCCCTGGAGCGCGGCCGGGGCCTTTTCCGTGACAGGCTGGTTGTGGACGATGCCGGCATACTTGACCTGGCCCTTGCGGAACAGGCGGGCGCTCACCAGCTGCACGGCCACCTCGCCGCCTTGGATGTCATGGACCACCAGCGATCCGCTTCCCTGCTCCTGGATCTTCTCGTCCTCGAGGAGCTTCCGGAGACCCTCCTTATCCCCGCAGAGCTCCTCGTCCGCGTCGATCACTAGGATCCAGTCGCCCGTGGTCAGGTCCAGGGACTCGTTCCGATGGAAGCTGAAGTCCTCCCGCCAGGGGCTCACCTTGATACGAACCTCGGGGCCGGCTTCCCGCTCCGCGTCCAGGATCTCCACGGTCCGGTCCGTGCTTCCCGTGTCGATCACCGCGATCTCGTCAACGAAGCCCCGGAGGCTCTCGAGGCACCGCGGAAGGTTCTTCTCCTCGTCCTTCACCATCATGGCCGCTGAAATCTTCATGCCGCCTCCTGCTCCCCGTGTCTGTAGCCGAGCAGCCGGGCCAGGTGCTCGACCATGGTTTGATGCGTCTCCGGAATGGAGACCTCCCCCTCCTTGTGAATCCGGTCCGGCGAGAGCGGCCTCGGCTCGTAGCGGCTCATGCTGGAGGCGTCTTCCCCCGTGAAGAAGGCCGGATAGTCGCTGAACCGGTGCCGGGGCGCGAGCCCGAACATGCCGGCGACGAGCTGCTGCACGTCGTCCGGGTAGCGCACCAGGGTCTCGTAGGGCACGGTGAGGTCGATCATCCGGCTGCAGTAGAGGAGCTGGAGGATCGACGCGGTCCACCGCTCCACCGGCACCCCGCTCCGGAGCACGTCCAGGGGCTCGCGGACCATGCAGATCGTCTTGATCTTGCGGTCATCGAGCTCCCAGGCCTGGCGCCTGAGCTCTGCCTCGTGGAGGCGATTGCTGCAGAGACTGTCCACCGTGCGCTTGCCCACCAGGGCCCCTCCGCTTTCATTCTCCGCGTTTGCGAACGCGAAGACGTCGATCTCGAAGGGAATGATGGAGACCCCTTCGAAGGCGCCGAACATCCGGCGCATGAGTGTGGTGCCGCTCTTGGCGCACCCGAGGATGTAGACCTGCATCGCCGCTCCCGTGGCTCCAAATGGTTAGGTTAGCTGGTGAACTTGGCCGCCTTGGCTTCCGCGCTGATGGTGCAAGCGAAGGACATGTTGTCCCCGGCCGGGTAGCTGGGCGCGATGCCGATGTATCCCTGGCAGAGGATGTACGGGTTCTTGTTCTCGTCCGGCCACATCTTGACCGTGAGCTTTTCCCCGTCCCCGGCCGCGATGGAATCGGAGACCCCGTCCTCCACAAAGGTGGTGAAGGAGCCCTGGTTGACGCTCTCGGTCACGGCCGCCTGGCTGCCCCGGTAGTACTGGGTGCTGGAGAGGCTGTGCGACACCTGCGGGGGCACGAAGTCCATGGCCTTGTCGAGCACGGTCATGATGGGCTCGTAGTACTTGATGTAGATCTTCTTCGTGGCCCCTCCCGTGTGGCTCTGGGGCAGCGCCTGGGCGAACGTGATGTGGGCGTTCTCCTCGGCGGTGCTGTCCGCCTTGATCCCGTCGCCGATGTTGTTCTCGGACCAGGACGGAAACAGGGTGTACTCCGCGTGCTGGCCGGGCACCTGCAGGATCTCGTCATCCGAGAGCGTGGCGGCCGTGGAGGTGGTGATCCGAATCTGACCCAGCTCCACCTCGCTGGTCGGGATGTACGGAGGTCCGCCTGCGGCGTCCCGCGTCTCGCTGAAGGACGTGTCCCCGGAGATCGTGCCCTTCGTGATGGTGATGGTGCCGGAGCTGGAGACGCTGACCGTGTAGATGCAGGCCCTCGAGGCCGTGGCCGGTCGGCTGAACGTGGCGTTGGTGGCGCTGACGCTCACCAGGCTGCCGCCGATGTACGCCGTGAAGGCGGCGATATTCACCTGGTCGTTCGTGCCGGCCGTGCTGAGCAGCTCTCGGCCGGAGGCGATCCCGTCCGGCCTCACGCTCGGCGTGTATCCATCCTTGCCGGACCAGACGTCCCCGCTCGAGATGGTGAAGATCGTCTGATCCCCGCTGTCGTTCATGACCGCGTAGTTGTGGACCTTCTGCCCGGTCTCGATGCTGATCTTGGCGTTTTTCGCGGTAGGCATGGCGCTTCCTCCTTACTGAGTGTACGGATCTCCGATGGCCGTCCGGTACCGAATCTCGAAAACGGCCGAAACTCCCGTGATCGTGTCGCCTGCCTCCGTCCCCGGCTCCCCGCCGCTGCCTGCGTACCGGATGTCGTCGGCCAGATCCCCGCAGGCGGAGGCCTCCGGCCCGGTGGTCCCGGACACCCCGGTGGTATCGGCCGCCCCGACCGCACCACCCACGATGTCCAGTGTCTCGCTCGAGAAGGTCCCGCTCTTGCGCCGAAGGGTCAGATTGCCCGCGGCGTCCCCGCCCGCCCACGATCCGGAAGAGACGCTCACAGCCTCCACCAGGGCGGTTGCGCCCGAGGTCTGCCCCTCGATGGAATCCCCGGCCTCGATCTCCTCGGCTCCGGCCGTGAAGGGCAGGGTCCACTTGCGACCCACCACGGCGTCGATCAGGTCCCCCAGGATGGCCTCGTAAACCTCCGAAGGGTTGGAGTCGCCGTACTCCTTGAATCCCTCCACGTGCACGTTCATGGTCACGGCATGATCCCGACTTTCGGAGTCCACGGCCTCCTCGCCCGGCCAGATCACAATGCAGGGCGCATCGTCCGGATCCAAGCGGGCCAGGGCCCGGAACACGTTGGCGCCGATCCCGGTGTTGTAGCCTTTGGCTGTAAGCACCTCGGCCACCTTGGTCTCGATGGCGGAGATGATCTGCTCGCGGATGGTGTCAGCCATATCCCTTGAGCTCCCTGTTCAGCTCGTGCCTCATGGCGTTCACGACCCGAACGCCAACCATGGTCATGGTTTGCTTCATGACATGCTTGCGTTCCAGCACATCCGGAATCCTGGGCCCCTCGAGGCGGTGGACCGGGAAGCGGTACTTCTGGGGCAGATGCGGGCCGTACTGGCGGCCCGGGTAGGGCCCTCGCCGCGTGGGCTCCCAGTTGCCCTTCTTCCGCCAGTAGACGTTTTTCCTACCCTGGAGTTGAGCGATGAACGCGCCGGGGACCAGGGTTCGGCCGGCCCGCTTGTTCATCTGCACGGTCACGCCTTTGCGGGTCGGCCGTGCTTTGAAATGGATCAGGCCCAGGGGCTTGCCGTGGCACCGAACATATCCTGCGTCGCCACGGTAGGAGGCCTTCCTGGAGGAAACCGTGGCCCGGATCTTCTTTTTGGTTACCGGGATCTCCGAGGCCACCTGGTTCACCACCTCAGTACGGGCACCCGGAATGACACGGTTGATCCCCCGCGTGATTACCTTGTGGCTCTCACGGGAAAACCGCCCGAAGAAGAGCTGGATATAGCGCAGCTGCCGGTCATCCAGCTGAACCGGCAGGCTGGTCGTCTTCTTCGGCAGCTTTTGTGCGGGATCAAACCCCAGGCCGGGCACCACAGGCATCGGTCAGCTCCTCACGCGCATCTCGACCACGTAGCTGTTGTTGTCCAGGACCTCGTCCACCGTGTAGGTAGTCGACCCCACCGTGAAGGTCTCGCCCCGGTCCGGCTCGCCGCACTCATCCACCAGGCAGAAGAGGTGGGTCTCGTCCCCCCAGAACTGCGCCTGGGTGTCCATGGGCATGAGACCCGTCCCGGACTGCACCACCACGGTGCAGGAGATCGCATCCACGGGCTCGTTCGGCACGTAGGTCGCCGGCGTGCCGAGCTTGTCGAAGATCACCGCAGCCGCGGACAGGAACATGCTAGTCATTGTGCTCCTTGCCGATACGGAAGATGGAGGTTCCCGAGTCTCCACCCACCAGGAGCTGGAACCAGTCGATGTCCCCGAAGTCCTCCCCCAAGGCCAGGGTGACGCCTGTGGTGGAGTGGACCGGCAGGACCGGAGCGTTCAAAGGAACCCCGGCGCTGAAGCTGGTGACGCCGGCGATGTAGGGAATGGTCGTTCCCGACCCGACGTTGCGGATGCCGAAGATGGCCCCGTCAAACGTCAGGTTCCCCGGGTCTTCCGGGCCGAACACCACCCACACCGAGACGCCGCTCCCGGCCGGACCGATCGCGCACTTGTCGGTGTCGTCCGAGATGTCGCCCAGGTTGATGTGAAACACGCTGGTCGCTCCGGGTACCTGAAAGATTGACTCCCCCGAGATGGTGAATCCCGTACCCGATGTGCCGGCCAGGTCCTGGGGCACGATCCGCATGGCACCGCCCATGGTCGTGTGTCCCTGGTTCAAGGAGTTGATGTTGACGTCCCCGAACCAGGGCGGATCGGCCTGGGCCGGACCGGTTAGAAAAAGAACGAACACGGCGAGCAGAACAACGATCAGCATCATCTGCTCGAGCAGTGTCGGCATCCTGAATCGTCTCATTGTTTCCTCCGATCGGGCCGGGGGCCGAAGCCCCCGCGCCTGGTTTCGGTTCACGTCTCGCCCGGGCCAGGCGCGAGAGCTACTTGACGGCGTTCTCGATGAGGTACGCCACGTCGCTGCAGACCGCCTTGATGTCGTATGAGGTCTGGGGCTCGATCCAATCACCCCCGCCACCTCTGCTTTCGTCCCGGTAAATCCGGACGTCCCAGCCCATATCCGTGGCCACTTGACGCCACACGAAGTTCTTCCAGGCACTCACGCCCTGCAGACTGGGCTCAGGGTCGATATAAGCAAGCACGATGTGCTTGCCCCAGAGATAGGTGTAGGTCTCGGTGGACTGGCCGGGGTTGGAACTTCTATAGCGAGCCCTGCCCACCAAAACGGTTTCTACCTCGAAGATCTCAGCGAGGAGACGAAGCGTGGCAATGCTTGGATTGTCCGTGCTCGCTCCCCCTTTAATGGTCTCCAGGATCTGGGGATGCCGCTTCAAATACTTCCAGACCTGTTGACCCAGGATCATGACGTTGGGATCCTCGAAAAGGGCATCCTTGCCATCATCCACCACACCGATGGGGTCACTGGAGCCATAGTTGTTGAACTGAGTGGTCGCGGTCAGGGTCTTTTTGTAGCCCGAGGCGTAGTTCGCGGCAGTGGTGACCTTATCCGCGATGGCCTTCTCCTTCCTAAGCAGAATCAGATTCACCAGGGTCTGATTGGTTTTGTCACGCGGCGGTATGCCAGCATCCGCATTGCCCGCTAGTGCATCGGGCACGAAGTCGCGCAGGGAGTGGTCGAAGCAAGAGTAGTTGTCCGTATCCACGTCCCAGCTCGCCTGGTTCGCTTTACCCTTGGGCCCTCGAAGAGTATCAGGAAGCTGAAAATTGTTTGCCTTATCGTAGACCCAGTACTCATCGGACTTCTTGTCCACGATCACGTCGGGTGCCACCTGGTCTCCGATGAATGCCTTGTTTTTGTACTCGACCGCAAAATTCGCAAGCGGTCGATCACTGTGCACATCTTTTAGTCCGGGCATCGTTCACCCTCCTTGTATGAGATTTGCGTAGGTTCGAATGATGCCCCGAGCTTCCCGACTGGTGAGCAGCTGCTCGGGCCGGTACCCATTGGGGCAGCGAAGGTCCTCCACCGCCCCATAGAGCCGGCACATGACCGGCCGCTGCTCGTACACCCTGCATCCCTCTCCCGGCACGGCGAAGGGGCAAACGTCTCCCGCGTTTGCCCGCTTCAAAAGATCGCCGAGATCCTGACTCTCGATCTCCCGCCTGAGCTTGTCGCCCAAGCCCTCGAGCTCCACCGGCATCCAGGGCGCCGGGCCGCAGCAGTCCGTGCAGCCCGGTTTACAGCTGAATGCCGGAATCCGGTTCCGGAGGGCCTCGAGGGCCTTATGCGCCGATGTAACTGGGTCCAACGAGCAGCGCCTCGATGATGTCGCCGTCGGCCGTAGCAGCTTCCAGCGCGATGGCGAAATAAAAAGCCTTGTCAGCCGTGACCTTCTTGCCGCGGTAGTTGCCGTCACTCCCTAGCTTGTCGCCTGGGGAGATGGCTGTGGATCCGGTGACCTTCAGCTTGGTCGTGCCGCGGGTCGCCACCTCGGCCTCTGCGCCGGACTCGTCCGGAGCGTTCTGGAGAACACCGATCACCATGTCACTGGAGCTGGAGTCCCCACAATCGAAGTCCCCATCCGAGTCGACCTGCATGGCGAAAAACTGGTAGCTCGAAAGATCCCGGGCCGCGGCCTTGGTGATCAATCCAGCCGGTTTGCTCTGGTCGCCTGCCATGATGCGTACCTCCATGTTCCTTGGTGTTATGTCTGCAAAAGCGGGACGGTCTCAGCTCCCGGGCGAACCGTTGCCCGCGGACTCCTAGTTCTCGTCGCGGCCCAGGTAGATCCGGTTGACCTCGGGCATCTCCTTTCGGGCCTGGGCCATGGCCTCCTGGTAGGAACAGCTCTTCTCCCCCTTGATCTCCTGGGCCCGGGCGTCCAGCCGAACGCCGGCCTCCTCCCGATTCTTGGGAAGATCGCCGGACTCGACCGACGACGTTTCGCCGGCTACGCCACGGTTCAGGGGCTGGGGGGCGTTTTCCTCGAGGCTCTTCAGGCCCTCCTTGCGCTTCTCCTTCATGGCCTCGAAGAACTTCTTGTAGGCCTGGTCCGAGCTCGTGCCGTCCTTGATCAGGCCGAGCTGAACGTCCCTGGGAAGATCCTCGCCGCCGGTCTCCAGGATGGACACCACGCGCTCGCGCTCATGCTCGCCGGCTTCACGGGCCCCCTCGATGCGCCCCAGCTCGAAACCGGCCTCCCGGCCTTCGGCCAGGACCTCGTTGTAGAGATCCGGGTGCTCGGCTTTCAGCGTTGCCTTGTCCATAACGCGTACCTCCGTTCGTTTGATGGTTTTGATGGTCGAGCCGCCGACCATGGCCCGGGCCGCCTGGACGGCGACTCCCAGGTTGCCGATCCGATCCACCAGCCCAGCCTCCACGGCCTGGCGGCCGATGAAGATCCGGCCGTCGGCCATGTCCTCGAGGACAGCGTTGACGCTCGCGTTCCGGTTCCGGGCCACGGCGTTCACAAAAAGGGTGTATACGTAATCCACGCCGGCCTGGAGGTAATCCTCGGCCTCGCGGTTGAGCGGCTCGGTGTCGTTCCCGGCGGCCTTGTAGCGGCCGGCCTTGATGATGGTTCGCTTGATCCCGGCTCTCTCGTCCGCCTTGCTGAAATCGTAGTGGACCGAGATCACCCCGATGGATCCGGCCTCGCCGGTCTCCTCGATGTAGAGCTTGTCCGCTGCTGATCCGATCCAGTATGCGGCCGAGGCCATGAGCCCGTTCGCAAACGCCACAACAGGCTTCTGGCCCCGGGCCTCATACACCATGTTGGCCAGGGCCTCGGTGCCGTCCACGGTCCCGCCCGGGCTGTCCACGTCCAGGACGATGGCCTTGATCTTGTCGTCGGCCACGGCCGCCTGGAACTCCTTGGCCAGAAGCTCGGTGCTGGACCCGCCGGAAAAGGCCATGAACAGGTTCATGCGCTTGGCCAGGACGCCCTCGACACTCAGGATGCCGACGCCGTCCTGGACGGTCAGGTACCGGAACTCGCCGGCCTTGGCCCGGGTGGTCTTGGCCGCGGCCGCGGCCATCTCCTCCGGGCCCGGCATGTCCTTGGCCTCGAGACGTCGGTCAAGGACCTCCTGAATGGCCTCGAGCTTCTCGGGCTTGATCGCCCAAAGGTTGTTCTGGATCGCGTTCAGGATTCTCATGAGTCCCCCTCTCGGGCGTTCATGCGGGTTTCCCGGGAGTCGCCGTTCTCGTCCTCAAGCTCTGCGGCTGTCTCCTGGCTGCCGCCCGACGGGGCCACGGCCGGCACGCCGGCCTCCTCGGCGTACTCCTTCTCGCGCTTGCGCTGCTTGATCACATCCTTCCAGTTCCGTCCCTGAGCCGCGGCCTCCTCGGCCAGGGTGCTCAGGTTGTAGTGGACCGCCTTGTTGCTGCTCTCCACCTCTTTCACCGGATCCACCCAGCCCCAGGCCCCGCCGATCCACCGGGCCCGGCAGATCTCGTGCCGCCACCGGTTCCAGTCCGGGGCGTCGATCATGTCCCGAAGGTAAGCCTCCTCGAGCACGAGCTCGTAGATGGGCTGGCAGAACTTGGACGCAAACCAGCCACGCCAGAACGTGAAAGCACGGCGGGCCTCGAGGATGGCGGCCCTTGCCGAGGAGTAGTTCGTCTTGCTGAAGTCCTTGAGAAGGATCTCGTAGGGCAGGCCCAAAGCCACACCGATCTGCCGGATGATGGACGTCACAAAGTCATCGTAGTTGTCACCCGGCCTGGTGGGCTCGACCGTTTTGATGTCCTCACCGCGGTTCAGATACCCAACCAGGCCGGGTGACAGGCGCTGGATCCGGGCGTTGGTGCTGGACTGCCGGCTGTTCGTGTTGCCCACCGCCCCGGTGTAGGGATCGTTCTGGACCACAAACACCCCGAGGCATGCAGCGATCCGGGCGATCACCACCTCGGCCTCGAGGTACTGGGTGAGGTGCTTAAAAAGGCCCAGGATGGGCGCAAAGAAAGGCACCCCCCGCATTTGAGAAGGGCGCCTGGTCGGAAACGCATGAAGCACCTTGGGCCGGCCGGCGCCGTCGCGGGCCGGAACCCGGACGAACTTGTCGCTCCGGAGCCGGTATGTACCGGTCTTGTCCTGCTCCCTGGCGATCCAGTAGGCCAGGGGTTCGCCCCGCTTCTTGCCGTACTCGATCCCGTGGGCCAGATCGCCGAGCCGGGCCTTGTCCGTGGGCGTCTGGATCCGGTCCGCCTCCACGACCTCGAGGGCCCGGCCGTACATGCGCCAGGGATCGTCCGCCCAGGTGGGCAGGCCGAAGGTCTCGCCGTCCTCGATCACCTTGGTGATGGCCAGGAATTGGATCTCATCAAAGGTGAGGATGTTGGCCGAGTCCGCGTAGGGCGTCCACAAATCCCAGGCCGCGCCGATCTGATCACGGAGGGCCTCGGCGTAGTCCTCGCTGATGCCCATCCGCGCAGCCGAGAGAAGCGGCTCCGGTCGCAGGCCTTGGCCCACCACGTTGAACGACATGGTGTCCGTGGCCCCACGGGCCAGAGCGAAGTTGCGGTTGGCATCCCGGCTCCGGTTGCGAAGCGTCTCCAGGTCCGTCGCCGTGGGCGTGGCGCTCTCGTTTCCGCCCAACCAGTCGGCGAACAAGCGGTTCCGGCTCGCACCCTGGTAGGCGTTCGCCATGTCCATGGCGGCCCGGGCCTGGGCCCGCCGCATCCCCCAAATCGGGGAAACGGCGCTGATGATCCGATCAAGCCGGTTCACGGAACTCCACCTTGTTGAACATGGACTTTCCCTCGTCGCTCTCCAGCTCGTGGCGGATCTGCGAGCGCAACGCCTTCAGCTGGGGCAGATCCACGGTTGCGTAGCGGATGGTCATGCCGCCGAGAGTGACCGTGACCGCCCGCGTGCCCATGGCAAGAGCCGTGATGGCGGTCTCGATGTTCGTGAGGTCGGTGCTGGTCCAGGCCATCGGGCCTCCGGTGGTCGGCGGGGCCGGGAGCGGGCAACCCGGAGCGTCAGGAGACTCCCTTCACCCGCTTGCAGGTTGCTCCAGGCTTTCGCCCCCGACCCCTTTCTGGGGTGTCTCAAGAGAGGAATCGCTCTCGGGCGGGAATGGGGGCGGGGCCGAAGCCCCACCCCCACCAGACGGGAGCCCGGGAGCAGGCATCTCCCAAGCTGCGCCATGGAATGTGAAACGCGCAAGTGGGTACCGGCAAATTTTCCACGTTTCTAATGTTTAGTAAGAAATTTTTAGGAAAATTATTGTCGACAAACTTCGACAGCCCAGCGGTAGACACGAACGTGTCCACCAGGAAGACGAAACCACCCATCAAAAGGAATAGGCCCTCCGTCCTCTGGGTCCAAGGCGAGGTACTTTCGAAAGGTCTTGGGATCCACGCCCAGCATACGAGCCGCCTCTCCAACGCTCATGGCCTCACTCTCGGGCTCTGTCGGCGCCGGCTGCGCCTCGGGCAGCTCGCCGCCCAACCAGTCCGGGCGGTCCTCGAGCCACTGGTCGGTCATGACAGCCACTCTTCGCCGGGCAGCTCCATCCCGGGCAACCACCCGCCGTCCGCAGGAGGCGGAGGCGCCGGCTGCTTCGGCTCGGCTTCCCGCGACCAGTTCCGAATGCCCAGGATCTCCGCGGCCACCAGGTTCAGCACGCTGCAGTCCCATCCGTGGTTCGGCCGGTTGCCGAGCTGGACCCACACCCCCTTCTCGTCCGGGACCTCAGAGCACATTTGTCGGGCCCAGTCCTCGTCCGTCTCCGCGTGGTAAAGCCAGGCGCCCGGGTCGCTCCGATCGATCTCGAGCTTGGATGCGAGCTTGTTCTTCCAGAACGTGGTGTTGAACTGGCAAAGCTGGACCCCCCCGGGAATGGGCTTTTTGCTGCCGGGATAAAACTCCTGGTTCGAGTAATTGATCGGGGCCCGCTGCCGGGGACTTCCCTGGGTGGCGAACAGCCGGCCGCGATTCAACCGGGCGTACTCGTACACCTCGGCCGTGCGGTGTCCCATCGCATCCTGGAGGGCGAGCTCCACCCCGTACTCCTTGCCGTCCGGATCCGGGTAGACGTCCTCCCACAAGATTTTGCTCAAAACCTGGAACCCGTCGATGGACAGACCCTCCCGATCGTAAGTCACCTTCTCCACGAACCCCTGCCGCACCTGCCAGCTGGTGAGCTCGGGCCCCCAGCTCCAGGCCCGTATCTCGTACCAGAACCCGTCGTCCTGCGTGTCCACGCCGGCAGTCAAAGCCGCCACCACGTTGTTGCCCGGCACGACGCCCCGGGGCCGGTCGTCCCGCAGCGCCAGGATCTGCTCCTCGGGCCGTTCCTGCTCGTACGGGATCCACGGCTCGGCCTTGTGACCGTTCTGAAAGTCCTTGAGCTTGTTCTTGTCGTGCAGGCTCCGCCGAAAATCGGCAGCCACCTGGCTGAGCCCCACGAAGGGCGAGATCCAGGAAGGCAGGTGGAACCCGATACGGTGAGGCCGATCCTTCTCCAGCACGGTCCGGAGGCTCTTCGGCCGCTCGCCGGCCTCCCGGGCCTCCGAGTCCAGCCGGGTCCGCCACTCGCCGGCCTTTACGGCACGGTCACGCTGGTGGTCGTCCCACAGGGCCCCGCAGTGATCGCACTGGTACCGGGCCAGGTCCTGGCTCTCGATGCGGCGGGGATCCCGCTCGCCCTCCGGCCACCGGATGCCGCCCCGAGGCTCGGTTCTGTCGAAGTGCATCAATACCCGCTCGTGGCACTCCGGGCAGCGCACCCAGTACTCGAACACGAACTCGGCCTCCTGGGTGATGGCCACCCAGATCGGTCCGGACTCCACGGTGGGCGTGCTGGTCAGCCACAGCTTGTAGTTGTAGCGATAGGCGATCTTGCGCTTTCGCAGCAAATCGATCGGGCCGGCTTCTCTGGCGCCCGCCGTCTCCGGGTACTTGTCGATCTCGTCACCGACCACGTACCTGATAGACTTGTTCGCCAGGCGGCTCGCGCTGCGGGCCCAGGCGAGGTAGATGGGCATGTGTTTGAGGTTCACCCGGAGAATCCCCTCGTCGTCGTCCCGGCCCGTCAAATACCCGCGCAGCCGAGGCGATCGCCGGTACATGGGCAGGATCCGGTCCCGCGTGTTCTCTTTGGCTGTGAGCTCGTCCGGGTAGCAGAACATGGCAGGCCCCGGGGCCTGGTCCGAAGCGCAGCCGATGCAGTTATTGACCGCCATGCTCTTGCCGGTCTGGGGAGAGGCGCAGATGTACACCTCCCGGGTCGACGCGTGCATGGAGGCATCCATGATGCCCGTGAGGTAGGGCGTGACCTCGTTCCGCCATCTGGACCCCTCGTACGGCCCGCTCACCACGGTGATGTGCCGCTCCGTCCAGTCCGAGGCCGGGATCCGCCGGCGCCGGCGCCAGACATCCCGCTCGGCCTTCGAGAACCGCACCCGAATCTTCGTGGGCTCGACCAGGCCCGGGGGCATCCAGGGTGATCCGGGATTGACGTCTATGGCGTGGGGAATGTTCACAGCTCCGTACGCTCTCCGTCGGCCCACTTGCGATAAAAAGGCAACGCCCTTTTTTGTCCCATCCTCAAACTCGGGTCGGTAAAACTCAAAGTCCGCATCCACCATGACCACGCCATCAACACTCCGGTAAACAAACAGGGGCTTTACCTGGCCTTCCCACGTGCCCATCACCGGCGCCCTCGGCGGGTACTCGCACAGGGCGGTTATTAAATCCTGCACCGTTTTGACGCTCACGGGAGCCTCCTTTCCAGCAAAGCAGCAAGGCGATCCACCGAAGCCCTCACCTCTTTAGTTGCATTCCGGACGTCTTCTACGCCTCCCGCGCATATGTGAAATCCCGTTCGAATATCTTCTCCATACCCACCCTCGGCAATGACCGCATTGCATTTTGGACACAGGATTTTCACAGGCTTCTCATCCATGATTTCCCTCCTCGTTCTCCTCGAGGGCCTCGCCGGCGCCGAACGACACCTCGAAGCCCTTGGTTGTGGCGTACTCATTCAGGAACTCATCGAACGCCGCGGCGAGCTCCCGGACCAGGTCCCCGGTCCGAGCCGGATCCCCCGCCACGAGCTCAACGATCTCGCCGGCCCGGGCCTGCGCGAAGAAGTTCAGGCCGGCTGCCAGGGCCGCGGCCCTCCCGGCGAGCTCGAGCTCCACCTGCTCCCGGGGCAAGTATTTGCCCTCCAGGGCCAGGCGGCGAATCCGGGCGTGCTTGGCCTGCTCCTGGAGCTTTTCCACCTCGGCCTGGGCCTTCTCCTGCTGGACCCGGCTCGCCTGAACCTTATCGCCCGTCTCCTTCCGTACCAGATGGGTACCCGCGTACTTGTCCACCACCTGAATTGGGTAGGTCCCGTCCGCCGTGGGCCGCAAACGGCCTTCCCGGGCGTGCTTGTAGACCGTGGACTGCGAGACCTTCCACTCCTGCTCCTGGAGGTAAGCCGCCACCTTGCGCAGGTTGTCGAACTCGTTCTGGGCCGGGTCCGTCATGCGATCAGCACCTTTTGCTGCCGTGCCGATAAGGCCGGTAAATGTTCCATGCCATCTTGTCCTGCACCTCGCGCTCGAGGTCGATCCCCTGGGCCTCCGCTATGTCCATCACCCTGATCACAATGTCCGCCAGCTCCTCGGCGTAACGCGGCTCGTCCCCGTTCCGATGGGCCTCCATGGCCTCGCTGACCTCGCTGTGCACCAGGCACAGGAGCTCCGGTACCGGCCGGTGCGTCTCCCACCAGCCGTGATCCACCGCGATACGGTGGGCCTTTTCCGCGCACTCCCGGATATTCATGCCGTCACCTCGTTTCCGAAAAGCGAAAGCTGTTCGTTTTTGGGATCGACCGCGGCGACTGGATTTGCCTCGTCCAGAGGGCCCGATTTCTCACCCTCGGCAATGATCCGGTCGATGTAGTTGTTGTCCCTGGGGCGGACCAGGTCGTACGCCTTTCCGTTGACCCAGATGATCCGGCCCTTCTCGAGCTCGTCGTCCCAGATCCCGAGGACCTCGTGGCCGTTCACCTTCTGCTCCAGTGCGTGCCTCATGGATTCACCTCCGGCCTCTCATTCCACTCCCGCCCGTCGAGCAGGCGTCCGGCGAGAGCCTTGCCGATCTTTTTCGTGGGCTTCACACACATCACGCCTTTTCGCTCTTCAAAATCACCGAGGTAATTGTTGAAGAACCAAGAGTGGATTGATTCCGCAGGCCGGGGCTGGTTTCGCCACACAAAATCATTATCGGTGGGAAGCTCGATCTGGTCTTCTGGAATGTAATCGCCCCAGCTTTTCAGGAAGAAGGGCACCCCAGCCTCCAAGCACTGATCTCGAACGCCCCGCACCCAATCGGGGTGCATCGGCCTTGCGCCGGGGCCTGTTTCGCCGCCGCAGATCACCCAATCGAGACGAGGCACGTCAGGGCAAGGGCGGCCCATGTCGGTATGCCTTCCGGTGAGAGAGTCGATAAAGCACCACTCATTCGTGTGTTGTTCGGCATCCATGTGTCGTAGCGGGATCGGCCCCAACATCGGTTCCAGGCTCACGAACCGCTTTGCCGCCGGGATTTGAAGAAGGCGCACGATTCGCCACAGGTGTTTGTCGTTCTCGACCGTTACCCCCAGCCAGACATTGGGCCTCTCCCCGATCCACCAGCTCATGACATTCTGGGGCCGCTTCGTCAGGAACAGAAACAACGTGTCGGGGTGGTGGTCCACCACGGCGTAAACATCCTGGCGCATCTCCCGCGTCACAGCTTCGTGGAAGAAATCCCCCATGGAGCAGACGAACACGGACTTGCCCGGAGGAAAGAGGTTGATGTCAATCTTGTCCAGGTGAAATGTCCCCGGCCGAAACGGTTCATCCCTTGGATACCCGTACCGACCGGCCAGCCGCTTCGCCATGCGCTGCGCGTAGCAGTGGGCGCACCCTTCGGAGATCGGCGTGCATCCGGTGATCGGGTTCCAAGTTTCCTCGCACCATTCGATTGCGGTTCCCATCACTCCTCCTCCATCTCCATCTGCTCGATCTCCCGGGCCTCCTTATCCGCCCCCAGAATCTCCGCCGGCACGCGGCCGACCAGGTCCACACCGGATTTCAGAAAAGTGTCCACCAGCTCGCCCTTCTTGAGCTGCTCCCATTTGCCGCCGATCTTCTTGCCCAAAATCTCCACGCGGTAGGCCTTCGCCTCCGGCGTGTCGAAGACCCCGAGCTCCTCGCCGAGCTTGACGAGCTCCGCCCTGGTCTTTTTTTGCAGGTACTCCTCGTCCATGGCGTAGTGCTCCTCGAGGCGGGCACCGAGGTGCTCGGCCAGGAATTGGCGCTCACGATTTGCAGCATAGTTCTCAAGGAGAAGCTGTTGCAGGGAAGCCGTTTGAATTACCCCCTCGAGCCAGTCGTCATGCATGACCCCGATCTTGGCAAAGGCCTTGCCCTCGTCCATCACTGGCCGATCGTCGTAAGTCTTGACGTTCTCACAGGCCACCTCGGGGTACCGCTCAGCAAACCAAGTCCTCAGCTCAGAGCGGCCGTGCAAAAGCGCCAAAAGCGCAGTCCTCAGCGCCGGCGACGTTCCCGATCGCACTGACTCAAAGCGCAGCGTCAGTTGCTGGTCGAAGAACTTCTGCCGGAAGTGGCTGCCGTGCCAGGCGACCCGCGGCTCGTTCCCATCACCACCTCCGGCGGTCGAGCCCATAGCCGACCCCGAACCGTCCTCAGTGTTGGGAGCGCTGATCTGGGCCTGGTAGCACTTCTTGCCCCCCACGCAGGCCTGGCCGAGGTAGTTGTTCTGCACCTTGCCGTCCAGCTGAACTAGGCTCACGAAGTGATCGCAAGAAGCGCAGACCTCCGGAGCTCTGTCATGAAAAATCTCGTACTGGTTGTATTCCAGTCGATCCTTGAACCGGAACCCGTTGGTGTCGTACTTCTCGGCCGCCTCCGTCATGTCCCAGCGACCGCTGAGCCAGTTGTTCTGCTTCTGGCGGAAGCACTTCGGGGCCTGGCACAAGGCCTTGTCCGTGGAGGCCGTCTCCCCGAAAAGGTCCTTCTGCACATCCGTGTTCCAGTTGCAGCGGATGCACCCTTCGGCCTCGAGGTCAAACAGGGCCCAAGCCAAGGGAGGGGAGTCGCCGTCGATCTCGCGTCGCAGATCCGCCACTGTGTGCCCATAGTCCCCGCACTCCTCGGCCAGCTCTTCGAGCCGCCCTGGGTCGTCCTGTACCCGCAGCAGCTGCTCGAGATGGCCGTAAAGCAGCTCGCCCTCATTCCACATCTTGAGAATCTCCTCGGGCAGCCCGAGCACGGCCACGCGCCGGCGGATGTACCGCGGATGAATGCCGATGCGCTCGGCGAGCTCAACGGCGCCGTGCTCCCCGCGGCGCTCGATGTAGGCCTGAAAGCTGCGGGCCTCCTCCAGTGGTGAGAGGTCCTCGCGCTCCAGGTTCTCGAGCACCATGGCGTCGAACGCGTCCTCGTCGGACAGGCTTCTTACCATGGCCGGAATCCAATGCTCCTGGAGGCCTCCGTTCTCACCGGCCACCCGGCACATGGCCCGGAACCGCCGCTCCCCAACACGAGCTCGTACTCGACCTCGAGCCCATGCGTCGGGCTCTGAGAGTCTGCTTCCATCCTGGAGCCCTCGGCGATCGGCCGCATCAGCACGGGCTGAAGCACGCCTTTCTTCCGGATTGATTCCACGAGCTCGTCAAACGCCTGCCCCTCAAACACCGTCCGCGGGTTCAAGGGATTCCGCCCCACCAGATGAAGGGGCACCTTTTTGAATAATTCCCGTACCTGCATCCCGTTTTCCTCCTTGAGCTGGATTGAGTTACGACTTAGCCGCAGCGTCCGTCCCGCTGCGGTCAAGCCCCTGGATGTACACACCGGCCAGCCACAGCATGTGCTGGGCTGGCGTGTCGCCGGCAGCGGAGGACTCGGCCTTGAAGCGGTCAAGAAGATCCTCGCGGCCCTTGAAGTCCACAATGATGGTGTGCCGGCGGCCCTCGAGAGCCGATGGAGGTGGGCCTTCCGTGAAAAAAGTGTAAAAACCCTTGCCGCCAGGCGACGCCTTCGGCTCAGGACTGTTTATCGACACCTTGAAGTCTTTTCCCATATTCTCATCACCTCCTTCCCTGCAGGCTTCCAGCATCGCTCGGCCCACTTCGCAATCCCTGCAACTGTACGGAACAACCCGCTCACCCCAAACGCTACCCGGACAAATCCCCCGCGTTTGCCGTTCCACGCACACAGCTTTTCGGATCCTGGCGCCGGCGGATGCCGGGCAGTCCATGAACTCGGGGCCCGCCAGTATGGCCTGGATTTCGGCTTCTCTATCCCTGTTCACTTGCGGGAGCCTCCCGCGATCCGATGGATGAGAACTTTAAGTAGGCGCCTGACATCAGGCCGCACACGGACGATGCCGACAGTGAAGTTGCGGTCCAGCTGAATCATGCGCCGGTCCTAATCTTTTTAAACGCCGCGTCCGTCAGGAACTCTTTAAACGTCAGATTGGGACAGCACTCACGGCAAGACAGGTACGCACAATAGACCCTCTGAGGCTTTCCCTTGCGGACCTTCCGATGGCTCGCCATAGCCGCCACCCGGCCGGCCTCGGTGCACTGAAACCAATCATAATCAGACGCCCAGCTGGGCACAGGTCTCGGCACGCGCTCCACCGCCCCCAAGCGCTCCAGCTCGAGGTAGTGCTCGTCACCCGGGTTCGTGGCCGCATAGTTACGGTACGGTCGCGGCTGCCGGTCATGCGGCGTATTGATGCCCAGCATGTGCCGCAGCGTGTGAAGCTGATCCTTGGTCAGATCCATGATTTCTCCTTCTTTCCCGCGCGATCCATCGATCGAATGCCGCCTCGATCGCAGCCTCCGCCGGCGACAGCGGCGGCTCGAGCTCCTCTTCCCAGCAGGCCCAGCAGATCACCTCCGTTCTGCGAACCATACGGCAACCGCCGGCGCCACAGGACTCCCAGCGCCACAGGACGCTCCCCACGTCCCACTCGGCCAAAATCCTGCACCCACAATTTTCACAATAGAGCTCACCCATCATTCACCCCCATGCGCATGCGCAACCCCTCGGGCAGCCCGGCCAAAATCCATGCCCGGAGATCAACGCCGGCCTCCCAGGCCTCCCCTGGATCCTTGCGCTTCGGCACGGGCCAGCGGGCTGCCTCGGGCACGTTTTGGGACCACCAGAGCCAGCCCTTTGCGCCCGCCTTGTCAAAGTCCAAAGCCACCAGGACGTGCCGGCTTTTTTTCAGGACATTGAGAGCCCGGGCATCCGGCCGGGTGTTGCTCGAACCGACAGCCACGGCACCCACCAGCTGGCCCGCCTCTTGATGCACGAGAAACGCATCGAGCTCCGCCTCGACCACGACGTGCGCCGGCGAGTCCGGGCTCAACATCAAGGTCCCGGAGCTCGAGCCGGGCACCACGTAGTATCGGGGCCCGAAGCTGAGCTCTCCGGTCCGGCGGATCCGGAGACGCAGCACGTTCCCGCTTACCGGATCCAGCCACGGGATCACCAGCCCCTGGGGCAGCCATAAAGGCCGCCTCCCCCCATCTTCTCGATAAACTGATGACAGTCCCCATGACTCCCTGGCTCGATAAAGATCCTTCCCCTTCCCATTCCCAGGATTCCATCCAAGACCGAAAGCCGCGGCGGTCTCGGGCCGGAGGCCGCGGGACCTGAGATAATCCAAAGCGCCGGCGTCCTCGAAAAGCTGCTCGTAGGCCCAGGCGACGAGCTTGCGGGCTTTCTCCTGCCAGACAAGGTCCGGGTCCTCCGGCATGCGTGGCGAGCTCGACCCCGGCGCTGGGGCCTTGGGCGTCCGGAGGGCAGCCCGGTCCGGAAGCGGCTTGTCCAGCCGCCTGCAGGCCTCGCGGAAGGAAAGACCCTCGACGTCCCGAAGAAACTGGATGGCGTCACCGCCGATGCCGCACTGCCGGCACCAGTATGTACCGTCCTCGCCTTGGTCCGGCCAAACCCGGAACCGATCGGTGCCGGCGCAGCTGGGGCAGGGCCCAGCCCACTCGGGCCCCCGACCGCCGCTCGCGGTGGACACCCGCTTATGCTCCACCCCATGCCGCCTCACGAGCTCCATGATCAGGTGCGCCATACCAAGCACTCCTCTCTTTCTTCCCGAGTACTCTTCATTTCTTACTTCTTTCTTCTTCTTTTCTTTCCAAAAAAAAAATTTTATGCTTTAGTAAAGTACCCCAGGGACCATGAAGACCTTAAGGGATGGACCGTTTTCGATCCTCCCTGGGAATTCTCTTGGACTGTAAGGGCGTTAGATGCTCAGGGACGATCGGGGACGATCGAGCCCGAACATTGGCAACGCGTAAGAATTAAAAGCCTATGCAATCTAACTAGGCGCTGAAGGTCCAATCGTCCCTGGCCGAAACGGGCGAAACCGTCCTTGAACCGGTCGATCCGTTTTGAAATCAGGAGCTTGGTAGCCATTCCCACCATTCCTTCCAGGGACGATCCCAGGGACGATCGTCCCTGGCTAAATCGAGGTTTGCTTCAGGGCCAGGCCCTTGTACACATACCGGCCCATGCTTTTGACCTTCTCGAAGCGGCGGCTCAGGATCGTGCCGACCTTTTTCTGGCTGATACCCTTTTTGCTGATCGTCTCCTCGAACCAGTCCGAGAACTTGTCAAAGATTTCAGAGGCCCCAACCTCGAGCTGCTCGCCGATCTCGCAGTACGCCTCGAGGAAGTCGGCCAGAAGATCCTCGTCCCGCTGATATTGCCGGGTGGCCTCCTGGACGGCCTCGGGCGGCTTGAGCCCGATGCGCTGGTACTCGAGGCAGCCGCGGACCAGCCACGCAAGAATGCCCGGAGCCTCCTCCATGAGCTCCTGAGCCACGCCTTGGCGGGCCCGGCGCTCGTTATCCTGGACCGGCTCCCGAGCCACGAAGCTCAGGTTGAAGGGCACCAGGTGGACGCGCTCCCAAAACGCAAAGTCATCACCAGGCGCATGAGGCTTGTGGTTGGTCAAAAGGCAGAGCGTGTGCGTGGGCTTGAAGCGTACCTCGTACTTGTCGTGGGGACTTCGCCCCACGAGCTGGTCGCCGCCGGTGTAGAGCTTCACCTTGGCGGGTGAGAACCGCTGGCCTTCGTCGGTCTCACTCGCAAAGGCCAAGCGGAGCCCCTTGAGGCCGATAATGTCCGGGCTGGGGCCCGCGGAGGACCTCGGCTGCCGGCTGGTCAAAAGCATCTCACTCTGGATGGAGCCGGAGAGCGGGCCCAGGATGTGGTTCAGAATCTCCACAAATGTACCCTTGCCGTTGCGTCCGCGGCCGTGAAGCACAATGAAGATGTGCTCCAGCGTCAAGCCAGCGATCGCGTAGCCAAATACCCGCTGGATGTACCGAACCAGGTCCTCGTCCCCGTCAAAGATCTCGAGCAGCCAGGCTTCCCAGGCCTTGGCCGGCGCATCGAGGCCCATCCACTCGATCGGGCTGGCCTTGGACAACAGCTCGTCCGGCCGGCCCTCCCGAAATTTCCCGCTCTGGAGATCAATGGTTCCGTTTGGGCAAGGCAACAGCCACGGATGGAGGTCCAGCTCGTCACCACGAAGGGCCAAAGGTTGGTTGCATGTCCTGGCGAACAAGATGCAGGAGCGCCGGCCGCGATCGCCGCGAAGCTTTTTCACTCGGCCGTAGAAACTTTTCCGGACGTGCTCCAGGCGTTTTTGAGATTCCTTGTCTCCGGACCGAACCGCCTCTTGGATCTCTGAGTCCACCGAATCGGCCTCCTGGAGGTACCGATCGACAACGTCCTCGATCGTGGCCAGGTGGTCCTCCATCACGTCGATCTCCCAGTGGTGGCCAGCCCACCGGAGCCATCTGCCGCTGGTGTTGTTGTAAAGGAACCGGCCGCGCTGAAGAGCCGCGTAGAGCATCCCATCACCAAGCTCATTCGCCTCGAGGCAGGCCCGAACAAAGCGGCTGGGCGCCCTGGCTTCCGGCGTGTCCTCCTCGACGGTGGCAGGCCCCAGGGTTCCGGCCTCCTCCTGGACACGCTCCTCCACCTGGCGCCGCAGCTCCTCCGGCGGTATGGGCGTCTGATCATCCGGCACGGCGGGCGCTCCCGTTGCGATCGCGCCGGCGGTACACCCAGCTCCTGGAGACATCGCAAAGCTCGGAGATCTCCACCACCGCCATTCCCTTCCGGATCATCCGCTCCGCGATTTGGGCCACCTTCGGGTGTACGCGGCCGTCCGGATCCTGCGTCCATTGCCGGCCACAGGACGGGCATCTCCAGCACCGCTTGCCGTGCCGGGTGCTCCCATTCTTAACAGCCACCGCCCCACAGAACCGACACTCCGGCCGGCCTTCTGGAACCAACGTTCCCGCGCCCGCCGCCCCACCTCGTTCTGACCTACTCCGCCCCATCCTTACCTCCGAGACAAAAGGACCTGATTTTCCGAGTTTCCGACCGAATCCAAACCTCAAATGTGGCCGAGTTTCGGGGGTTGGCTGAC
>CAYYVD010000019.1:0-26744 GCA_964475045.1 uncultured Desulfobacterales bacterium | reverse complement strand
TCGTATTTCAATTCCTTTTTGCTTCAGCAAAGCGCGCTGTGCCTTGATGAAGTCTGCTCCGGAGTGACTTCGTGTGGTGAGGCATCGAGCAACGGAGTGCCCGCCGAAACGGTCCAGCCGATCGAGATACTTCACGCCCAATGTGTCCCGCGTCCATTCGATGGCCTCGGTCGCCCTCTCCGCCAAAACTCTTACCAAATCCGGATGATTGATGCCCAATCCAGCTTTAAAAATATCTTGATAAAAAAGCTCCGCTGAATCATCGATTTCGGATCTTTTCTGCAGGTAATTGTTTGGTGCAGCTACCCCGCCATCGCTGATGCGAGTGTTTCCTCCAATCACTTTCATTTTTTCGAATACAATTACTGAAGCACCTGCTTGATTTGCTTCTATCGCTGCGGACAACCCAGCCAAACCGCTTCCAATAATCACCACATCCGTCTGTTCATCCCATTTGATCATTAGACACCCTTTGTGCTTGAGACGATGTAATTCACTCACCTGATGGTTCCGACCATAGCACGGAAGTGGCGGAAAATGAACCTTGTTTACGGTCTGAGCTGTGCCCACCCATGCCTCGTCTCAAGGAGGCTTCGTCTGAAGCCTCTTGTCCCCGATGCGTGTGCCGCGAAAGCACGAGAGTCGAAAGGGGCTTCGGGTTGGATCCAAAAGCTGCATCAAACGGTGGACATCGCAACGGGTTCCGTCTATGGTGTCTTTCGCCTCGATCGGCACTTCATGACAACGGCATCGGGAGAAAGCGACATGGGAAAGGAAGGGACTTTTTTGTTGGAGTTCGGAGACGTTCGACGCCGTTTGCCGGTGGTCACGCTACCAGGTACGGACAAACGCATTGCGTCCTTTGTCATGCTGGGGGACGTGGCGCTCAACCAAACCTGCGCCCGCATGATGGTCGAACGACTCCGGAAGGACGGCTTGCTGGAACGTTTCGACATGCTGGCGGCCATCGAGGCCAAGGGCATCACCCTGGTCCACGAGACCGCCAGGTGCCTGGGCCACCCGTACTTCGTGGTGATTCGAAAGTCCGTGAAGAAGTACATGGTGGATCCCCTGACCCACCCGGTGACGAGCATCACGAGCACCGGCCGCCAGGAGCTCGTGCTGGACGGGCGGGATGCAGAACGGATGCGAGGCAAGCGGGTGTGCCTGATCGAGGACGTGATTGCCACAGGGGGATCCGTGCGGGCCGCCCATGACATCATTGCGGCTGCTGGGGCCGATCTGACGTTGATCGCCACCGTGCTCCTCAAAGGGGATTTCGAGGACTCCCGCATGGTTTACCTCCACCGACCTCCCATGTAGCACGGTTAGGAACACAAGACCGGCGAAAGTCAAGGCGTTCGGAGCCTCGAGTTTCGGGGACACCGACCTTCGTTCCCACGAGAGGGCGCGTTCTCACAAGGGGTTTTTTGAATTTCGTATGGTGTCCCCGAAATACCCTCAAAAGGCAGAGGAGAGGCCGGGACGACGCAATCAGGCCCGAATGGCTCAAGAACCGGAGGTTGTTCGCTGGCGAAAACCATGCTAAGGGTTCAAGTCTGGGGGGTGAGCTTCCGATCATGTGATCAGGACCGCAGCGGGGGTGTGGAGCCGTGCATAAGATCATGATCGTGGACGACGAGGTCGTCATTGCGGCGCAGCTGGAGGAGAGCCTGACCGCCATGGGGCATGAGGTGGTCGGCTCCGCCACCAACGGCGCGGAAGCGGTGGAACAGGCCCTCAGGCTGCGGCCGGACATGGTCTTCATGGACGTGGTGATGCCCGGCGAGCTCGACGGCATCACGGCGGCGGAGCGGATCAAGCAGACCCTGGACGTCCCGATCATCTTCGTCACGGCCTACTCGGATCAGAGCCTGATCGACCGGGCCAAGGATCTCAAGCCGGCCGCTGGGTGCGGGCCTCCAGCCGCCCGGTGCGCACTCGGGAGAGATCCGGCGTTCGAGGGGTGCTCACGGACATCACCGAGCAGAAACGGGCGAACCGGGGGCGGCTCGAGTACGAAGCCCGAATGAAGCAGACCCAGAAGATGGAGGCCGTCGGCACCCTGGCCGGCGGCATCGCCCACGACTTCAACAACATCCTCAGCATCATTCTCGGGAACACGGAGCTGGCCATGATGGATCTGCCCGGCGCGAGCCCCGCCGCGGACAACCTCGAGGAGGTGCGCAGGGCCTCCCTCCGGGCGCGGTCCCTTCTTCACCACGAGGGACGTGGGCGAAGGGACCGGGCTCGGGCTGGCCGTGGTGCACGGCATCGTCCAGGACCGTGACGGCGGCTTGACCGTGGAAAGCGAGCCGGGCAAGGGGGCTGCTTTCACCGTCTACCTTCCGGCCTGCGGGACCGAAGCCGATCCGGAGGCGGCGCCGCAACCCGAGCCGCCTCGGGGAATTGGGCGAATCCTGCTGGTGGATGACGAGCCCTCCATCCTGCAGCTGGGCCGGGAGATGCTGGAGCGCCAGGGCTACCGGGTGGTCACCGAAGCGGGCGGACGGGATGCGCTCGAACGATTCAAGCAGGACCCCGGCGGGTTCGATCTGGTGATCACCGACATGACCATGCCGGGGTTGAGGGGGGACCACCTGACCACCGAGCTCCTGTCCCTTCGGCCGGACCTGCCGGTGATCCTGACCACGGGCTACAGCAAGCTGATTCCCGAGGAAAGGGCAAAGGAGCTCGGGGTTCGCGCCTTTGTCATGAAGCCGCTCACGGCCTACGAGCTGGGCCACGCCGTACAACGGGCCCTGGAGGAGACCGCCGAACGTGCCTGACGGAGGGTGCCGAGAGCCCGTACCCAATGCTCGGCCACCTGCAAGCCATCGAGCCCGCCGGCCTGGAGCCCGGTAGACGACCATGCCGCACATTGATCCGCTCGCAACCGCCAGTTCCGTGTGCAAGGTCGACTTTCCTTTCGCCTGCTCAGACGTCTGGAGGGTCCGGGGGAGCGAAGGAGGGTGATCGGGGGGATTCGGGCGGCGCACTCAGCGGCCTGCGTGCGGATGTTTCACCGGTCCTGAGCCCCGGGCCGGGGAGGGGGAGCTCATCCACGTGGGCAAGGAGATTGCCATGCGGGACCGGGTGTCGTACGATGGGTCGGTCTCGAACCGGCGTCACGCAAGGGCGGGCAGGGGTGGCGCCCCTTTCTGAAGGCGGCGCGTCGGTATCTTGTCAGGAGGGTTGTGAGATGGATGGTTCCCTGCGACCCGCAGTGGTCGGAATCGGAGCGACGGGTGCCGTGCTGGCGGCAGCACTCATGGAGCGGCATCCGGACACGGTGCTCGTGGACCCGCAGCCGGGTCTCGAGGAGAGCATCCAGGCGAACGGGATTCGGGTCTCCGGTGAGATGGACCTGGAGGTCCCGGCACGACACGCGGTGGATCGCGTGGAAAGGCTGCGGGACTTCCGTCCCAACCTGGTCTTCGTCTCCACCAAGACCTTTCATCTCCCCGGGGTGCTGGCGTCGCTGAAGACCGTGTACGAGCCGGGCATGAAGATCGTCAGCACCCACAACGGCCTCGGCACGGAGGATCTCATCGCGGAGGCCTTCGGGGTGGAAGCGGCCTTCCGCATGTCCCTGAACTACGGCGTCTCTCTGAAGAGTCCAGGGTGCGTGGAGATGGCTTTTTTCAATCGACCCAACCACCTCGGCGCCCTGTCTTCGAAGAATCGGGAATGGGGTCGTGCCGTTGCAGAGGCGGTATCCGCCGGCGGGCTGGACACGGAGCTCGTGGAGGACATCAAGCGCTACGTCTGGAAGAAGATGGTCATGAAGTGCACCATGGCCTCCATCTGCGCCGTGAGTGACCGCACCATCAAGGACGCGCTCGCCTTTCCCCCGACCCGGGAGATTGCAGAGGGGTGCTTTCAGGAGATCCTGGCCGTGGCCCGAGCCAAGGGGTACGACCTGGGCGAGGATTACCTCGAGCAGGCCCTGGCCTACCTCGAGAGGGTCGGTGTCCACAGGGATTCCATGTGCGCGGACGTGGCCAACCGGACCCGCACGGAGATCGACTTTCTGGGAGGAAAGGTGGTGGAGTACGGAGAGGAGACCGGCGTGGCCACGCCCTTCTACACCACCATGACCAACCTGGTTCGGGATCTCGAGGACCGAATCCTCAACAGCCCATAGAGGCGTGCGCGCCTGGTGGTGCTTCAGGCCTCGATGCCCCCGGTCACCGCGGGCCGGAGGAAACCGTTACCTCGTCAAACAGTTCATGTTCACCAGCTTCGTCGTCTCCCTCGTCTCCATCCCCGTGATGATGGCCCTCTGCAGCGTGGTGGTTCAGACCCCCTCACCGTGAGCCTCGAAGTGTCGGGACGAGTTTCGGGGACACCATACGTAATTCGCGGGCGTACTCCGGTGGGGTCTCTCAATGCCGCCGTGGCCGCGAATTACGTATGGTGTCCCCGAAATTCTACGTATGGTGTCCCCGAAATGCACGCGTGCTCGAAACGCGCCTTGACACGCCTGCCAGGATATATTAAGAATATATTCAAAACATTTCAAAGGGCATGCCCATGCAGGTTTCGGAGGAACCGAAGATCTCTTTGAACGAACGGGCGTACCGGGAGATCAACGAGCTGATCATCTCGCTTCAGCTGCCGCCCGGGAGCCAGGTGGACGAGCGCTCGCTGGCGGAGCGGCTCGAGATCGGCCGCACCCCCATCCGCGAGGCCCTGTTCCGTCTCGCGGCCGAAGGGCTGGTGGAGACGATCCCCAAGCGGGGGTTCTTCATCAAGCCCGTGACCGTGGAGGACATTCGGGCCCTGTTCGAGGCCATGATCTTCCTGGAGAGAGACGCCGTGTTTCTGGCGGCGCGTCGCATCACCCCGGACCGCATGGACCGGTTGAAGCGGGTGCACGGGGCGCTCGAGCAGGCCATGGAGAATCGGGACTACCTGAGGGTCACCCTCGAGAACAGTCGATTTCACCGGTTGGTGTACGATGCCGTGGAGAACCGGTTCGTCACCTCCTACTTGAACCACCTCCAGAATCAGGCCCAGCGCCTGGCCTACCTGTCCTACAGCCGGGACATGGAGCCCGACGACCTGGCCTCCCACTTTCGGCGGGTGCTCGGGGACCACGCGGACATCATCGAGCTGCTCTCCACGCGCGACCAGCATAAGCTCGTCCAGAAGATCACCGAGCACGTGCAGCTGTTCCACTCCCGGGTCATTCGGTACATGAGCCCGCCGCTGGAGGACATGGAGGTCCTGACCCCGCCGGGTGCCGTGGCCCTGGTCGGCTAGGGCGATGACCGCGGCGTGATGGAATCCCTTTCGAGAGGCAGAAGCATGAGCAATCGATATCGGCTGGCCGTGGACACCGGAGGGACCTTCACAGACCTGTGCGTGGTGGACCTGAAGCAGGGCGGACTCGCGGTCACCAAGGTGCCCTCCACCCCGTCCAACCCCGCAGTGGCGGTGATTCAGGGCATCGAGAAGCTGGTGGAGGAAGGCAAGGTCACCGCAGAGGCCGTCCAGTTCCTGCTGCACGGCACCACCGTGGCCACCAACGCGCTCCTGGAGCACAAGGGTGCACGCACCGCGCTTCTCACGACCGAAGGATTCGAGGACATCCTGCAGATCGGCCGGCAGAACCGGCCCGATCTCTACGACTTCTGGGCCCGAAGGCCCAAGCCCATCGTGCCCCGGCATCTGTGTTACGGGGTTCCGGAGCGGGTCCTGTACACCGGGGAGGTCTTCAGACCTCTGGACACGGAGCGGGCGGAGGAGATCGTCCGGGACATTCGGAAGAAGGAGATCCGGTCCATTGCGGTCTCCCTGCTCCACTCCTACGCCAACCGCGCGCACGAAAAGAGCCTCCTCGACATCATCTCCCGGCTGCACCCCGAGGCCTACGTCACCCTGTCCTCGGAGGTGCTGCCGGAGTTCCGGGAGTACGAGCGGACCAGCACCATCTGCATCAACTCCTTTGTCATGCCTAAGGTGAACAACTACGTGGCTTTTCTGGAGGAGCGGCTCAAGGAGGTCGGCGTGGCCTCCGAGCTCTACATCATGCAGAGCAACGGCGGGGTCATCACCGCGGGCATGGCCCGGGAGATGAGCGCACGGACCGTGCTCTCGGGTCCGGCTGGGGGCGTTCTGACCGGTGTGCTCCTGTCCGAGGCCACGGAGCACCGCAACATCATCACCATCGACATCGGCGGGACCAGCTCGGACATCTCCCTCATCGAGCAGGGAAGGCCCCGCCTCACCACGGAGAGCCAGATCGGCGGCTACCCCATCAAGCTTCCCATGATCGATATCAACACCATCGGGGCGGGGGGAGGGAGCATCGCCTGGATCGACAGCGGGGCAGCCCTCCGGGTGGGCCCCCAGAGCGCAGGGGCCGATCCGGGCCCCGTGTGTTACGGGCGGGGCGGAACCGAGCCCACGGCCACGGATGCCAACGCCATACTCGGACGCATCAACCCGGCCTACCTCCTGGGTGGAGAGATGGAGATGCACCTGGAGGACGCGGTCCGGGCCGTGGAGGAGAAGATCGCCCGTCCCCTGGGCATGGATGTGCGCCGGGCGGCCGAGGGCATCATCGCGGTGATGAACGCCAACATGGTGCGGGGCATCCGGCGGGTGAGCGTGGAGAAGGGCTACGACCCGAGGGAGTTCACCCTGGTGCCCTTCGGCGGGGCCGGCCCCCTGCACGGGGTGGAGCTGGCCCAGGCCCTCAACATGCTCAAGATCGTGGTTCCGCCCCACCCGGGCATCGCCTCGGCCTTCGGCATGCTGTCCGCGGACGTGCGTCACGATTACGTGCAGACCCACATCGCCACCCTGGACCGGGTGGACGTGGCGGTGATGCAGTCCATCTTCGAGTCCCTGGAGCGGGAAGGCGATGGGCAGCTGCGCCAGGAGGGGTTCCGGGACGAGGCCATCCAGCTGGAGCGGCACGCCGACATACGCTATGCCCGCCAGGCCTACGAGCTGCCCGTGGCCATCCCCGAAGGGGCGTTGTCCCTGAAACGGCTCGAAGAGGCAGCCGAGGCCTTTCACCGGGAGCACGAGCGCACTTACGGGCATGCGCGCCGGGACGAGTCGGTGGAGTTCGTGAACCTCCGCGTGGTGGCCTGGGGCCGCCTGCCCGAGGCGAGCCTGAACGCGGCCGTGGCATCCCAGGCGCCCATGCCGGAGCCCATGACCCGCAGGGACGTGGTCTTCTCGGAGGGCGAGCCGGTGCTCACACCCGTCTACCTGCGGGAGGCCCTACCCGGGGGCGCGGGAGTCCAGGGTCCGGCGGTCCTGGAGCAGCTCGACTCCACCATCCTGGTCTTTCCGGGCTACGAGGCGGTGTCGGACCGGTACGGGAACCTCTTGATCACCCACAAAGGAGCAGCCGAATGAGCACTGTGGATCCCATCACCCTGGAGGTCATGCGCAACGCCTGCCAGTCCGTGGCCGAGGAGATGGGCGCCGCCCTGGTCCGCACGGCCCTCTCGCCCAACATCAAGGACCGGCGGGACTGCTCCACGGCCATCTACACGGGGCAGGGCGATCTGGTGGCCCAGGCCGAGCACATTCCGCTGCACCTGGGGCTGATGGTGTCCGTGGTGCGCAAGACCCTGGAGAAGTATCCCATCGACCGGCTGGAGCCGGGAGACGCCATCATCACCAACGATCCCTACATCAGCGGATCCCACCTTCCGGACGTCGTCATGATCACGCCGGTGTTCATGGAAGGGGAGTGCATCGCGCTGCTGGCCAACCTGGCCCACCACGTGGACATCGGGGGCATCGTGCCCGGGGGCATGCCCACCATTTCCACCGAGATCTTTCAGGAAGGCATCCGCATTCCGCCCGTCAAGCTGCGCAAGCGGGGGACCGTGGATGAGGAGATCCTCAGCGTCATCACCAACAACGTGCGAACGAGCTACGAGATGCGAGGGGACTTTCAGGCCCAGCTCGCGGCCAACAACGTGGGGGAGCGTCGAATCCGGGAGGTGATCTCCAAGTACGGCGTGGAGACCACGCGCTTCTACATGGACGCCATCATGGACTACGCGGAGCGGCGCATGCGGGGTGCCGTGAAGGATCTTCCCGAGGGGACCTACACCTTCGAGGACTTTCTCGAAGGCGACGGGCTGACCGACGACCTCCTGAAGATCCGGGCGGCGCTGACCGTGGAGGGGGGGAGGGTCAAGGTGGACTTCACCGGTACCGACGCTCAGTCCAGGGGATCCGTGAACTGCACCCGCGCCGTCACCCTGGCCTGCGTGTACTACGCGCTCAAGTCGGCCATCGGCCCGGGGCTGCCCTCGAGCGGAGGGACCTTTCGACCCGTGGAGGTGAAGACCCCCGAGGGCACCCTGGTGAACCCCCGGTTTCCGGCGCCCGTTTCCAACGCGAACATCAACACAAGCCAGCGCATCACCGAGGTCATCCTGGGGGCCCTGGCACAAGTGATTCAGGAACGGGTGCCCGCGGCCTCCACCGGCAGCATGAGCATCTTCACCTTGGGGGGCGTGGACCCCAGAAGCCAGGGGTACTACTCCTATGTGGAGACCTACGGAGGGGGGCAGGGCGCCATGGTCAACGAGGACGGCATGGACGGGGTGCACGTTCACATGACCAACACCATGAACACCCCCACCGAGGTGATCGAGATCGCCTACCCCCTGCGGGTGGAACGCTACGGCCTGGTGCCGGACTCCGAGGGGCCGGGCCGCTGTCGCGGCGGTCTCGGACTCACCCGGGAGGTGACCGCCGTGGACCACCGGGCCACCATCTCCATCGGCACGGAGCGGCGCCGCATTCGCCCGTGGGGGCTCATGGGAGGAGGCGAGGGCGGACCCTCCGACGCGTGGATCGTGGCGGCGGACGGGAAGAAGCATCCCTTGCCCGCCAAGATTACCACCGAGGTCGAGGCCGGGACCCGCATTGTGCTTCGAACCGCAGGGGGCGGAGGGTTCGGCGACCCCCTCGAACGGAGCCCGGAGCAGGTGGCCTGGGACGTCCTGGAGGGCTTCATCGGCAGGGAGAAGGCCCGCGAGGCCTACGGCGTGGTGGTGGACGGCGAAGGCCGCCTCGACGCGGAGGCCACGGAAGCGCTCCGGAGGCGCGCCCGGTCCGGGCGGTGACGCCCGAAGGCCCTCGAGCACAACCCATTCGAACCCGTGAGGGAGGCAGACCATGAAGATTCTCGTGCTTTCGCCGTTCGGCAAGACCGAGCCTTTTGGCCGGGAAAACCTGGAGCGGGTGGCCCGGGAGGACACCACCTTCGACTTCGAGTGCCTGGAGGCAGTGTTTCCCCTGAACTACAACACCTATGTTTACAACACCCTGAAGTGCATCAATGCCGCGGTGGAGCGGGTGAGCCTGGCGGAAAAGCAGGGCTACGATGCGGCGGTTCTCTCGTGCATGCTGGACCCCGGGCTTCTCGAGGCGCGCTCCATCGTGGACATCCCGGTGACCGCCACCTTCGAGTCGTCGGCCCACCTGGCGAGCATGATGGGAAAGCGGTTCAGCGTGGTGTCCACCGACCCCATGACCGTGGGCGGCATCGACATGCGCCTGGTGGATCTCTACGGGGTGCGTCCCAAGGTGGCCTCGCTGAGGTGGATCGGGATCACGGCCTGCGACCTGTACCCGGAGATCACCCCTCCGGAGGAGATCGCCCGGCGCGTGGTGGAGGTCAGCCGCAAGTGCGTGGAGGAGGATCAGGCCGAGGTGATCATTCCGGGGTGCACCATCATCGGATCCATCTTCAGCAAGGTGTTCGACAAGGACCCCGTGGAGGTGATCGGGGTACCCGTGATCGACCCCATGGTGGCGGCCTTCAAGCAGGCGGAGATGATGGTGGACCTCTGCCAGAAGGCCGGGTACCCGGCGGTGAGCCGGGCCGGGCTGTGGCGGAAGCCTCCGGCCGAGGAGACCCGGGAGCTCCGGAGGTTCATGAAGGAGCACCCATCCCCGGAGCAGGCCTTTTCGCTGGAGTGAAGGGATCCGCCTTTGCGAGGCACCGGTTCCTAGGTCTGAATGGACGCGGAGGGGAGGTGATCGACAAGACGGGAGACAGGAAGGTTCTCTGGGCGGCGCCAAGCGGTCCCGGAGAGTGAACCCAACATTCCAGGAAAGGAGGCATCGAGATGGCTGGCAAACACGGAAAGACCACGGCATGTTGCGCCCTGCTCGTGGCCATGCTTCTGATCGTACCCGGCATGGCCGCGGCAAAGACCTTGAAGATCGGCCACATCCTGGCCCCGGGCTCCAACCAGAACCAGGCCCTGGAGCAGGTCTTCAAACCCTATGTGGAGGAGAAGACCAACGGCGACATCAAGATTCAGGTGTTTCCCAACGAGCAGCTGGGGCATGCCCCCGACCAGGTGGAGGGGGTGAAGCTGGGGAGCCAGGACATGTTCCTGGGAAGCCAGACCTGGTTCGCAGCCCACGTGGAGGAGATCGGCGTGGCCACCATCCCCTTCATCTTCGACGACCGGGACCACCTCCATGCATGGGTGGACGAGGTCCTGGGCAAGGAGCTCCAGGACCAGCTCCTCGACAAGGCCAACCAGCGGTTCATCAACCTGGAAAACAAGTGGCACCGGGGTCCGTTCCGGGTCATCTGCGCCACCAAGCCCGTGTTCACGCCGGAGGACGTGAAAGGGCTCAAGCTGCGGCTCTGGCCGGCCAAGATGATCCAGAAATCCTGGGCCGGCATGGGTGCGGAGATTCACACCATCGACTTCGCCGAGGCGTACCTGGCGCTGAAGCAGGGGGTGGTGGAGGCCATCACCTCGCCCTTTGATCTGGTCTTCCCCCAGAAGTTCTCCGAGGTGGCCCGGTACATCACCGAGCTGCAGCAGTTCCCCCAGCTCGAGCTCATCACCATCAACGAGAAGGTGTGGAAGGACCTGAGCCCCGAGCACCGGCAGGTGCTGCTGGACGGTGCGGCCGCGGCCGGCAAGTGGTACAATGAGCAGGCCCAGAACCGCGTGGAGGAAACCATCGAGAACAAGCTCCTCAAGATCCACAACGCGGTCTACATCCGCGTGAACCGCCAGCCTTTCGTGGACGCCTTTCGAAAGGACATTCTTCCCGGGCTGATCGAGGACGGCCTGGTGAAGAAGGCGTGGGTGGAAAAGGTCGAGCGCGTGAAATAGGCTTTCCCGGACGGATTCGGGGGGCCTCCGCTGGGAGACCCCCCGACCTCCCCGAAAGAAGGGACGGAACATGATCGGCTTCCTGGTGCTCGGGCTCTTTGTCCTGTTCATGTTTTTGAACATCCCCATCTCCATCTCCATGGGTCTGGCATCGGCCATCGGCCTGATCTTCCTGGACCTTCCGGGCACCGCTCTACCTCAGAAGATGGTGGCCGGCGTTCAGAGCTGGACCCTCCTTGCGGTGCCCTTCTACATCCTGGCCGCCCAGATCATGAACTACGGCGGCGTGGCCGAGCGTCTCCTCCAGTTCGCGGATGAGCTCGTGGGATGGATCAAGGGCGGGCTGGCCCACGCGAACGTGCTGGCCAGCATGATCTTCGCGGGCATCTCGGGCGCGGCCGTGGCGGACGCCTCCGGCCTGGGGCTGGTGGAGGTCAAGGTCATGTCGGACGCCGGGTACGACAAGCGGTTCGCCGTGGGGGTCACGGCGGCCTCCTGCATGCTCGGCCCGATCATTCCACCGAGCATCATGCTGATCATTTACGGGCACATCGCCGAGCTCTCCATCGCCACCCTCTGGTTCGCGGGCATCGTGCCCGGGCTCCTCACGGGCCTCATTCTCATGGGATACATCTACTACGCCGTGGCGCGAAACCGGGTGGCTGCGCCGGAACCCCGGCCGTTCTCCCTGAGCCGGACCGCCAAGAGCTTCCTCCAGAACGTCTTTGTGATCCTGCTGCCCATCCTGCTCCTCTGGAGCATTGTGAGCGGCATGGCCACGCCCACGGAGACCGGGGTCATCGCGTGCCTCTACACCTTCATTCTGAGCGTCGTCATCAAGGGGAAGGCCTTCCTTCGAAAGCTCCCGGAGGTGTTCCTCGTCTCGGCCAAGTCCTCGGGCGTGATCATGTTCATCATCGCCACGGCCACCGCCTTCGTCTGGATCATGACCATCGAGCGAAGCGCGGTCATGCTCTCGGACGTCCTGTTGTCCCTGACGGACAACAAGTACGTCCTCCTGCTGATCATCAACGTGTTCCTGCTGGTGGTGGGCGCCTTTCTGGAGCAGATTCCGGCCATGCTGGTCATCGTCCCGCTCATGGCGCCGCTGCCGGCCGAGATCGGGGTGAACCCCATCCAGTTCGGCATCATGGTGGTCTTCAACCTGATGATCGGCATGATCACACCCCCCATGGGCATGGCCCTGTACATCATGGGGGCGATCACGGATGTGCCCATGCGGGAGATCATCGTCTACTCCATGCGGTTCTTTCTGGCCCTGGTGTTTGCGTTGCTGCTCATCAGCTACATTCCGATCCTCTCCACCTTCGTGCCGCAGCTGCTCGGTCTGTCCATGTACTGACCCCAGCGGCACCCGGAGCCCTTCATGCTGAAACGCCTGGATCAAACCCTGGATGTGCTCTGCAGGATCGCGCTGATCATCAGCGTGTCCACGCTCGCAGCCATCATCGTCATGAACTGCGGCAACCTGCTCTTCCGGTGGATTCTGCGCCATCCCTTCGACTGGATTCTGGAGAGCTCCCTCATCCTGTTCGTGTACTCGGTGATGTTCGTGGTGCCGGTGCTCTATCGGGAGAAGGGCTTCATCCAGATGCACCTCATCGAGGAACGGATGGGACCGAAGGGGCGGCTCGTGCTGGGCCTCTTCGTGGAGTGTGCGGTCCTGGCCTTCCTGATCTACCTCCTGCCCCACGCGCTCGAGCTGAGCCTCGGGCAGATCGACACCCTGTCCCGCGGCCTCGGCATTCCCCGCATCTGGGTCACCCTCCCGGTCTCCTTCGGCGCCGCGCTCTGCATTCCCATCTGCGTGTCCAACCTGATTCACCTGGTTCAGGACTTGCGGTCCAGCCGTCTTTGATGGATGATGTCCGGGTCCTCGAGGACGGACCCATTTCTTCTCGGGAACGGCCGGATCGCACCATCTGCTGCCTCTGCTGCACTGAGCCGCCCCGCCGGGACGTTGCTGCGAGGGTGGGCACGGGAGGACCATGACCGAACCGCAGGATCTTCGGGCCCTGGCCCGGTCGTTGATCGACGAGCAGAGCACCATGACCCTGGCCACGGCAGAGGAGGGCAGGGCGTGGGCCGCCCCGGTGTACTACGTCTTTCACAAGGGGGCGTTCTACTTTTTCTCGGGTTCGGACTCCAGGCACATTCGAGAGGCGCTGGCGAGCGGGCAGGCCTCGGCCGCCGTCTACCCCTTTGTGGCTTCCTGGAAGGAGATTCGAGGTCTCCAGATGTCCGGCCGGGTTCGAAAGGTGCGCCCGGGTCTGAAGGCCCTGGAGGCCGTTCGAGCCTACGTGGACAAGTACCCGTTCACCCGGGAGTTCTTCGATCCGGGTCAGGACCTGGACCTCGAGGAGTTCGGAAAACGGTTTCGTGTGCGCTTCTACCGTTTCGATCCGGAGCTCGTTTACTACATGGACAACGGGGTCCGGTTCGGGTTTCGAGAATCCGTTGAGCTCTGAGCAAGCAGGACAGGGGGCAGTGGGGATGAGGGACAGGATCCGCGACCTCGAGGCCGTGATGTTCGACCTGGACGGCACCCTGATCGACTCCGTTCCCGTCTACTTCAGAATCGCCGCCGCCATGCTGGAGGAAGTGGGGCTGCCGCCCGCCTCCCGCGAGGCGGTAGCCGCCATGCTCAAGACCGGCCTCGCCGGGTTCCACCACCTGATCCCGGAGGAGATGTCCGATCGGAGGGAGGAGCTCATCGAGGCCTGCCTCGAGGCCGGAAGACGGATCTCCGAGCGCCTTTACACGGAGTCGGTCGTCCTGATCCCCGGCACCGGCGAGCTCCTTCGCCGTCTGGCCGGAGCGGGCATCCGGATCGGCGTCGTGTCGTCCTCCCACAGCCGCTACATCGAACGCAAGCTCCTGCCCCTGAAGAAAGCCGGACTCGAGCCCCTGATCGAGGCGGTCATCGTGATCGAGGACACCGCATGCATGAAGCCCAGTCCCGAGCCCGTTCAGGCCTGTGCGAGGCGCCTCGGCGTGGCCACGGAACGATCCTGCCTGGTAGGGGACGCCGACGTGGACATCCTGGCGGGAAAGCGGGCGGGTACGTGCACGGTCGGAGTCCTGACCGGGGTGGACGACCGCGCCACCCTGGCGGCACACGGTCCGGACCTGATCGTCTCCAGCGTCCGGGACCTGTTGCCCCTCTTCTGACGGGAATCCGTCTCCCTCACGGCCCGTACCGCTCCGCCTTCTCCTTCTTCTCCTGCTCGAAGTCGTGGGGAGAGCCCGGAACCTCCCCTTTCACCAGGGAGCGCAGCGCCCGAATGTGGGGGTGCTCCGGGCCCAGCCTGGGCTCCAGGGACAGGATCGTGCGGCCCACGGTCCGGTCGAGAGCGGGTTGAATGCCCTCCCGGGCCTCGTCCGGGAGGGCACGGACCTGCTGGACCAGGTTTCCGATCCAGTCGTCCAGGTAGGCGAGGTCCCGATGCTCCACCGGATAGACGTACCCTTCCAGGGCTCCGGCCGAGGAGGCCAGGTCGTAAATGTCCCGGTACAAAGCCATGGGCTCCTCCATGTCCTCGCGGCCGGCGGTTCGGGCGGTCTCTCCGGCCACGGTCACGGGATCACCGTCTTCCAGGCCCAGGGTGGACTTCAGGTGGCAGGCGGCCAGGACCTCCAGGACCCGTTTCTCGTGGACTCGAACGTCCTCGGAGGGCAGGACCAGGGCGGCCGGGACCCCGTTGAGGGCGACCCTCTTGACCCGGGCGGAGCAGAAGCCCGGGTCCTCGGGAACGAGCTCGGCATCGGTTTGCTGAAGGAACGCGTCCAGGTGCTCGAGATCCTCGTCCCCGACGCGGACATTGAGGGTGCCGGGAAAAGGGGCCCAGCCCAGGCGGGTCCGGCACTGGTCCACCACCCAGTCCAGCCGGGTGAAGAAGGCCCCTTGACCGGTTCCGCTTTGAATGGTTCCATGGAGGACCGCCGCGCTCATGGGCGCATTATGGCCCATGGGGGTTTCAAAAGCAACCCGGTGCGATGCCGCCCAGACGTTGAGCGAGGAATGTGCATGAAAGCGGACAAGCTCATTGAAGACGGAAGACTGGTCAACGTGTACACCGGCGAGATCATGGAGGCCGATGTGGCGATCCTGGGGGACACGGTTCTCCACGTGGGAGCCTGCGGTTCCCTCATCGGAACGGGCACCGCCGTGTACGATGCAGGCGGAGACTACCTCTTGCCCGGCTTCTTCGACGCCCATGCCCACATGGACCTCTTCGTGCGCCGGGTAGAGGTGGTGTTCCCGCCGCAGGGACCTTGAAACATCAGTAGCCCAGGTTCTCGCCGATCAGCTTCACGTGAAGGCGTCCTCGAATCATGTGGCCTTCGATGACGGACCACATGTTGCAGATGCGCTGGGACGCGCGGCAGTCGTGACAGCGCCCGTCCTGCACGCAGGGCGTCTTGAGCCCCAGTCGCATGGCATTGACCGGCGCGGCATAGTGCTCGACCCTGCTCTTGGCGGTCTCCAGGTCCGGCGCAAGCTTGTTCATCCCCACCAGCAGGAGGACCCTGGCCGGGCCGAAGCACATGGCGGCCACCCGGTTGCCCATGCCGTCGAGGTTCACCAGGCGTCCGTCCAGGGTGATGGCATTGGTGCTGGAGATCATGAGGTCGGCGGTGAGCCCCTGCCGCCGTAGCGCCAGCCCCTCCTCGCGGGTCAGCTCGGGACGGTAGGGGTCGATCACCGTCACGTTCGGACGCTCGGCCAGGGCCTCCCACAGGCCCATGCCCAGGGCCGTCATGGACCCGCAGCGGAACACGGTCTCTCCGTCGCCGATCATGGCGAGGCTTTCCTCCTTGGCCTGAAGGGCCGTCTCCGCATACGATCCCTCCATGCGCCGATCCTCGAGGGCCTGAATGACCTGGGCCGCCATCGTTGCGTTCCAAGAGCGCTGGTGCGCATCCATCGCGTACCTCCCTGCGTTTGACTTGGGGTTTTCTCTTTTGCGTGGAAATCCGTATGAGACCGCATCTTGACATATTGAAAAAATTTGTCAAGAATGCAATTAAAAAATTCATCATGGCTGGAACATTGTAAATGGCTCTGAATACGAATCCACTCAAAACATCTATGATCGTAGGTTTGTTTCGAATGGTAATTACTATTATTATTCTATTTTTCATAGCATTGAGTCCCGGATGTACGTTAATGTTGGCTGGAAGCATCGTTCACAAGGTGGTTACCGAGCTGAAGTCCAGAAAGAAAGTTCCAGATAGCAATCAAGTAATCTACAATGTGCTGGCATCCGATACCGAAACCAATGTTCATTACATGGTGGACATCTATGTGAGCCTGCATATCAGCAATGAGAAGAATGCGATGCTGTTGTGCGTTGAAAAGATTCTTGTTTCCTACCGGGACGACCTCCAAGGGCGCGTGGAGGTTCGAGACCTTGACGGGGACGGCGTCATCGACGCCGTGGAAGTCGAGGGGCGCGATTTCCATCCGCAGATCCCCTGCACCAGCCTGGCCCACGTCCGGCAGCGTGCCGGAGACGCAGCGCCCGGGGACCCGGTGCTCGAGATCGGCCGGGACCCGGACCACCCCTGGTACGCCTTCGTGGAGAGAGAACGGATGGTGGACGCCCCCCCCGGGACGGCGGTGCGGTTGAACGCCTACCCGTTTCAGGAACGCTACGCCCGGATCACGCTGGCCGCACTGAAGGAGCTGGACTTCCATTCTCCGGAGCGCCGGCCGTGACGCTCACCGAGACGGCCTCCGGTTGTGCATTCGGGATTCTTTGTGATAGGATCCTTCCGGCTTTGGAAGGGGCGCATTCCGATCCGGAACCTTGTGGCACACCCTTGTGTTCGCAGACCGGTGCTGGTCCATGGTGAGGAACATCCAGGAGATCCTCGACTGGTTGCGGACGGCCGAGCAGCTGTCGAGCGGGACCGAGCCGTGAGTGGAGATCCCGGAGCAGGGAGGGCGTATGAAGATCCGCGTCGATGACGAGCAGATCGTCAAGGCGGTCAAGAAGCTGGAAGGGATCGAGCTGGTGGTGGAGAGCGAGGAGGATGCCCGGGAAGGCATCCGCCTGATCCTCCGGCGCCCCGATCATCTCGGGACGGACCGCTTCACCCGTCTGAAGGACATCAAGGTGACCACCAGCCGTGGCTATGAGACCTCGGCCGTGGAGTATCGGACGCGGTTCCTCCTGGAGTTCGTGTTCGAGGACGACGTCTCTCTGGAGGGTCGGGTCGAGGCGATCAAGTCGTTTCAGGGGCTGTTGGACCGGGCCTGATCCCTGCGGAACCCGCAGGGAGGAGGAAGCCCCCATGACGGGTCAGGGCCGGGGGCGCATGGCGGAGGGTACGGCCTGCACGGCCATCTTCCGGCCCGGTACGTTTGTCTTCAGCCTCCCCGGGGTGATGGCTGAGGCCTGGCTGACGGTGTTTCATGCGAATCGGGCGGAGATCGGGCAATGCCTCTTCTGCGTCCTGGCCGGCGTGGGGGGTTCATGCGGCGGGCCGCCGGCACGAAACGGCGAACCCGTGACCCGAAACCCGTGAGGCGCGGACCGGTCCCTTGAACCCCAAGCTCGAAGAGGGGTCCCCCATGGATGTCTCCTGCTCGATGTCCGCCGGATACGCCTCCCTGTACCCGGATGTCGGCTTCGGTCTGGTGCTGCTCCAGGGGTGTGTCAATCCGGAGAACCCCGAGGGGTTCGATTAACACAAGAGAAAGCTCCTGCGGCGCATGCGGCGGCGCGAAACCCTGGCCGGGATCACGGAGCGCATTGATGCCTACGATCGCGTCCGGGTGATGCTCGGAGAGAAGAACGGGGGCGGAGCATGATTCGAAAGATCGTGTCCGGAGGTCAGACCGGGGCGGATCGAGCCGCCCTGGATGCGGCCATTCGAGCCGGCGTGGCCCACGGGGGCTGGGTCCCCATGGGCCGAAAGGCGGAGGATGGCCGGATCCCCGCACGCTACCGGGTTCAGGAGATGCCTTCCTTTCGCTATGCCGACCGGACCGAGCAAAACGTGCTGGACTCGGACGCCACCCTGATCGTCTCCCGGGGACCCCTCACGGGCGGGTCCCGTCTGACCCTGGTCCTGGCCCGCCGCCACGGAAAGCCCTGCCTGCACGTGAACCTGGACCACGGGCTCACCCAGGAGGCCGCTGCGTCGGTGCGGTCCTGGGTCGCCCGCCACGGGGTCCGGGTTCTGAACGTGGCCGGCCCCAGGGCGAGCAACGACGCGGCCATCTACACTCTGGTCTCGGAGCTGCTTCGAGCCGTGCTCTCCACGGAGCCTCGTGAAGGACCGGGGCTCAGTCCAACTTGACGAAGGTCTCGTCCTTTCTCTCCACGCACCCCCGGGCGATCAGCCTGTCCAGGTGCTTTTCGATCATCTGGCGTTCCCAGAACCGGAGGATCCGCGGCCGGACCGGGAAGGATCCTTAAGGGAACCCAAATCGAACGCCTCTCCCCCGCGGTACGCGTGGCCCGGGGTGAACTCTCGAAAACCGATCTCCCGGCGCATGAAGTCCATCCACTCGTCCTGAAGGGGGCGCGAGATGAACCGTTCGGCCATGCGCGCGAGTCGCCCGGTGCTCTCCCGGCTTTCCTGCGGGGCCCAGATCTGACCCGAGGAGAAGATCCCACCGCCCGAGCAGTGGTCCGGATGCCCGTGGGAGAGAAGGACCAGGTCCGGAGCGTACTGCTTCTGGATGCGGGAGAGGGTTTCTGCGCCGCATCCCGCGTCGATGAGCGCGCGCACGCGACCCAGCAGCAGGACGGAATGGGAGAAGGGAAAGCGTCCGCCCCCGGCCCCGGACACCAGGAACACGCCGTCGGCGATCCGTTGCATGTCACGCGCCCCGACTCGAGGCGGTCTCGAGGGGCGAACGGGTTCGGCACGGGTTCACGAGCGTCCCGATGTGCTGGATCTCCACGGCCACCTCGTCCCCGTCCTGCAGGTAGACCGAGGGGTCGCGAAAGGTGCCCACCCCGTGGGGCGTGCCCGTGAGGATCACGTCGCCGGGAAGCAGGGTGAAGTGACGCGAGAGGTAGCTGACCAGGAAGGGAACCGGGAAGATCATTTGATCCGTGCGGCTCTCTTGCATGAGGACCCCGTTCACCCGGCAGGTCAGGGCCAGATCGTGCGGGTCCGGCAAGGCGTCCCGGGTGACGATCCAGGGTCCCAGGGGGCAGAACGTGTCGAGGGATTTGCCCCGCACCCACTGCCCGTCTCCGAACTGGAGGTCGCGCGCACTCACGTCGTTTGCGCAGGTGTACCCGAAAACCGCCTCCATGGCTTCCTCTTCGGCGACTCGAGTCGCCCTCCTTCCGATCACCACGGCCAGCTCCGCCTCGAAGTCCACCTTCCGGGTTACGGCGGGGTCCCAGGTGACGGCGCACCCGTGGGCCGTGAGGCTGCTGGGGAACTTGGCAAAAACCAGAGGGGCATCGGGCACCGTCCCCTTGCTTTCTCGAATGTGGTCCAGGTAGTTCAGACCGATGGCGAGGATCTTGGAGGGACGGGTGACCGCCGGGGCGAACCGCACCCGGTCCAGGGGAACCGGCTCCGCACAGACCTCGAGACGCGTAGGGCGCTCGAGGAGGTCGATTAGGTCGCCCGCAAACCTGCAGGGGGCGACGCCTCCCTCCTGGATCAGGCCCAGACGGATGGCTCCGGATTCCTCGAACTGAACGATGTTCATGCTGAAAACCTCCATGCAACGATTCCTTATCCCACAGGGACCGGACCGGGTCAAGCCGTGGAATTGCTTGCAAAGCCGGGTATTCCTTTCTATGATACCCGGGAGCATTGTTGCATCATTGCAGGGAGCGGTTCTCATGGCACACCTCCAGTCTCCAAGGACACGGCCCGGGGGCCTCCGCGCCGCCGCGCGGCTCGTCCTGCTCGCGGTCTGCTTTTGGACGGTTTCCGCCCAGGCCCTGGAGCGGCCCCAAGCACTCGAGGGGGTTTCCATTCTGGACGCGTACGTCCCCTCGGAGCACGAGCCGGCCGGCCGGATCGATCGCATCGTGGGAGAGGGTCGGGTGGTGGTCCTCCATCGTGCCGATGGGACGGCCTTTTTTGCCTCGGTGGAGGACCGGGTGCACGAAAACGACGCGGTGTACACCCTGGGGCGGGTTCGGTGCCGCATCCTCCTGGAGGACCGGAACGTCGTGACCATGGCCCCGGAGTCCGATCTGATCATCGACGAGGTCGTCCTGGACAGCGTCCAGGGACAAAAGCGCTCCCTGTTCGAGGTCACCCGGGGCAAGGCCCTGTTCTATGCGTTCAAGCTGTTTCGTTACCGGGACATGCGCGTTCGGGTGAAGACCCCCACCGCTACGATCGGCGTTCGCGGGACCCAATTCGGCACGGAGATCGAGCTTCTGCCGGTGCAGGGCAAGGACCCCGTCCCTCGAAGGGTCGCCTCCAGCGCTCCCGTCGTGCTCGCGCAAGAGGCGCCCGCGCGGGATCGGCTCACGAGGGTCTACGTGGCCCAGGGACGGGTGAACGTAACCTCCGACGTGGACCGGGCCTCTCGGGATATCGGGGAGAACGAGGTCATCGAGGCCGGTCCCGTGGGCCTGGGCCGGGCTCGGTATGATCCTGCGGCGGTCCAGTCCTTTGTGGACGGCGTCGAGGGACCCATGGCGGCTGCCCGGGAGCAGGGCGTGTCTACGACCGAATCCGCCCCCCCCGACGACACCGCCAAGCAGCAGAAGGAAGAGATGCTTCGGCAGCTCGATCAGGTGGAGGACGCGAAGCAGTCTCAGATCGAACAGGAGATCGAACCGGAGCACCCGGAGCACACGCCGGGCCCGTCCGAGAACCTCTCGACGCCCACGGGCGGAGAGGACCGCACCCACCATCATTGAACCGACGGTCAGGGTGCAGGGATGCCGGACTCGGCAGGAACCTCTGTGGCCGGGCGGTGGCTCCGCCTGGGGAGAGGAAAGGCATATGAAAGGCGTTCGGTACTGCTCAGGCACGCTCGTCTTGGCCCTGGTGATGTGCGCGGGTTTTCTGCCGGCCCTGATGTTCCCGAGCACATCTTCGGCCGAACCCGAACGTTTCGTCAACTCGCTCCAGATGACGTTCGTCCGGGTACCGGCCGGATCCTTCATGATGGGAAGCCCCGAGAGCGAAGCGCACCGCGACAGCGACGAGCTCCTCCACCAGGTGACCCTCACCCGCCCCTTCTACATACAGACCACCGAGGTGACCCTGGAGCAGTGGTGGGAGGTCATGGGCAAGAAGTTTTTCGGGAGGCGGAAAGGCCAGCCCGACTCCCCCGTGGTCGGCGTGTCCTGGTTCGATTGCATGGAGTTCATCGAGAAGTTGAACCGGCGCGGGGAGGGCGCCTATCGGCTTCCCACGGAGGCGGAGTGGGAGTATGCCTGTCGGGCGGGCACCACCACGCCGTACTTCTGGGGGGAGGAGCCCGGCTGCGACCGCTTCATGTACGGCAACAACCCCCGCAAGCTGGAGACCTGCATTCCGTACGTGGAGTCCATGGGCCTCGAGGCCGGGAGGGCGGCACCTGTGAAGAGCTATGCGCCCAACCCGTGGGGGCTCTACGACATGCACGGCAATGTCTGGGAATGGTGCAGCGACTGGTACGGACCGTACCCCCAGGAGGCCGTGGAAGACCCCCAAGGTCCGGACAGCGGCAACCGCCGGGTGCGCCGAAGCGGCAGCTGGTACAAGTACCCCTGGTACTGCCGCTCCGCCAATCGAAACATGGGGCATCCCGCCATCAAGCACGACACCCTGGGGTTCCGGCTGGTGAGAGAGGCGGAGTGAATCGGATGCAGAAGTTGAACAGGCTGGACTGGTTTCGCGGACGCCGGGGTCCACTGCTCCTCATCATCATGGACGGCGTCGGGATCGGAAGCCCGGGCGAGGGCAACGCCCTGGCCCTGGCCACGACCCCGAACCTCGACGCCTTGTTTCAGAGCCCGCTGTACACCGAGCTCCAGGCCCACGGAACGGCCGTGGGCCTGCCCACGGACGAGGATATGGGAAACAGCGAGGTGGGGCACAACGCCTTGGGCGCGGGACGCGTCTTTGCGCAGGGCGCCCGGCTGGTCAACGAGGCCCTGAAGACGGGCCGGGTCTTCGAGACATCCGTCTGGGAAGAGATTGCCGAGCGGGCCCGATCCGGCGGGACCGTGCACTTCATCGGGCTCCTCTCGGACGGGAACGTGCACTCCAACCTCGAGCACCTGAACAAGCTCCTGGATCACTGCGCAGAAGCGGGGTTCCCAAGGGTCCGGGTCCACGCCCTGATGGACGGCCGGGACGTGGGAGAGCGCTCCGCCCTGGACTATGTGGTGCCGACCCAGGACCGGCTGGAGCGACTCTCCAGCGATGACGGCGCGGACTACGCCATCGCCTCCGGCGGCGGCCGCATGAAGGTCACCATGGACCGCTACTACTCGGACTGGGAGATCGTGAAGCGGGGCTGGGAAGCCCACGTTCACGGCCGGGGCCGGCCCTTCCGAAGCGCCGAGGAAGCGGTGCGGACTTACTATGCCGAGGACCCCGGGATCACGGACCAATACCTCGACGCCTTCGTGGTGGTGGACGAGAACGGCATCCCGGTGGGTCCCATCGAGGACGGGGATGCGGTGGTGCTGTTCAACTTCCGGGGGGATCGTGCCATCGAGATCTCCGAGGCCTTCACGCGAGAGGACTTTCAAGGGTTCGACCGCGGCCGGGTGCCCGATGTGGTCTACGCCGGCATGATGCAGTACGACGGAGACACCGGACTGCCCCCCAAGTACCTGGTGGAGCCTCCAGTGATCGAGAGGACCGTGAGCGAGTACCTCTGCGCCGCAGGCGTCCGGATGTTCGCGATCTCCGAGACCCAGAAGTACGGGCATGTCACCTACTTCTGGAACGGAAACCGGTCCGGGCACATCGATCGATCCCTCGAGACCTATGTGGAGATCCCGAGTGATCGCGTGCAGTTCGATCAGACACCGCGCATGAAGGCGCCGGAGATCACGGAGCGCACCATCGACATGCTTCGCGAAGGGGCGTACCGCTTCGGACGCCTGAACTTCGCCAACGGCGACATGGTGGGACACACGGGCGTCATGGAGGCGGCCGTGACGGCCGCGGAAACCGTGGACCACTGTGTGGGCGAGCTCCTCGGCGTGATCCGGGAGCTTCGGGGCATCGCCGTGGTGACGGCCGATCACGGAAACCTCGATGTCATGTTTACCCGGGACAAGGAGGGGAACAAGGTGGTCAAGACCGCCCACACCCTGAACCCCGTCCCCTTCGTCATCGTGGACCCCGGGTGGGGTGGAGAGTACGAGATGGCGGGCCTGGACCGGCCGGGCCTGTCCAACGTCGCCGCGACCCTGTTGAATCTCCTGGGGTTCGAGAAGCCCGAGGAGTACGATCCTTCTTTGATCCGGCCGAAGCAAGCCGCGGATTGAGGTGAAGGACCCCCGCGAGAGGAGTGCGCTGTGAGCACCAAGCTCGGCCCCGAGATCCAGTACGCCTGGGACAAGCAGTGGGTCATCGAGTGGAACGTGCCGAGGCGGGAGACCGTCAAAGGCATTCCAGGCACGGTCGTGGGGTACGATCACAATCTCGTGATCCAGATGGACCTGCAGGACGGGGAGCGCAGGCACGTGCGCGATTTCACGCGCTGCATCACCCTCTTCACCACCGATCACATGCTGAGCGTAGAGGACCGCATCAACCAGCTGACCGGGCGAAAGATCCGCCGGCAGATCATCGACAACCTGGTTCGGCTCAAGAGCGAGCTCTCGGGGTACCGCCTGACGGTGGACTGAGCCCGGGGCTGCGTCATGTAAACCTTCTTCGCATCATGCACCCCGGGGGCGGTGCTGTAAGCCCACACGATGCATGAGCTCGAAGCGGTCAAGAGGGGTACGCGACAGGGGGAAGGGCGCTCAGGAGAGCAGGGAACGAAGCTTGGCGGCAAGCTCGGCCGCGTGATAGGGCTTCTGGATGAAGCCGTTGCACCCCCGGGCCAGGATCTCCGAGGCCTGCCCGTTCAGGGAGTACCCGCTCGAGAGCAGGACCTTGACCGTGGGGTCGATCTCTCTCAGGCGGTCGAAGGTCTCGCCGCCCCCCATGTCGGGCATGATGAGGTCCAGGAGCACCGCCCGGATCCGGTTCTTGCGGTAGAGGGACAAGGCCTCTTTGCCGCTGCGGGCAGAGAGGACACGGTAGTTGAGTCGCTCCAGAATACCCGCCCCCACCTCGAGGACGGTCTCCTCGTCGTCCACGATCAGGACGAGCTCGCCTTCGCCCCTCATGAGAGGCCCCACCGCCTCCGCGGTTCCGTCCTCCGCTTCGGCGCCCGAGTCTGCCGCAGGGAAGTAGAGATCGAAGGCCGTCCCCCGTCCCTCGACGGACGCCACGTCGATGTACCCCGCGTGGGCCTTCATGATGCCGTACACCGAGGCCAGACCGAGCCCCGTCCCCTTGCTGAGGCCCTTGGTCGTAAAAAAGGGCTCGAAGATCCGCTCCAGCGTCCGGGTGTCCATCCCCTGTCCCGTGTCCGCAACCGTGAGGTGCACATAGTCCCCGGGGGCCACCTCGTAGCGTTTTCCGAGCATGTCCTTGTGGGTGGTGTTTCGGGTCCGCAGCAGCAGGTCGCCCCCGTCGGGCATGGCGTCCGCTGCGTTCACGTAGAGGTTGAGCAGGACCTGCTCGACCTGTCCCTGATCCACTCGAATCAGAAACGGCCGCGGCTCCAGATCGTACCGGATCCGGATATCCTTGCGGGTCAGGGACAAGGTGTCCGAGGTCTCCTTGACGAGGCGGTTCAGGTCGGCCGGACGCACCTTGAACTTCCCCTCCCGAGCGTAGCCCAGGAGCTGGTTCGTGAGCCTGGAGCCGCTCCTCACCTGGCCCTCGATCCGCTTGAGCTTTCGGTGGTGGGGGTGGTCCGGGCTCATGCTCAGGAGCATCAGGGACACGTAGCCCTGAATGCCCATGAGCAGGTTGTTGAAGTTGTGGGCGATGCCGCCCGCCAGCGTGCCCACGGCCTCCATCTTCTGGCTCAGCTGCAACTGGGCCTCCAGGCGCTTGCGCTCGGTGATGTCGGTCAGGCTCATGCGAACGCCCCGCGCCTCTGGCTCCTCTGCATCGGTCATACTCGCTGCGTGTACCAGGGCCACCACATCGAAGCCCGTACTCCCGAGCAGCTTGCACTCGAGGCCCGGAGTCATGCCCCCGGTCTGGTGGGAAGTACCTGCCCGTGACACGATTTCCTCCAGATCGGTCTGCTGGAAGATCCACGCCGCCCGAATGCCCCTCTGGAGCTCCACCCGGTCGTATCCGAGCATCTCCAGGCCCATGTCGTTCATGTAGGTGATGGTCGAGTCGTGATCCATCTCACAGATGGCGGTGGGAAGGAGGCGCGCCATCTCTCGAAACCGCTGCTCGCTCTGTCGAAGGGCGGCCTCCACCTGCCGGCGTTCGGTGACCTCGCGGGCGACGCTTTCGATCATCTGGTTGGTGACCTGCTTGAGGGACTCGAGAAGCTCCACCCCGCTCGACCCGTGGACCCGAGCCTCCAGGTTCCCCTCGGAGACCAGATTGAGCACGTGGAAGTGCTCGGCCAGGCCGATGGCGAACTCGTGGGAGAGGTCCACGATCTCGGAGATGTTGGCTGCGGTCTGGTTGACCTTGGACTTGAGACTGGAGATGAGGGGAACCCCCGAGGCCTCGGAGATGCGTACGGCCGGATCGCCCGAGGAGATCAAGCGGAGGCCCTCGAACACGTCGGACAGACCGGCCTCCAGCTCCTGGTTGATCTGCCGATACCGGCCTTCGCTCGTTTGAAGGGCCTTCCACGCATGGGAGCGCTCACGGTCGATCCGGCGACCCTGACGAATGATGTACCCGGAGAGAAGAAGGATGACGCAGAGAATGGCGGTGGAGACCGCCACCAGCGTCCGGGTGATCCGTTCGATCTCCGAGCGGACGTCCTCCACGTAGATGCCGGTGCCCACGATCCATCCCCAGGGCTCGAAGAGCGTGACGTAGGAGGTTTTGGGAACCACTCGGGAGGGGTCGTCCTTCCACTGCCACCTGTAGTCCACGTAGCCCGCACCCTGCTCCCGCACCTTATGCGCGAAGGCCGTGAACAGCTTTTTTCCGTTGGGATCCTCGAAGCCGGACACGTCCTTGCCTTCGAGATCCGCACGATAGGGGTGCATGATCAGGGTGGGGGTCAGATCATTGATCCAGAAGTAGTCCTTTCCCTCCGGTCCGTACCGGAGACCGCGGACCTGCTCGACGGCCAGGGCCTGGGCCCGGGGCACGGTCAGCAACCCGTCGCGCGATTGCCCCTCGTAGAAGCGAAGCGTGTTCAGCGCCACGTTGGCCAGCTGCCGGGTGAGCTCCCGCTTCTGGTCCATCAGGCGGTCTTCGACGAAAGGGAGGATAAAGCCGAAAAGGGTGGCTGCGAACAGCAGGACCGAAAGGACCGCAGGGATGGTGATCCGAAGCACCGGGAGCTTGCCCGGAAATGGCTGATCGGGCTGTCTGGTCATGGCGCGAGCGATGGACAAAGAAAAAGCCCTCGGTTTCGAGGGCTTTTACGTC
>CAYYVD010000018.1:0-27381 GCA_964475045.1 uncultured Desulfobacterales bacterium | reverse complement strand
GACCTGTCCGATGCCTCGACGCTCCAGCACCTCGAACAGGGGCGGAGCCAGGTAGGCCTCGGTGCGCACCTCCACGTGGTAGCGGGCGTCCTCGGGGCACGACCGAAAGAACCCGTCCACGTCCGATGCGAAGGTTTCCGGGTCGACGCGCTCCTTCTTCCTCTGGTACTCCTGCTCGAACAGGACTCCGGCCAGGTGCCCGCCCAGGAGCCGCTCGGCCGGTTCGTGAAACCGCCTTGTGAAGGTCTCGGCGTTCAGGTAGTCGGGGTTGTCCACGAACCCCTTTCCCCGCCGCAGCTTCTGCGCGAACACGGCCTGCGGCGCTTTGAGGAGCAAGCGGTCCTTCGGGTGCAGGTGCTCCCGGTAAGCGCGGAGCACGTGAAAGGTCCGTGAGGGCTCGAGCTTCGCGTCCAGGAGCGGCGCGTAGAAGGTGAAGTCCACCTCCAGGACCTCGAAGTGCTCGAAGTACTCCTCCACGCTCTCCACGGGCAGGACCCGCTCCTGGAAAGACACTCCTCCCACCCGTTTGCTCCGGGTCTTGGGGGCGTATCGCCCTTCCGTGTAGATCTGGCCGATCCACCCTGCATACCGGTCGCTGGCGGTGCCGAGGCTGAGGCCCGGGTGAAGATCCCGGAAGAGGAACCGATCGAAGCGGTCCGATGCCGAGGTGTCCATTTTTCTCCTTCCAATCCCCCTTCTGCATATCATAGACTGCCTTCATGAGGCAAAGAGCGACCCTCGTACGCGAAGACGCCCCATCGCTGCGTGCGGAGTTTCGAGGGACACCATACCCCTGCACGCAGAAAAGCCGAGTACGAGTGCCGCATCGCTGAGTACGAATACGGGCACGAACAACGAATGCCCAACCATCGGATGCACCGGACGCTCCTGTTTTGCGCCGGTGACCCTTCACATGCACGGGGGCCGGCCCCCATGGCCCCGGGAGGAGAACATGAACGTCGTCGCCTTCTGCGGAAGTGCCAGAAGAAACGGAAACACGGCCACGCTGGCAAGAACCGTGCTGGCGGAGCTGGAGCCCGCAGGCATCGAGACCGAGCTGATTCAGCTCGCCGGAAAGGACATCCGGGGGTGTCTGGCCTGCCGAAAGTGCTTCGAGAAAAAGGACCGCCGGTGCTCGGGGCGGGAGGATGACGTGAACGCGTGCATCGAAAAGATGATTCGGGCCGACGGCATCCTTCTCGCGTCCCCCACCTACTTTGCGGACCTCTCCTCGGAGATGAAGGCCCTCATCGACCGGTCCGGGTACGTGTCCAGGGCGAACGGGGACCTGTTCAAGCGCAAGGTGGGCGCTGCCGTGGTGGCTGCCCGCCGTGCCGGCGCGATTCATGCCTTCGACTCCATGAATCACTTCTTCTTCATCAGCCAGATGATCGTCCCGGGTTCGAGCTACTGGAACTTGGGCTTCGGGCTGGACAAAGGGGACGTGGACAAGGACGAGGAGGGGCTGCAGACCATGCGGCAGCTGGGAAGGAACATGGCCTGGCTGCTGGAGAAGCTCCACGGCTGATTCACCCAGCCGGAGAAAGAACGGCGGTCCCCGGCGGGACCGGTTGATAACGCGCGGAGCGGAGACCCCATGCTTGCATCCCGCATGAACAAGCTCACCCCCTACGTGCCCGGGGAGCAACCCAGGGACCGGCGGTACATCAAGCTCAACACGAACGAGAACCCCTACCCTCCCGCGCCGAGGATCAAGGCGCTCCTGGAGTCGTTCCCCGTGGAAGACCTCCGCCTCTACTCCGATCCGCGCTCCAGGGAGCTTCGGAGGAGCATCGCCGGACGGTATGGGATCGACGAGAGCGAGGTGTTCGTCAGCAACGGCTCGGACGAGGCCCTCTCGTTCTGCTTCTACGCGTTCTTCGACTCCGGGCGGGGCCCGCTCCTGTTTCCCGAGTTCACCTACAGCTTCTACCCGGTCTACTGCGACTTCTACCAGATCGCCTACGAGCGGGTTCCCCTGGACGAGCACTTCGGTGTGGACTTGGAGGCATTCCTGGAGAGGCCCTCCTGCGGGCTCATCTTCGCCAACCCCAATGCGCCCACGGGACACTGCCTCGATGTGGACCGCATCCAGCGCTTCCTGGAGCGCTACCCCCGGGACCGGGTGGTGATCGTCGACGAGGCCTACATCGACTTCGGCGGCGAAAGCGCGCTGGGGCTGCTCCGGGAGTTCGCCAACCTGGTCCTGGTGAGGACCTTTTCCAAGAGCCTGTGCCTGGCCGGGGTGAGGCTCGGGTTCGTCCTGGCGCAGCCCCCCCTGGTGCAGGCCCTGTTCACGGTCAAGGACTCGTTCAACTCCTACCCGACCGACATGCTCAGCCAGAAGATCGGCTCGGCCGCCATGGCGGACCCGGACCACTACGCCTCGATCACCCGGCGCATCATCGAGACCCGGGAGCGCTTCTCGGCCGCAGCCGAAGACCTGGGGTGGCGGGTGCTTCCGTCCAAGGCGAACTTCGTGTTCGCCTCGCGTCCCGGCACCCCCGGCGAAACCGTCTACCGGCGGCTCAAGGAGCGGGGGATCCTGGTCCGCCACTTCAACGTGGAAGGCATTCGGGACTTCGTACGCATCACGGTGGGCCGGCCCGAGGACATGGAACGGCTGCTCCAGGAGATGAAGGCGTCCGTTTGAGGCCGTTTCGACCGTCCCCGGGGCTCGGGCTCACCAGCGGGGACTCCTTCAGACGCTCCCGGACCAGCAACAGAAGCGCCTCCGGCGACCCCCGGTCCCCCTGGACCCGCTCTGCGTCGAACAGGAGACGCCCTCCTTTCCGCTCCTCAATCCTGCCGCGGGGCCTTCCGTTCAGGTAGCCCCTGCGCAGCCCCTCGCTGCGGACCAAGGGGCTGAAGAGCGGCGGGTCACTGGATCAGGTCGATCACGGTTCCCAGCAAGGCGTCCCGCGTTCGGACCACCTCGAGGTTGGCCTCGTACCCCCGGCTCGTGGGGATGGTCTCCACCAGCTCGCGACCCAGGTCCACGCCGGAGGGTTCCGGTCCGGCCTCCCGGTTGCCCGGGGGGTCCTGTTCTCCTGGGGCGACGGCTTGGTCCCGGCGGATGTCCACGCGGACGGCGCCGTTCGAGCCTGCTTCCACCTGGGCCCTGGCGGGTTGAAACCCGTTCGAGCTCGCATGGGCCACGTTGTGGGCGGTGACCGCCATCTTCTCTCCCAAGGCCCGAAGGGCGGACAGGTTGGTGCCGACGGAAAACGACATGGGAACCCTCCTCCATGCCTTCATCGGCCGTTCGAACCGGTCTCTTGAGGAAAAACGGGGGACCCAGGACCCGCGGCTCAACCCAGCACCTTCATGCGCAGGGTGCCCACGCCTTTTTCCACCATGGAGAGGCGCCGCGCCAGCCCGTAGCTGAGATCCACGTCCCGGCCTTCCACAAAGGGTCCCCGGTCGCGGACCACGGCCGTGACCCGCTCGCCGGTCTCCAGGTTGCTGAGCTCCACCCGGGTGCCGAAGGGCAGATCCCGGTGGGCGATGGTGTCGCCGTACATGTTGTAGAACTCGCCGTTGGCCATGGGCCGTCCGTGATAGGTCCGCCCGTACCAGCTCGCCACCACGTCCATCTCCTCGGCAAACGTCTTCGGAGGCGGAACGCGGATCACCTGGCCTGGATGGATCAGGCCGGGGTTCTCCAGGCCGTTCGCCTCCACGAGTGCGTCGAGTTCCACCCGGAACTTCTTCACAGCAAGGGACCAGAGATTGTCCCCGGGTTGAACCGTGTAGGCGGTCCACCCGCCTCGACCGCCGGAGTCCGTTTTGGAATCCGTCGGGATTCGCTCTTCCCGGGGGGTGCCGACCGTTCCGGCCGTCGAGGAACCCGCCTCCACCCGTTCCCTCAAGGAGGCCTCGAAGGAGGAGGAGCCGTGCACCACAGCGCCTTCGCGAAGAAACCAGTGGCCGTTTCGTTCGGACCGGCCCACGGCCTCCGGGTTCATTCGTTTCAGTGTCCGCCAGTCGGTGCGCATGAGCGACGTCACCTTGGCGATGGTGTCGCCTTTTTGGACTTCATACGGCATGGGCGTTCCTTTCTCGATCTCGAAACGTGCGCGGTGACGGCCTCACCGCCGGGACGGAACCCGGGTCGGCGGCTGAGGGCCGGCGCCTCGTGGAAAAGCAAGTCTTGTGCCAAACCCCCATGATCGGGCGCTCGCTTCTGCTCACCCTCGAGGATGAAAAGATGAGACGGCCTTGTCGCCGGCTCCGGTGGTGAGCATTTCTTCCGCTTCCAGCCCCGGCAACCAGCAAACCTCCGGGGAGTTTTCACGGTAAACCTATGGCATACGGAACGGCATGGTCCTGCAGCGTCGTGGAAAACGAGTGGGGAAAGATTTTCCCCGGGAGGGGGATTCGATTCGACTGCATGGTTCGGCGAGCGGTGGGAACCTCAGAAGCCGCAATTCAGCTTTCCGGCGAATTTCCGGGTCCGCTCCCAGACCGAGGCCTCACAGATCTCGTGACCGCTGATCTCGTTACGACCGTTCTTCAGGCGCACCTGTTTGGTGATCCGGTGGATCTCCCGGTCCCGCAGGTCCCGGAAGGAGATCAGCAGCTCGCATGCCTCCCAATCGCGGTCCGACCGGATGATGGCCTTCCAGGTGAGGGTCACCAGGACCGCGTGCTCCGCCACCTCCTGGACGTCGAGCTCCACCTCCAGCCGGGCCGAGGCCGGGGGGGCCAAAACCAGGCCCAGGAACAGCAGGGCCGCGAGCACGCTGAGGCAGAAAGGGCAGCGCATGGGCTACCGCGCCCCGGAGGTGGGAAAGGCACCGTCGACCTCGTTCAGAAGCTCGAAGGCGGCGTCGACAAAGCTCTCCAGACTGTCCCGGCGGTCCGGGTCCGTTTCCTTGCTGGCCACACTGACCATTCGCCCGCACGCGGGACACCGAAGGGACGCACCGTCGGTTGCATCGACCGTACAGAGCCGCCCGCAAGAGCAGGCGATGCGAATGTCCGCCATGGCGGCCTCCTTGCTGCTTCGTTGTGCCTCAAGATATCCCAGACACCGTTCCGCCGTCAAGACGGGAATCCCGGGATTCGAATAGATCGGGCCCCGGGGCTCGGCTTCACCCGCGAACCCGCTCGGCCACCGCTCGGGCGGCCAGCGCCCCGCTGGCCGAGGCCTGAATCAGGCCCCTGGTGATTCCGGCCCCGTCGCCCACGGCAAAGAGGTTTTCCACCGCTGTCTCCATCTCGGGGGACACCTGGATCCGGTGCGAGTAGAACTTGACCTCCACCCCGTAGAGAAGGGTGTGCCGGGAACACACCCCGGGGGCCACCCGGTCGAGGGCCTGCAGCATCTCGATGATCCCCAGGAGGTGGCGGTAAGGGAACACGAAGCTGAGATCCCCCGGCGTGGCGTCCTCCAGGGTCGGGCGGGTGAGGCACCGGGCGATCCGCTCCCGCGTGCTCCGCCTCCCGGCGAGCAGGTCCCCCAGCCGCTGCACCATGGCGCCGCCTCCGAGCAGATGGGCCAGCCGGGCGATGTAGCGGCCGTACCCGATGGGATCGTCGAAGGGCTCGGTAAAGGTGCTGCTGACCAGGATGGCGAAGTTGGTGTTCTCCCCCCGGCGTTGCGCGTAGCTGTGGCCGTTGATGGTGGTGATGCCTCCATGCCACTCCGTGACCACCTCCCCGAAGGGGTTCATGCAGAAGGTGCGGACCTTGTCGTCGAAGGTCTTGCTGTAATAGACGAACTTGGACTCGTGGGTGAGGTCCGTGATCCTCTCGAGCACGGCCGCCGGCAGCTCCACACGAACGCCGATGTCCACCGGGCTCGACTGGGTTCGCAGGCCAATGGATTCGGCCTGCTCCTTCATCCATCCCGCACCCGAGCGGCCCGGGGCGGCCACCACGAAATGTCCGTGAAGGACCTCCCCTCCCTCCAGGGCCACGCCCACGGCCCGTCCCTCCTGCACGAGGATCCGCTCCACCCGGCAGCCCGTGCGCACCTCCACCCGTCCTGCCATGGAGTCCCGGAACCGCTCCAGGACCACGGGGCACTGATCCGTGCCGATGTGGCGGATGCGGGAGGGGATCAGCTCGAGCTCTGCGCGCCGGGCCTGATCCCTCAGGGTCTCCAGGCCGGGGGAAGGACCGCCGAACACCTCGGCGGGTGCTCCGTGGGCCACGTACCGTGCATCCGTGGCCAAGAGCAGCTCGTCCAGGGCCCCAGGGATCAGAAACTCCCCCAGGAATCCGCCCACCTCCGGGGACAGGGTCAGCTTGCCGTCGCTGAACGCGCCGGCCCCGCCCCATCCCGAGAGCACGTCCTCCCGGCGTCCCCGCCGGCGTCCGCCCAGGTCCTTTCCCTGCTCCAGCAGCAGAATCCGCCCGATGCCGGACTCCGCAAGGCTCAATGCGGCGAAGATGCCGGCGGGACCGGCTCCGACGATGATCGCATCGTAGGACATGAAACCCCTCCTCGCTACGCCCCTTCGGTTCCTTCCGCCGACCTTGGATCCCGCCGGACGGGCCGGCGGCTTCGGGCCGGCTTCCCCAAGGCGTTCGTCATCCACACCCCCAGAAGCACCATGGTTCCTCCCAGGGCCTGCAGGCCGGTCAGCCGCTCTCCGAGAACCGCCCAGGCGGCCACCGCCGTGACCACAGGGATCCCGTTGATGAAGACCGACGCCCGCGAGGCCTGAATGCGTGTGAGGCCGTGGTTGTAACAGAGGAACGCAGCGACCGTGGCAAAGACGGTCAGGTACACCGCGGCCAGGAGCGACGAGCGGCTCACGTCCCCCCAGTCGAGATCGGACATCTCCACGAAGAACATGGGCGCGTAGAACAGGGCCCCGTAAAAGATCTGAAAGCATGTGATGTCCCAGGCCGAGTACTCCCGGCCCAGATCCCGGGCCCCCACCATGTACAGGGCCGCCGTTACAACGGCCCCGAGAATCAGGAGATCCCCGACCAGGTGCGTTCCCATGGCCCAGCGAAACCCGGGATCCCCCATGATGAGCACGCCGATGCCCGCCATGCTGAACAGGATACCGATCAGCGAGAACATCCGGATGGTCTCCCCGATCAGGATCCTCGCGAAGATCAGCACTGCGACCGGGACCGTGGCAATGATCAGGGCGGCTTTGGGCGCGGTGGTGTAGTGCAGCCCCACCGTCTCGAAGGTGAAGTACAGGCCCGGCTCGAACACGGACATCAGAAAGAGCTTGAGGTGGGCCCGCCGTGTCAGTCTCGGAAGCCCGCCGCGGCCCATGGCCACGGCCATGAAGATGAGGCCGGCCGACCCGAACCGGAGGAAGATCAGGGTGAAGGTGGGAATGGACTCCAGGGCCACCTTGGTGGCCACGAAGGACAACCCCCAGAAGAGAACCGCCCCGGAAAGGGCCATGTAGGCGCCGATGTTGCTTCTTTGTTGCAACGCTCTCTCCCGCGTGGAATGCGGTCTCAGGACCGCAGGGTGGAGGCCGCTCCCATACCCGGTGTTTCCTGCTTCGGAACGCCCTGATCGAGCTTCAGCCGGGCCCGTTGACAGGGACCGCGCCGGATCCTATACTGCCCATTCACGAACGGCCGGGATGGGGATTCCGGTCCTCACGAGGGGTTTGATGATTCCTGACTACCACCTGCACACCGCTCTTTGCAAGCACGCCCGGGGAACCGTCCGGAGCTATCGGTCCGCGGCGCTCGCCCTGGGCATTCCCGAGATCTGCTTTACGGACCACTGTCCCACCCCCGACGGGTACGACCCGGAGCACCGTATGTCCCCGGAGGCGTTCGAAGGGTACCGGCGAAGCGTGCTCCAGCTGCGGGAGGAAGACGGCCCCGAGGTCCTCTTCGGGATCGAGGCGGACTACTACGAGGGATGCGAGGACTTCCTGAGCACGTGGCTTCCGGCCCAGGGTTTCGATTTTGTCCTCGGCTCGGTGCACTTCATCGACGGCTGGGGCTTTGACAATCCCGAGGACCGTCACGTCTGGGACTCGGTGGACATCTCCGCCACGTGGCGTGCATACTTCCGCCTGATCGAACGGCTGGCCGCTTCCAGGCTGTACGACGCCGTGGGGCACCTGGACCTGCCCAAGAAGTTCGGTCATCGCCCGCCGGAACGGGAGCTCGCCCGCATGGCGGCCCCGGCCATGAACCGCATCGCCGAGGCGGGCATGGGCCTCGAGCTGAACGCCTCGGGTCTGCGCAAGCCGGCCGGGGAGATCTATCCCTCCAGGCTGCTTCTGTCCATGGCCCGGGAGAGGGAGATCCCCATCTGCTTCGGATCGGACGCCCACCGGCCCGAGGAGGTCGGCGCCGGTCTCGAGGCCGCCGTGGACCTGGCCCGCAGTGCAGGCTACACCCGATCCTTTCGCGTCCGGGCCAGGGAAAAGGTCCTGGTTCCGCTGCCGGGTTGAGACGGACCCGCCCCCTCGATCACGGGAGAGGCCTGGGCGAACCCGCCGCATGTCCGGGAGGCGCTTCGAAATGCTGGTAGTCCTTGAGGCTCTCCCAGCGGCCTCCCCAGGTCCAGCCCAGCCGGAGAAAGTTCCGGACCACCGGGCTTGACTCCGTCAGGGTCCCCGGCCGGCCGGGGTCGTAAACAGCCCCCGGGGGCAGCACCGTCTGATCGCGGACGTAGGGGTTCTGCAGGGGGTTGACATCCACGGCCCGCCCCAGCGCATGCCTGGAGAGCCTCTTTCCGCCGGTCACCGGCCGGTAGTTGAACCCCGAGGTGTTGTTGGCGGCCATGCTCCTGTCGTCGCTCCACCCGAAGCGCTCGTGGGAAACCGGGATGACCGAGGCGATGGGAAAATCCGATTGAAGCGCCTTCCGGAACACTTCCTGCACCTCCTCGACCAGGCCGCGGTCCACCACGATCTGGCCCTGGTGCACCCTCCCGTCGAAGCCCCGATAACAAACCTCCACAACGGCCTGCCGCTGGAGGATCCACCGGGGCGCATCCGGGTGGCCCCCCCGGTACACGGCCTGCTCCCGGGTCATGCGGCTGTCCACGATCGGGGCTTCCAGGGTGCCTGCGCGCTCCTCGGCGAAGATCGTGGATGCCACGGCGAGCAGCGCCGCCAGCGCCAGGAACGGCACGAGCCGCCCCGGACACCGGTCCCGTTTCCGGGCGGAGACGGCCCGGAACCCTGACCGGAACAAGGATGGCCTGCGGTTTATCATGATCTCCTCTCGTACGAAGCGGACGCTTCTGATCACACTCCTGCTGGCGGCCTCACTCCTTCTGGGCGGATGCGTGTACGCCCGCCTCGTCCGGGTGAAGCGCCAGCTCACAGAACCCGAAAAGCACCTCATTCTCGGAACCCGGGGAGGCCTGAGCCTGCGGTTCCTCGAGCCGGTCCTCCTCCCCGAAGACGTCCTTCACGTGGCCCAGCGCGTCCCCACGCGCATGCAGCACACGTCACGCGGTTCCACGTGGACCTACCGGTTCGCAAAGCGCCCAGCGCATAAAGGGGTTCCGGGGGATACGTTCGACGTGGCCGTGGTGCTGAACTTCGTGGAGGACCGGCTCGCCGGCGGACGCCTCCCCGAGCGGTTCGGCCGCATCCTGGACGAGCGGTTCATCCTCGAGACCCTGCGGGCCGTCGGCCGGGCGGAGGTCTTTCTTCGTCCGCGCACCGTACGCGCCAGCGTCCTTTTGGCTCATTTGCGGAGGAGCGGAGCCCGGCTCCCCTCGGAGGCCGACATTACCGGCCTGTTCGGGCGCCCCGCCCGCAGGGTGGTGGAGGAGGACGAGCTCAGGATGGTCTTTCAGTACACGCTGGAGCCGGGCGCCGACGCCCGAAGAAAAAAGGCTTCCCGGGCCCTGGCCGCATTCGTCTTTCAACCCGCCACAGGGCGCCTGGTTCGAGCCACGGCCCGGTTCGCGTGCATCACGCTCGACCTCCACTACGGCCACCCCCCGGCTTCGTTGCAAGGCGCTCCGAGCAAAGGGCTTCCCGGAATGCCGTTGTTTTCCTCGATGCGGGTCTTTCCCTTTAGAGAATTCCGGAAGACGCTCGAGAGAAAAGATGCACGTGCACCCGAGAAGCCCCCTTCCAAGGCGTATGGCCGAAAAAGGCCTCCGAATTATAGCCACCGCCCAGCCTCGAATCAATGGGAAAAGCCCGATGCCGCCCGCCCTTTTTCGGACGCCCCTACCGGGGTGTAAGCATCAAAACCCCCTGCCCATTGTCGATCTTCACATGAAATCGGTTCAGGTAGTTCAGTCCCAGCAGCCCCGTCTCGGGGTGCCCGGGAATGTCCAGCACCAAGGCCCGAATGTCCCTCACCGTTCGCCCCTCGAGCATCACGGAGGTCAGGGTCACCTCCCGGGCCAGGACCGGACCGCCGGCCGTGGAGACCCACCGCTGCTGTGCCTGGTCGTCCAGGCGCAGACCCAACGCCCTGGCCGTGTCCGATGGAATCGTGACCATGGACGCGCCCGTATCGATCACAAAGTCCTGCTCCACGCGGTGATTTAACGTTGCTCGAAGGGGAATGTGCTTGCGCCCGGGCTGAAAACGGATGACGATCTTGCCCTCCTCCGCCTGGAGCCGTGCCGCCCGCTCGGCCAGAGCGTCGACCCGACCGGCGATCTCCGGCGAAACCGCCCCCGGAGCCGGAAGCAAGGCCTTGGCCGCACGCCAGTCCCCGTCGTTCAAGGCGACCTCCGCTCCGAGGACCCGGATGCTCGGGTCCCGGGGGAAGAGTTCCTCCGAGCGCTTGTAAGCCCGCCACGCACCCAGGGGGTCGGACTGGTCGATGCGCTCTCGAATCCAGCCGGTGCTCAAGGCCTTGATGCGGGATTGCAATCGAAGGAGCTCGGGCCCCATGGGGATGCCGGGGTCCTCCAGCAGGGCCCCGGCCAGGTTCAATGCTGCGGGTTCGCCGTAGTACCGGACCGTCGCTCGAATCGCCAGGTCCATGAGGTCCACGTCCCCGGCCGAGCGCAGGACCTCCGGGTCCAGCTGATCGGCCACCTCGCGCGCAAAGTCCTTGGCCAGAAGCTCCGCAGCGATGGTCCTCATGCGAAGAGAGACCGCCGCCGGCCTCAGCACGGCGGGCGTATGGTCCAGTGCAAGCTCCGGGCGCATGCGAAACCCTTCGGCCAGGGCGTCCAAGCGCCTCGGTGCAGGCGCGTCCCCGCCCATGGAGAGGGCTCGAATGAACTGCTCCTCACGGCCGTTGGCAAACGTGAGGCTGTAGAAGTGATCGACCCGGATGTCGCTCTCGAGCGCCGACCCGGAGGGGCCGGTCCACAGGACCCCCTGCTCGAGGCCGCTCTCGAAGGTCCACCCCACCACCTCTCCCCCCTGCAGGTACACCCCCGGTTCCCGTGGAGCTTCAGGGTCCGAGATCAGGGCCAGCCGCTCCGAACGCTCCACCACCTGCAAGGCGAGCACCTCCCGCCTCGCATGGGACACGAGCGACCGCCAGCTCAATGGCCCCTCCGGCCGCCAGGACCCCAGCGCGGGGCCGGGCAGGGCCGCAGCCTCCTCGAGACGCCATAGGGCCAGGGGCGCCCCGTCCCGCCACCAGCCGCTCACGATCTCGCAGGACCGCCCCGCCGCCGGGTTGAACCGCCACCGGTCCCCGCCGTAGCAGGCGGCCACGGGCAGCGCGATCCAGCGCCCGGACAGGACCACGGCCGGCACGCGGGCCAGCTCCAGGCCCAGGTGGTGGGTGATGGAGACCACGCCTGCCGTGAGGTCGCGAGCATTCCCTCTCTGCGGCGTCCCGTTCTCCCGGACCGTTGCGTCCCGGGCGATGCTTCGGCTCGCGGTTCCTGAGCTCCCGATCCGGTCCGGCTCGGGGGAATCCGGGGACAACCGCCACAGGCCCAGCAGGGACGCCGCCACCACGAGGGCCCCGAGCAAGGTCGTCCGCCTGCGGTTTCCCAGGCCGCGGCGACCCGCCGTCCGCTCTCGAGAAAGCGGCGCACCGCAGTGGGAACAGAAGTTGGCCGTGCCCGCGTTTCGGCGGCCGCAGGACCGGCAGCGCAATGCTTTGGCGGTTGCTCCCATGACGACCCCCGTCTCCTTTTACCCCCCTCTGCCCTGTCGGAGCAACCCCTTTGGAAGCCATCACCTATGCGGTCCGGGCTTCATTGGAGCCCCGATCCGCCGCAGCAGAATCCATCCCAGGACGCATCCCGCAGCGTAATGGGGAATGTCCCACCAGGAAAAGGTGGTCCCGATCAGGATCCGCCCCAGCGCATGGCCTCGAGCCCGCTCCAGGACGGGCGCGGTCGAGAGCTGGAGCACCTCCAGGATCGTGGTGGCCGTGAAGACCATGGCCGGAATGATTCCCGCAGCTCGCCGCGACGGGAACACGAGGAAGGCGGCGAGAATCCAGAAGACCTCGTAGAGCATGCCAGCCCCGTGGTTGCGGCACCACCATGCCCCGGGACCTTCCACGGCCTTGCAAGCAAGCCCCAGGGCGGTCACGAGGGCCAGGCAGGCGACCGCGGCCCTTCGAGGACTCTGGCCCCCGGGTGGGCTGGAACCGGACATGAACGCCTCACTGCGGGATCACGGCAACAGCGGAGCTTCCTCGGTCCGGGGCCCCTGCGCGTCCCGTACGCCGAAGACCCGCTGAAAATCCTCCAGGATCATGTATCCGCAGGGCACCAGAAGCAGGGTGACCCCGGTGGCGAACAGCACGCCGAACCCCAGGCTCACCGCCATGGGGATCAGGAACCTGGCCTGCAGGCTCTTCTCCAGGATCATGGGCGTGAGGCCCGCGAAGGTGGTGAGGGAGGTCAGGAGAATGGCGCGAAAGCGCATCCGTCCTCCAAGAATGATGGCCTCCTCGGCATCCCGGTGCCGGGCACGGAGCCGGTTGGTGGCATGGATGAGCACGAGGGAGTCGTTCACCACCACGCCGGTCAACCCCACCATGCCGAACAGGCTCAGCAGGCTCAGGTTCAACCCCATGATCAGGTGGCCCAGCACCGCTCCCATCATGCCTAAGGGGATGGCCGCCATGACCACGAAGGGTTGCGAGAAGGAACGGAAGGGGATGGCGAGCAGGGCGTAGATCCCGAACAGCGCAATGGCGAGCCCCTGAAACACGTCGCTGAGGCTCTCCTGCTGCTCCTTGCCCTCGCCTTCCAGGGTGGTCCGCAGCCCGGGAAAGCGGGCCTTCAGGTCGGGGATCACCCGCTGCATCAGGTCCTGGCGGACCTCGTTGGCATTGGTTCGAGTCTCGTCCACATCCGCCGTCACCTTGACGACCCGGCGCCTCTGGGCCCGCTCGATGGTCGCATAGCCCCGCTCCATGCGCCGCTCGGCCACCTGCTCGAAGGGGACCTCGGCCCCGTCCGGCGTTCGAATGCGCATCTCCTCCACGGTGCCCAGGGAGCGCCGCTCCTCCTCGGGGTAGCGAACCAGGACCTTGACCTCGTCCTGATCCCGCTGGAAACGGAGGGCCTCGGCGCCGTAGAAGGCGTGGCGCACCTGGCTGGCCAGGTCCTCCAGGGTGAGCCCCAGGCTTCGGGCCGCGGGCTTCAGATCGAGCTGCATCTCCTTTTTTCCCGGCAGAAAGCTGTCGGCCACATCGAACACGCCCGGATAACCGCGCAGCTCCCTTTTCAGGGCCTCGGCGGACTGGAGCAGCTTTTCGTGATCGTCCAGGGACAGGTGCACCTCCACCGGGTTCCCCGCCCTGAACAGGGCACTGTCGAAGGTGATGGATTCGGCGTCCGGCACCGGTCCCAACGCCTCCCGCCACAGCCGCGTGAGCTCCGAAGCCCGCACGCCGCGCTGCTCCCCCTCCAGGATCTGAACGTACACCTGGGCCAGGTGCCCGCCCACACCGGACGCGCCCCCGTGCGGTCCGCCTCCGGCGAGGTGACGCCCCACCTGGGCCGCACTGTGCTCGAAGAGGGGAGGGACACCCTCGGGGCGGTCCCGCTCGGCCCTGCCCAGGGCCTCCCGGGCGGACCGCTCCATGCGGTTCACCACCTCCAGAGTCCGTTCCAGGGGGGTGCCCACAGGCATGGTCAGGGACGCGATCAGGGTGTCGCTCTCGAGCTTCGGAAAGAAGGTGAACTTGATCCAACCGGCACGCCACACGCCGGCCGTCAAGAGGAGCAGGGCGATGCCGATCCCGAAGACGACGTACCGCCAGCGAACGCACAGGGTCACCAGCCGGGCGTAGGGTGAGCGAATGACCCACTTGAGCGCCCTGGAGGTGACCTTCTCCCGGGAGGCTCGAGTACCGCGGAGGGCCTGTCTTCTTCGGCTCCGCTCCAGGTGGGCGGGCAGGATCAGGAGGGACTCCACCAGCGATCCCAGAAGCACGAGGATGATGACAAACGGAATGTTCCGCATCACCTTGCCCATCATGCCCGAGCCGAGCAGCAGCGGGAAGAAGGCCACCATGGTGGTGAGCACGGCGAAGACCACCGGCCGGCCCACCTCCACGGCGCCCTCCACGGCCGCCTCCATGGAGCCCTGCCCCTGCTCCTGCTTGCTGAACACGTTCTCTCCCACGATGATGGCGTCGTCCACCACAATGCCCAGCACCATGATGAAGGCGAACAGGGAGATCATGTTGATGGAGACGTCGAACTGGGGCAGCATCCAGAGCCCTGCGGCGAAGGAGATCGGAATGCCCAGGGTCACCCAGAAGGCGAGCCTCAGCTCCAGGAACAGCCCCAGAAGCAGGCTCACCAGGATCAGCCCGAGGGCCATGTTCTTGAGGAGGAGGTTGAGGCGGCTTCGCAGGATCTCCGAGCTGTCCTGATACAGGTCCACGAAGATCCCCTCGGGCAGGGTGTTCCGCAAGGAGGCCACGTACTCCTTGACCGTGCCCGCCACCTCCAGGGCGTTCTGATCGGCCACGCGGTAGACCTGAACGATGGCCGCGGGCATGCCCTGGAACCGTGCCCGGATGTCCACGTCCTCGAAGCCGTCCCACAGCCGGGCGATCCGCCCCAGGGTCACCACGGTGCCGTCCGGTCGGGTGATGACCGGCACGTCCCGGTAGTCCGAGGCGTGGTAGCGTTTGCCCTTGGTCCGGATCAGGACCTCCCCGGCGCTCGTCTTCACGCTGCCCGCCGGCAGATCCAGGCTGCCTCGCCGGACCGCCTGGGCCACCTTGCCCAGGGTCAAGCCGTATCGGCGCAGGGTCTCCTCGGAGATCTCCACGTGGATCTCGGGCTCGCGCGTGCCCGAGATCTCGGCCAGGGTGATCCCTTCCAGGTTGGTGATGTCGTCCTGGATCCGCTCGGCCAGGTGCTTGAGCACCGCCTCGGAGGTCTCTCCGTACACGGCCAGGCTGATCACCTGGGTCCGCCGGGTGACCTCGCGCACCACGGGCTGCTCGGCCTCCTCGGGCAGGGTGGTGATCCGGTCCACCTCGGCCTTGACCTCGTCCAGAAGCTGCTCCAGGTCCCAGTCCGCCATGACCTCGATGGTCACGCTCCCGTACCCTTCCCGGGCCATGGAGTCGATGCGTTTGATCCCGGCCAGCCCCGCCACCTTCTCCTCGATCAGGCGGACGACCCCCTCCTCCACCTCCGAGGGCGAGGCACCCGTGTAAACCGTGGTGATCTGAATGCGGTCCAGCGAGGTCTCCGGAAACACCTCGATCTTCATGGTCAGAGCGGTGACCGCCCCGGCCAGGAGCAGGAAGATCATGAGCAGGTTCGCCGCCACGTGGTTCTCCGCGAACCAGGCCACCATCGCCTTCATGACGACGCCTCCTGCTCCACCACGCGCACGGCCATGTCTTCGGTCGCCGCCTTGAGGTCGCTCACGGCCACGAGGTCTCCGGGTCGTATCCCGGAGGCCACCAGGACCTCCTCACCCTGAATGCGCGCCACCTCGACCTGCCGGAACCGGAGCCGGCCGTCCTCAACGACCCAGACCCGGTCACGCTGGCGCAGCGCGGCCCTCGGAATGCGCACCCCTCCCTCCAGGGGCTTTCCGAAGATGTCCACTCGAACGAACAGCCCCGCCGCCAGGGGGGGGCGGGTGGCATAAGGGTCGTCCACCCCCACCACCACACCCAGCATTCGGGTCTTTCGATCCAGACGCCCCTGGCTTCGTAGCACCCGGCCCGGCCAGGAACGCTCCACGCCGGCTACACGCCCGCGAACCACGGTCTCCGCCCCGGGGCCGTCCCCACCGGTGAACCCGGGGACGTGGAACCAGGCCAGATCCCCGAGCTGAAGCGGCACCACCACCTCGGCCGCCTCGGTCCCATACAGGGTGGCCAGGCTCTGTCCCGGGCTCACCACCTGGCCCCTGTCCACGTGTTCCTGACTCACGCGACCGTTGAAGGGCGCATGAATCTCGGTCCGTTCGAGGTTCAACCGGGCCCTCCGAAGCTCCGCCTTCTGAGCGGCCAGCTGGGCCCTGGCCGCCTGGAGCTGTGGTTCCTTGACCAGAAGGGGCGGGGGCTCCGCCCTCTCCGCCCCCTTGTCCCTTCGGTGAAAACGCCACTCCTCCAAGGCGGCGGCCGCCTCGGCCTCGAGGGTTTCGAGCTTGCTCTCCGCATCCTCCACCTTGGCCCGGGCCAGGGTGACGGCGAGACGGTAGTCCTCCGGATCGATGCGGATCAAGAGCTCCCCGGCCTCGAAGGACCCGCCGTCCACCAGGGACGGGGACACGGCGATCACCTCCCCGCCCACCTGAGGGACCAGGGTCACCTCCCGCAGGGCAGCCACCGTGCCCTCGCCGTGAATCATCACGGCTTCTTCGGCAGGCACGGCCCTCACCGCCCGGACCCCGGGAAGCCCCGGCGGCGGCTGGTGACGTTTCAGCTCCTGTCGGGTCCCGCTGAGGGTCCTGAAACCGAGCGCGCCGGCGCCCAGCAGCAGCACCGTGATCAGGATCTGGATCCCATGCATTTTTCGTGTGCTCATGACGAAGTTTCCTCGATCCGGCGTTCGGGTTGCCCAGCGAAGCCGGCGTGTATCATGTGTGAATCCTCGGTCTTCCGTGCGGAGCTCCCGCGGGAGACCTCCGGGGAGCCCCAGCCACCGCCCAGGGCGCGGTGCAGAGCGACCCGGTTCGTGGCAATGGCGAGATCCACGAGGACCAGGTCCTCCTCCGCTCGAAATCGGGTCTGAACGGCCTCCAGGACGTTCAGGTAGTCCACCAGCCCCCGCTCGTAGCGGGACTCGGCCACCTCCTGGGTCACCCGGGCCTCCTCCAGGAACTCGAGGAGCCGCTCCCGACGCTCCAGCTGCTCCTTTCGCGCCAGCAGCGCATTCTCCACCTCGGAAAAGGCCCGAAGGACGACGCGGGCGTAAGCCGCCGCTCCCCGCCGGTAGCGGGCCTCCGCCGCGCGCTGGGCCCCTTTCAACCGCCCGGCGTCGAACAGGGGATGAATGAGGCCCGAGGCCAGGTTCCAGAGCTCGCTTTGCGGCTCGAGCAGGCGGCTCAGGGTCTCGCTCGAGTACCCGAAGCTCCCGGTCAGGCGGATCCTCGGGAACCGGGCCGCCACGGCCTCCCCCACCCGCGCATTCAAGGCCTTCAAGGACGCCTCGGCCGCCCGAATGTCCGGCCGCCGCCCCAGAAGATCCGAGGGGATGCCCGGGGGGACCGGTGCCAATCGCCGGAAGGCCTCGCCGGCGGGGTCCCGGGGGTCCTGGGTCTCGGGATATCGTCCCGCCAGCACCGACAAGGCGTGCTGGGTTCTGCCCAGCTCCTGCCGAATGGACGGCAGCAGTGCCTGGGCCCCGGCCAGCGCCCGCCGTGCCTGCCGGACATCCAGAACGGAGGTCAGACCGTGCTCGTAGCGTCGTTCCACCAGGCCCAGGCTTTGCGCGTAGTTCTCGATGCGCCGCTCGGTGATGTGCAGCCGCCGCTCCAGGGTCTCCATCTCGAGGTAGAGGCTCACGGCCTCCGCCACCGCGCCCTGTGCGACGGTCCGCCGATTCTCCTCGGCCTGGAGCAGGTCCTGCCGCGCCGCCTCCTCGGCGCGCGCCAACCGGCCCCAGAGGTCCAGCTCGAAGGAGGCCGGCAGGGACAGGTTGTGCGCATCCGTCGTGACCCGCTGATTTCGTTGCATGGGGCCCTGGAGGGTCGGCACCGTGGTGGTCACGGTCTGCCGTTGCCGCCGGGCCCCGGCCTCCAGGTCCACCTGAGGGAACCGGTCCGCACGGGTCGTGGTGAGCCGGGCCCGCACCTCCAGCACCCGCTCGGCCGCCTCCCGAATGTCCAGGTTGCGGGCCAGCACGTCCTGGACCAGCCGGTCGAGCTCCGGCCGCCCGAAGGCCTCCCACCAACGGTCCGCCGGCCTTGCAGGCCCCGCGCCCTCCCCGGCCTGATGCCAGGCCGGAGGAATCCCGGTGCCCACCTCGGGCCTGCGGTACTCGGGGCCCGGGTGGGCGCACCCCAGAAGCCCGGCGACACAGAAAAGCAGCAACGCCACGCGCGTCCCCAGAGGCCGGCTCATGGTTCGTCCCTCCCCTCTACCGAGGTCTCGATCCCGATGCCGCCCATGGTGTAACGGGTGATGTGACGAATCAGGCGGTCCCGGAAGGCCGCGTCGTACGTCCGCCCCATCACCTGGGACACGGCGGTCCTGGCGAAGTTGAAGTAGAGCACGGTTCCCAGAACGCTCAGGACGCTCAGGCGCAGATCCTCCTCCTCCAGCGGGTGCTCGGGATCGGCGTCCCGCAGAAGGCCCGCCACCTCGGCGATGAAGGGGCGCATCATCTCCCGGGACAGCAGATCGAAGGCCTCGGTGGGCTTGGCCATCTCCCGCGCGATGAGCTGATGGTGGCGGGACCGCTCCCCGTCCGTCAGGGGGCCCTCCAGAAAGGCCCGGGCCAGGGCCTCGACCACGTCCCGCCGGGACAGCGAGGGCTTGCGTCCCAGCTCCCGCCGAAAGGCCCGGTGGATGCGCCGGGCCCGGGGGAACCAGCACTCGCGAAACACCTCGAGGTAGAGGTTCTGCTTGGTGCCGAAGTGGTAGTTCACTGCGGCCAGGTTGCACGCTGCGGCTCCCGTGATCTCTCGAATGCTGACCGCCTCGAAACCCTTCTCGGCGAAAAGCGCCTCGGCCTCGGCCAGGATCCGCTCCCGGGTGACCCTCGGGATCTCGGTGGTGTTCATGCCCGCCTCCAAGCGTATGTTTCAAACATTCGTATGAAACATACGTTCGCTTGTCAATGGGTTTTTGGTGAACACCCATCAGGATCTATGGAGCCTATGGGACGCATTTCGTTTCCGGCAGGAAGAGAGATTCGAGTCCGGCGCCTCAGGGCAGTGTCATGGTCCCCTCGAGGCAGGTGACGGCATGCCCGGCGATGATCACGCGGTCCCCGCGCTGCTCGCAGAAAAGCTCCCCTCCGCGCTCAGAGACCTGGAGGGCCCGCAGGGTCGAGCGGCCCAGGCGATCGGCCCAGTACGGCACCAGGGTGCAGTGTGCGGAGCCGGTGACCGGGTCCTCGGGGACACCCGCGCGGGGGGCGAAGAACCGGGAGACAAAGTCCGCCTCCCGGCCCGGGGCCGTGGCGATGATGCCCAGGCTCTCCACCCGCGCAAGGGCATCCATGCGGGGGGCCAGACGGCGCACGTCGTCCTCGGTGCGCAGCACGGCCATGGTGTCCCGGGCCAGAAGCACGGCCTCCGGCTCGATCCCGAGGCCTTCCACGAGGTCCCTGGAGGCCGGCCGCGGTTCCCCGGGACGGCAGGGGAAGTCCATGAACCCCAGAGCCCCTTCCCGCCGGACGGTCAGGTCACCGCTTCGGGTGGAGAACAGGACATCCTGGAGGTCCGGCTCCAGGACCGTGAACAGCACGTGGGCCGAGGCCAGTGTGGCGTGGCCGCAGAGGTCCACCTCCAGGCCCGGCGTGAACCACCGCAGCTCGTATCGCCCCCGCCCGCCGACGAAGAACGCCGTTTCGGACAGGTTGTTCTCCGCAGCCACCGCCTGGAGAATCTCGTCGTCGAGCCACCGGGTCAGCGGGCACACCGCAGCCGGGTTTCCGTGAAACACCTTTTGCGTAAAGGCATCCACCTGATAGATGGGGATCTGCATGGGGCACTCCTTTCATCCGTTCCCACCGCGGCCACCCTACCACAGGCCTCCGCCCCTGTCACGCAACCCCAAACCAGGGACGTGGGTAAAAAACACAACATTCGTGCCCGGCTTGAAATCGACCCCCTCTTCCGTCTAGAATGCCTCCAAATCCGATCCCGTCTTCCAGGAGAAAACCATGGAGCTAAAGCAAGTCATGCGCGGACGTCGAAGCACCCGCGCGTTTCTGGACGAGCCGGTGGGGCGGGCGACCCTGGAGACCCTTCTCTCACTGGCCGGTGAGGCACCCTCGGCCATCAACCTTCAACCCTGGGAGGTCACCGTGGTGACCGGAGAGGAGCGACGCCGTTTGAGCCGCCTGCTCCTGAAGCGCCTGCACGAACGGAACATCTCCTGCGCCCCGGGGGCCAGGCGGTCCCTCCCCGAGCACTTCGTAGAACGCGAGCGGGGGCTCCTCGAGTGCATGTCGCCCTCGCTGCCGGACGACATCCCCTTCTCCATGTTCATCAACGAGGGATCCTGCGACTTCTACGGCGCCCCGGCCGCCCTCATCCTGAGCATCGACGACGTGTTCTCGAGCGCAAGGTACACGGACATGGGGATCCTGGCGGGGTACCTGGTGCTCGCCGCCCACGACCTCGGTCTGGGCACCTGCCCCATCGGGCTCATCACCGCGTTCGAGGAGGAGATTCGAGAGTCCCTGAACCTCTCTGAGGAGAAGCACGTCATCCTGGGGATCGCCGTGGGTCACCCGGATCCCGACGCCCCGGAGAACCACCCCCGCTCCCGGCGGGTGCCCTTGGAGGCGTGGGTGCGATGGCGGGAGGGATGAGCCGCGAGCCGAGCACCGGGGTGGTCTTCTCCTCCGGGTTCTTCGGGTTCTACGCCCACGCCGGGGTCCTCTCCGCCTTGCGCGAGCTGGGACTACGACCGGCCGGGTATGCAGGCGCGAGCTCCGGGGCCATTGTCGCGGCCATGGCCGCCTGCTCCATGCCGGACGAGGACATTCGCGACATCCTGTTCCGCCTTCGCCGAAAGGACTTCTGGGATCCGGACCCCATGGGATCCATGCTCGGCCGGGCCCTCCAGGGGCTCCGGGGCTGGACCGGGTATCTCCAGGGGCGGGGTTTTGCCCGGCTGCTCGGGAGGATTCCCGCCAAGCGGATCGAGGACTGTACGGTCCCTCTGGTCATCGCGGCCACGGACCTGACGCACCAAAGGGAGCTCGTGCTCACCGAGGGGGACCTGGTTCCGGCGATTCACGCATCCGGCGCCGTTCCCGGGCTGTTCAAGCCGGTGCGGTTGAAAGGCGCTTGGTGTGTTGACGGCGGCATGGTGGACAAGGCGCCGGTCCGGGCCCTGGCCGATCTCATTCGCCCTTCCCGCATCCTGGTGCACTACCTGGCGTCGGACAACCTCTCGGACCGGCCGGACGCCTTTCTCAGGAAGCGGTTCACCCCATGGCACATCCACTCCTTGAGCGTGAACATCGCCCGGCGGGTGTCTTATGAGCACCAGTGCGCCCTGCTGCGGGCTCGAGGCATCGAGGTGGTGGAGCTGAGGACGAACCCTCCACCGGTCGGACCGACAAGGCTGGCCGAAGGCCCGGCGGCCTATCGCCAGGCCCGAAGGGACGCCTTGAGCACCCTCACGGAAAACGGACAGGCCCTGCTTTCCTCGGCGCCTCGTTGAGGACGCCCGCCCCTGAAAGCGAGTAAGAGGATGCGCTCACCGACCACAGAGGTGCTGTGAGAAAGGCGCAGAACCTGTCCGAGGGTTCCAGTGTATCACGCTCGAACCGGACGGCGAAGAGAAAAAACGGGCCGCGGTCAGTCCTCCGACAGGGAGGCTGGAAAAAGCGCTTCCCGCTCCTCGGGCGAGACCTCCGTGGGTGCGGCGGCCAGCCTCCGTTGGTCCCAACGGACCCGGTTCCGGCCCTCCGCCTTGGCCTTCAACAACCATTGGTCCGCGCGATCCAGAAACCCTCTGGACGTGAGGGTCTCCGTCCCGAAAAAGCAATCGACGCCAAAGCTCGCACTCAATCGGATTCGATCCCCGTCGATCTCGGCGGAATGCTCCTCGAGCCCTGCCCGCAGGCGCTCGGCGGCGATGGTCGCCTGCCCCAGCCGGGTTCCGGGCAGGACGATCACGAACTCCTCGCCCCCGTAACGACAGAGGAGGTCGATCCGCCTCAGGAGCCGCCTCCACACCCGCGCCGCGTGGGCCAGGGTCCGGTTTCCCGCCTCGTGCCCGTAGGTGTCGTTGACCTGCTTGAACCGGTCCAGATCGGCGATGATCAGAGAAAACGGGACCCCCGTCCTTCGAGTCCGCTCCATCTCGTCCTCCAGAACCTGCATCAGATAGCGGAAATTGTAGAGACCGGTCAGGGGATCCCGGTGAGAGAGGTCCCTGAGGTGACGGACCTCCTCGCGAAGCTGCTCCAGCGTTTCGCGAACCGGGCAGGGGCGGTCCTGAAAGGGGCATTCGCGGCTGGAGTCCTTCCGGTCCAAGGACAGGGCACCTCGCGGAGAAAACAGTGAAAACCGTCTGCACTGTAGCAGAGCCTTGGGGCGGTTTCAACTCGCTTGGTGGTTGGTTCCACAAATACGATTGCGTATTCTTTTCCACGCCTTCGTGCACTTCGTGATCTTCGTGGTACCTCCCCATGACCGAACTCTCGCTACGGGTCACCCCCGAGGATGAAAAGCGGTTTTCCGTTGCCCGGCTCGCGGGAATGGCCTATGCTGCCGGCCGCAAACGCCGGGATTCGGAGTCTTCCATGCACGCTCACATCCAACCGCTGCTGGTCAGAGCCGGCTGGTTCATCGACGGGACCGGAGGCCCCGTCCGACGCGACGTTCTTCTCCTCATTCAGGAGGGTCGCCTCGACGCCGTCACGCCCGCCGGGGAAACGGCCGCACCCGAAGCCGAGGTCCTGGACTGCAGCGGCTGCACGATTTTGCCCGGGCTCGTGGACGCCCACATACACCTGAGCCTGTCCGGCGCGAAGCCGGGGTCGGAACCCCCTGCTCAACGGGACACCGCTTGGAAGGCCGTCCGCGAGCTGATCGCATCCAAGCTGAAGGACCATCTCCGGCACGGCGTGGTTGCGGTGAGGGACGGGGGCGACCGGGCCGGGCACGTCCGTCGCTACGCGAAAGCGGCTCCCCCGGCCCCCGGCGGCCGCCTGCCCATCCTCAGAACGGGCCGGGCCTGGCACGCCCGGAAACGCTACGGCCGGCTGATCGGCCGGGCACCCGAGGACGGGACGAGCCTGAGCGAATCCATCCTTCAGGACCGCTCCCCCATGGATCATGTCAAGATCGTTCACTCCGGGCTGAACAGCCTGCGCTTTTTCGGGAGACAAACCCCGCCCCAGTTCGACCGCAAGGAACTGGAAGACGCCGTGCGCACGACCCGGGACCGGGGCCTGCGCGTCATGGTGCACGCCAACGGAAAGATCCCGGTCCGCGATGCCGTGCTCTCCGGCTGCGACTCGATCGAGCACGGCTTTTTCATGGGGCTGGAGAATCTGGCCCGAATGGCCCGGACGGGGGTGACCTGGGTTCCCACGGCCTGCGCCATGGCCGCCCTCGCCCGCCACCTCCCCGTGAAATCGCCGGAGGCCGGTGGGGCCTTGCGCAACCTGGAGCACCAGGTCCAGCAGCTGCGTGAGGCCCTGCAGGAGGGGGTCCGCGTGGCCCTGGGGACCGATGCGGGCAGCCCGGGGGTTCACCACGGGGGCGCCGTGGCCGAGGAGATGGGGCTTCTGATGCGCGCCGGCTGGCCCGTGGAAGCGGCCGTGCGCGCAGCGACCCGAAACGGCGCTGAGCTTCTGGGGCTGGGGGACCGCCTGGGCCGCCTGGTCCCGGGCATGCCGGCCACCTTCGTCACGACCCGGGGCGGGCCCGAGAGCATTCCCGGCAGCCTGAGCCCGCCCCTCTCGCTCCACGTCGAGGGAGTTCGGGTGTCTACGGCTGCTCCTTCACATCGGCCAGGTACTCCTTGAGCTTTTCCTTCAGAGAATCCGGCCAGTCGTCTCCGTAGAGAAACGCCTTGACCTCGTCCTTGGTGAGGCGGTCCAGGACCTCCTTGGGCAGCTTTCTGAGCGCCTCCAGCCTGGCCGGGTCCGGCCGGTCGCCGGTTGTCTGCTCAGTCATGGTCATGCTCCTCCATGCCGGGGGCTGCGAGACCGCAGCGAAAGGGGCGCCTCCGGCGTCCCCCGGCTTGACACACCCACGGGCTCGTTCCATACTGACGGTTCCACAGGACGCTTGGAGATTCCTCCATGGAAACAGGCGACATCCGGGTCTATGTACATCCCAACGCGGAGATTCGATCCTACCTCACCTCGGAGAGCATTACCAGACCCCGCGTCGAGGTGTTCACCCCCCCGCTGAAGCGCGACCCCGAACGGCTCACGGCCGAGCTGGGGACCGTGGGGGCGCACGCCGTGCGCGAGCTCCTGGAGCTCCCGGGCCTGGCCGGAGTTCGAATCAAGCCCAAGGAGGTGCGGGTTCAGAAGCTCCCGCAGTCCGCCTGGGAGGATCTGGAACCGGACATCCTCCGCATCCTGGATCGCGCGCTTCGAAAAAGCCGAATGCGACTGGTGCAGCGATGAGCCGAACGCGCAGGGGCGGGGTCGGATTCCTCCCTCCGACCCCGCCCCTGCGTGATGCATCCTTTGCGCAGGCCCTCTCGCGGCTGCTCGAGCCCTGTCCTTCCCGCATGCCGGGAGGTCCGGCCGGCCCGAGCCGCGCCGGGTTCTAGGCCGCGCTCTTCATTCCCAGGTCGAACGCCTTGAGGTTGGACTCCAGAAAGGCCTTCTTGGTGGACGTGGAAATGGTCTCCTTCATTCCCTCCGCCGTGATGGCGACGCTCCCCGATCCGATCAGGGCGCCCAGCATGACCATGTTGAGGCTCAGGGGATTGCCCGCCTCCTGGGCCAAATCGTTGCCCCGAAGCGAAACGACACGTTCCACCTTCTTGGAGATCAGGCCCATGACCTCATCGACGGCCGGGTAGGTTCCCTGGCCGATCGACACGGTGAACGGCGGCAGGGGCTGCAGGTTCGTAATGACCAGCGTCTCCCGGCTGCACTTTCCCATGGCCCGAAGGGTCTCCAGCGGCTCGAAACCCACCAGCACATCGGCTTCGCCCCCCGATACGATGGGGCTCGTGACCTGGCCCATGAGGACGGCCGACTCCACGACCCCGCCCCGCTGGGCCATACCGTGAATCTCGCTCACGACGGCCGGTATGCCGGCGGCCAGCGCGGCTTCCCCCAGAAGACGAGACGCCAGCAGGTTCCCCTGGCCCCCGACACCGACGAATACGCATCTCTTCGTGTCCATCTCTCTCTCCTCGCTGCGGAATACGTGTCAACGGATGACGGTCGATCCCATGTGCTCCCCGCCTCAGTCCTTGACGGGAAGGATGGCGTTCTCCGGGCAGACCTGAGCGCACACCGCACATCCGATACACAGATTCTTGTCGATCACGACCTTCTCTTCCTGCAGGTACATGGCCGGGCAGGCCAGGTAGTTGATGCAGTCCCGGTGGTTCTTGCACTTGTCGTAGTTCACCCGGAACGGCTTGGTCTTGCGCATCTGCCCGGTCGCCCTCGCGAAGAGCGGGCACAGCTCCTCGGAGATGACCACGGAGACCCCGTCGTAGTCCTTGGAGGCGGCAATGGCCTCGATGGTCTTGTTGACCTTGAACGGCTTCACCACGTGGACGTCCTTGACGCCGCAGCCCCGGACCACCTCCTCGATGGACACACGGGTCCGCTCGACGCCCATGGCCTCGGCGTTCACGCCCGGATGCGGCTGGTGCCCCGTCATAGCCGTGGTGCCGTTGTCGAGGATCACCAGGGTGAACTTGTGGTCGTTGTGGACGGCGTCCACCAGCCCGGTGATCCCGGAGTGGAAGAAGGTGGAGTCCCCGATGAAGGAGACGACCTTCTGGTCGCTCGCCTGCGAAAATCCACACGATGAGCTCACCGAAGATCCCATGCAGATCAGGTAATCCGCCATGGAGATGGGCGGAAGCAGTCCCAGGGTGTAGCAGCCGATGTCCGTGGGATGAATGGCGTCAGGCCCGTAGGCCTTCTTCACCGCGTAGTAGGTCGCACGGTGGGGGCAGCCTGCGCACAGGTTGGGCGGCCGGGCGGGAAGCGCGGGAAGGTCAGAGAGGTCCACCGATTCCCGGCCCTGGTAGTCGATGTCGAAATACTCCGCAACCGCCTTTCTCACCATGCCCGGATCGTACTCGTAAAGACGCGAGAGCCCGCCCACACCCTTGCCCTGAATGGGCAGGGCCAAGCCGTTCTCCTGGGCCACGGCCTTGAAGTCCGTCTCCATGACCGGCTCGAGCTCCTCCACCACCAGCACCTTGTCCACCTCTTTCAGGAACCCGGCGATCATGGCCCTGGGCAGCGGCCAGGACATGCCCACCTGAAAGAACCGCACCTGGTCGTCGATGCCCAGGTCGTGGATGGCGTCCTTGACGTAGTCGACGCTCACCCCGTTGGCCACGATGCCCCACCGGCCGTTTCCGGTCATGCGATTGTCAGGCCAGCTCTCCGCCTTGGCCGCCGCCTTGTCGTACTTCTCCAGCAGAAGCTTGTGCAGGTTGCGGGAGACCGCCGGCACCGTCACGAAGTGAAACGGGTTCTTCTGGAACTCCCCCTTGGTTTGGCGGGGTTTGAGCTCCCCGAGGTTCACGGCTCCGCGGACGTGGTTCAACCGGGTGGTGGTGCGAAGGATGACCGGCAGCTCGAGCTCCTCGGAGAGATCGAAGGCCGCGATGGTCATGTCCTTCATCTCCTGGGTGTTCGTGGGCTCGAGCATGGGCAGCCCCGAGAGTCGGGCGTAGAAGCGGTTGTCCTGCTCGTTCTGGCTGGAAAACATGAACGGGTCGTCCGCATTGACGATGACCATGCCGCCCTTGACGCCCACGTAGGCCAGGGTCATGAGGGGATCCGCCGCCACGTTCATGCCCACGTGTTTCATGGTGACCATGGTGCGCAGCCCGCAGGCCGACGCACCCGCACCCACCTCGAGAGCGACCTTCTCGTTGGTGGAGTACTCGAAGTAGAGGTCGGTCTCCTGGCTGATTTGGAAGAACTGTAGGGGAATCTCGGAAGAGGGCGTTCCCGGATAGCACGTGGCAAACGAGAGGCCCGCTTCCAGGGCTCCGCGGGCAACGGCCTCGTTGCCCAGCAGCAGCATTTCTTTCCCTGGAGAGTCGGTCAGTAGTTTGTGCATTTTCTCCCCCTGCGTGTTTATTGGTTTTCCCGGCCGCCGGCTCCTGCGCGCTCCCGTGCAGTCCGAACGTTCGGATGGTTCCCGGCTCAGAGCTTGAAGCTCTCGGCCATGCCCCCGTACTTCTTCC
>CAYYVD010000017.1:0-27497 GCA_964475045.1 uncultured Desulfobacterales bacterium | reverse complement strand
CTTAGGTCAGAATAATCGCTTCGTTCTTCGACAGAACAATCAGGTAATCAACAGGAAACGATACTCAGGACAGCCAGGAAGGGCGGTCAGGTCGGGTTCGCACCAGAAAACGTTCAGTGACACAGGATGAGGCGTGCGTGCATCCTACTCGAAATTCCCATGCCGGTCAATCAGTTGCGGTGCTCAAATCACCAGCAGGGCATTGGGCCGTCCTAGGGCAGGAGGAGGCCGTGGGGGCGACTTGGCCCGTCAATATAGCCGACCACGGCCGACTCCACCCTCCGCTTCCTCAACCTCAACCCGGCGCATGTGGCCGCGATGCAGGACCGGAGGTGGCACAGACGCAGTTGATCCGGAAGTATCGCACCATGCGGAGCGACATCTACGCAAGGCTTCGGGCTCGGGCCTTTTACCGGAGGCCGCAACGGGAGCGCGACCAGGCAGACATGGCTGCGATCCTGGCGGACGTCAAGGCCTACAACGAACGGGTTACGGAGCGACCTCATAAACGTGGAGGGAATCAACGTGATCACTCGGCAGAGCATCAGGACGCCCCTAAGGGCGAGGCGGTAATTAAAAACGCGGACAATTAAGCTATATTATTTCATTGTCGGTTATAAACTGATTGTAGTCTCTCTTTTTCCATGGGCATTTATACAGTTCTCTATATTCTTTATTCGTGATTTTCATGGCCCTTGGTATATAGGAAAACTTCTTTGATGTTGCTTTAGAGCTCCTGGTAAGCCCAAATGTAAAAACCAATTTTTCTTGGAAATGGTATGAATATCTTCTTTCATTTCCCCTGCTTTTAGTGAAGAAGATATTCCCGGGTTCAGTTTCATCCTTAAACTTTTTCATTACCTTATGAACGTCGGATTCAGTGAACATCTTTCTCCTCAATGATTGATTTAAAATATTTCCACTGCTTTAATGGTAATTCACCAAACTCAATATTACCTTCCATCTCTTTTAAGTAACAATATTGATTAACGATGACAACAACCAGATCATCTAGTGCATCAGGTGGAGACTCTCCATATCCATATAAGTCAATATCATATAAGCAGGCAATAAATTCATCATTTTGCCTTTGTTCTATATTTACAGCGATTGGCTGCTTGATTTCGATGAAATCATCTCTAAGAGTGTTGACATAAACTGTGTTTATCGAAAGAAAAGAATCTAATTGTTTAAGTGAAGCCTCAATAGCAGTAATACGCCTTGCAAGGTCAGTAATGGCAGGATCAACTTCAAGTTGGGTTTGCTGCGGAAAGCCAATGAATGGAGATCTCTTTGGGATTGGCCTTTCCTGCGGTAGCGTCCTTTGGCTGAAAAGTGGTACAAAATGCTCTTTGTCCCGATCCATTTTCTAGGCCCCCGGCAAAACGGCATTAAAGCCATTCAGGATATAATTATAAACAGCAACCATCTCGTCTTTCAGTTCAAGAGCACCAGAAGAATTGTCCTGAAAGTCTGCAGCTAATTGCAAGAATACGCCATCTTGTAGCAGCATTGAATCTGCTACTGTAATAAGTAGATCCGCGTGCTTTTCAGCTAAATTCAGGCTGTAAATAACTCCTCTAACTGCTATTTTGCCTTCAAAGGAAACCGGAGCAGGGGGAGATATAGAATCAATGAATTGCTCAGCGCCTTCGTCTACAGAAAAATGCGTTTGTATCGTAACTTTTTGTCTAGATAATTGAATGTCTGAAAAAATTGATCGGAAATTATCTACAGTTTCTACACAAAAATCTGTTGTAGTTATCCTGTTCATATCAAGTTCGCACTTTTCAGCGCCGATTTTAAATACTAGAAATACATCTCCAAGAAATTTGGAAAAGGAAATGCTGTTTTCTGAGGGGGGGCCCATATCATACTTCATATTATCAATGGAAACATCAAATACCTTCAATATATTATTTATTATACCAATTCTCGTTTTACTTTCAAAGAGATCCACAAATGTCTCTTTAAAGAAAAATTCATAGGAAAAATCTGAGCTATGTGGGCGCAATGTGAAAGGCATCGCTCTCAATACTCCCCTGTAAATTATAAGGTTGCGCAAAGCTGCGACATTTTTATGCTGATTCACTATTTATCATATTAATGCCCTGAGGGTTATTCGAACCCTCACAGGGCTTCCTATGGCTTTGATCTGCTATGGTAGCCAAGCCTCACGATGATAATTTTACACTCGAAATATAGAAATAGAAACCACGGTTGTCAAAAAAATTCGTTTGCGGCCCAGCCTTAAGCCATTCGGCTCCGCTCCTCGGTTTGCCAACCGACCGATCTGAAAATTCGGCCGGTTATGCTGGCACATTCTACTGCATTCTGAGTATCGGCATGTTCAACCAAGCACTTAAAACTGCTCGGCCTATTAGGCGCCCAAGACCACCACGACATCCTGAGGGACCTACAACGCGGGCACCTGAAGCCCCTTTCCGTTGCCTAGGCCCTGCTAGATCAGATGGAGACGCGGCTGACCGCGGAGGCGAGCGAATACACGTAGACCGGGGCCCTTACTCCTTAGGCTTCTCGGGTTCCTCTTCTCGCCAGTCTATTCCGTTTTCCTTGAGATGCTTCTCTATCGCCTGCTTGATCACGGCGGACATCGAGATGAACTGTTTGTCCGCAAGCCTCTGGATGGAGGCCTTCATCTTAGGGTCAACCTTGATGTTGATCATGGTGAGCATCCTCCTTGTCTATTATTGCCCTGGCATGCTGTCAAGAAAATCCTTGACACGGGATAGCTGAGTATACTATAAACTATACCTAGTAATACTTGAAGTCAATCCTCTCCAAAGCATAGACGATGAAAGCCAGGTTCACAGACCAGCGCGAGACTCCCCATGTCGTGAGGCATGGGGCCGGTAGTGTATGCCGGGGAGAGGTCTCGCGCTTTTCTTTTTCGGGAGGTCCCATGCAGCACAGGACCGACGAGAGCATCATCAGGGAGCTCGAAAGCCTGCTCGACCAGGACGACCGGCCGGGCGCCATGGAAGAGGAGCTTTCCGAGCGGATTGATCAACTCTTGAACGAGGCCGAGTGATCGGCCGGAAAGGAGAAAAGCGGCATGGGAGAGAGCGGAGCGATCGCAATGAGAGACGTCGGCAAGGATGCCCTTTACTGGTACGCCAAGATGGAGGATCGGCAGATGGACCTTTTCGCCATGCTCCGCCGGCGGCTCGACTGGATGGACGACCTGGATCCGGTAGGGCTGGACCTGTTCAAGTCCCTGTCGGACGACCAGAGGAAGAAGGCGAAGACTTTCATGGTGGGCCTGCTTCGGCAGGAGGAGTGCACCGCTTACAACACCGACCAGGGCGGCAGATTGCGGGGGGCTGTCGGTTGAATCACAAGCATCCCGGCCCGGCCGACGATAAAGCCTCTGTCACCGAGGCCGACTGATGTGCGGACGGGCAGGGGCTCGACGGCTGAAGATCATCGTGGGCACGGTGAATACGGCAACCGTCGAAGACAGTCTACCGAGGATGGAGGAAGAAGTAAAGCACAGCGCTCACGGGCTACGCGGCCATCGCGGAAAGCCGGGGCTGTCCCGACAGCCCCGGCTTTCTTTTTTGCAGTTCTTGCAGGGGGCCGAATGGTGCTCTTCCCTCAAAAAAGGGCTTGTTGCAGTTTTTGCAGTACCCCGGAAGGGAAAATTTTCTAATTTTTTTCGAGGCCAACATTTTTGGAAGTGGACCCTATGTGGGCCCAAACCGGCTTGGCCAAAAAATAAGGGCCTTGAGGTTTCTCTTTGAATTCCTACAAGGCCCTTATTTCCTTGGCTGTTTCTGGTGCCGAGACCCAGAATTGAACTGGGGACACGGGGATTTTCAGTCCCCTGCTCTACCGACTGAGCTATCTCGGCACGGCAAGGGTGGACTATAGCCGTTCGCCTTCATGAGGTCAAGGCGAAAGTGCTCATGAGGACTTGTTGGGCTCCTCCTCGAGGTCCAGCTCCAGCTCGAGATCGTCCAGGTCCAGCCCCAGGTCCTCCTCTTCCTCCTGCGCTTGCCCCTGCGCTTGCTGCGGCGCGGGTTCCTCCAGGGACAGGTCGTCGAGGTCCATGGTGAAGTCCTCCAGGGAATCGGAGGTCGTGGCTTCTGCTCCGGGGGCTTCCTTCCGCTCCTCGGGCTCCTCGAAGGCGATGCCTTCGAGGTCGATGGTCTCCTCTCCGAGTGGTTCCGCAGGTTCCATCTGGGGCGTCCCGATCTCCAGTTCGCCGGTCTCGTTGATCTTGAGGTCGTCCAGGTTCAGGACCATTTCCTCTTGTTCAGGCTCCTGAACCGGGGCGGCGTCCTCAGCGTCCAGGGCGATGGAGTCCAGCTCGAACTCGGGCTCCTGCTCTTCCTCGGTGGGCGAGGCCTCCTCGGTGACGTCCTCCGTGATCTCTTCCTCGTCGAGGCCCAGTTCGTCCAGATCCAGGGACACCGCGTCCTCCTCCATGGACAGGTCCAGCTCCTCGGCGGCGGGCCCCTCCATGTCCTCCAGATCCAGGCTCAGCTCGTCGTCGGATTCTTCGAGTTCGATGGCCTCCTCTTCCGGTTCCACGCCCGGGAGGTCCTCGGCGACCACGGTCTCTTCCTCCATGGCGGGGGACCACTCCTCGTCCAGGCTGATGTCGAGCTCCTCCTCCAAAGAGGCCTCTCCTTCCTGCTCTTCGAAAACCGCCGCTTCTTCGGGTGCCCTCATCACAGGGGCCTCCGGGCCGGCGAGGTTGATGTCCATGTGGCCTTCGTCGGCCTCGCCCGTGAGGGCGCCGAGCAGGAACGGGACGGACGGCTCGAAATCAGGGAGGTTCAGCTTGTTCCTCTCCTCGCTGATGTCTTTCTTGCACTTGGGGCAGGCCTGATGGTGGTCAAAGCTGACGTACCCGCATTTGGGACATTTCATTGGATGCTCCTGAGCCGGAACGATCCGTGGATCGTGGTAAGAGGCAAGGGGACAACCGACAAGTGAGTCAAAATTTTCAAATTATGGATAACATGGATATAAGTTGGCGTCAAGCATTTACATTGGGACAAGGGGCGTCCGAGACATCGATTCGAGCACGCGGTGTGTATCGCGACAACCTCCCGGTCACGAGCCGGCAAGGGTCAGGGGCGGCGAGGACACAGGGTCACAAGCAGGCCGGAATGGCCTCCCGGGCCAGCCGGTCGCATCGTTCATTCTCCGCGTGACCGGCATGTCCCCGAACCCAGCGCCACTCGACCTCATGGGGACGTGTGAGCTCCAGGAGCTCCTCCCAGAGATCCCGGTTGAGCACGGGCTTCTTCTGTGCGTTGACCCAGTTTCTTCGAATCCATCCGGGAAGCCACTCGGTCATTCCCTTGACCACGTAATTGGAGTCCGTGGTGATGCGGACCCGGCAAGGCGCCCCCAGCAGGCGGAGGGATTCGATGACCGCCTTCATTTCCATGCGGTTGTTCGTGGTCCTGGGGTCGCACCCCGAGATCTCGCGCACCCGGCCGTTCTGTTTGATGACCGCACCGTAGCCCCCGGGACCGGGGTTGCCGCTGCAGGCGCCGTCCGTGAAGATCTCCGTGATGGCCTTGTCTTGCATGGACCTCCTCGTCCTCAGCCGGTGCCGTCGCTTCTCGGGGCCTTCTTGATGCGCCCTCGTATGCGGATGGTCAGGGTGGGTTTCTTGGGATGATTCGTTCTCAGCTCGAGGGCGCCCAGATAGGTCCCCGCCCGGCCCGGAATCGTGGAGACGTGAACGTGGTACTCGTGTCCCGGTCTCACCTCGTCGATGCGATAGATCAGCTTGTCCTCGAGGTCGAAGGACAGGGCCTCGAGGCGGATGGGATCCTGATCCCGGCCTTCGATTCGAACCGTCTTCGTGATCACCGAGTCGGAGAGGCCCGCGAAGTAGAGATAAGGAGACGATACGGTCACCGGGACCTGGACGTTGGCCCGAATGGTGATGACCTGAATCCGCTTCAAGGGATCGTTCGTGTAGATGCGGGCGGTCTTTCGGAGCGTCCCCGGGTGACCTCCAGTGCTGAGCTTCAAGGTGACCTTTCCCTCTCCTCCGGGAGGGATGACCCGGTCAAAGGCCGGGACCGTGCAGCCTCAGGTCGGGGTCACCTTCTTGATCTCGAGGGGCCGGTCCCCGGTGTTCCGGACCGTGAAGGCGTGGGTCAGGACGCTGCCCTCGTCCACGATCCCGAAGTCGTGGGACGTCTCCTCGATCATCATTCGGGGGGCGGATACCGCCTCCGCCCGGCAGGGTGCGGCGGCCGCCGTCACCATCGCGACAGCGACGGCGAGGATCATCTGCTTGATCATTCGTCTGCACTCCAATTCATCGCTCCAAGGATCCCGCGCGTGTCACAGGCCCAGCTCCTCTTTCAAACGATAGGTCAGGATGTCGAGCCGGATGGTGAAGTCGATGTGCTCCACCATGCAGCCTTCGGGCACGTGGACCTGGGATCTTGAAAAGTTCAGAATGGCATGGACGTCCGCCCGCGCCAGCCGGTCGGCCACGGCCTGGGCTTCGTGGCCGGGGGTGGCGATCACGCCGATCCGGATGTCCTTCTCCCGGGCGACCGTCTCGAGGTCCCGGCTGCTGCGAATGTGCAGGTCCGTGCTCAGGCGCTGCCCCACCTTCCGGGGATCGGAGTCGAACGCCGCCACAAAGGTGAACCCCCGGGCGGGAAAGTTGTGGTGGTGGACCAGGGCGGTTCCGAGGTGCCCGGTGCCCACCAGGCCCATGTTCCACGTTCGGTTCACGGCGAGGATCTTCTTGATCTGTTTCATGAGCTCGCGGACGTCGTACCCCACGCCGCGGACCCCGAACTCGCCGAAGTACCCCAGGTCCTTGCGGACCTGTGCCGGATTCACCTGGCACAACCAGGCCATTTTTTCCGAAGAGACCATGCGGTACCCGTCGAACTCGAGGAGCTCGAGCTGGCGGTAGTACAGCGAGAGCCGCTTGATGGTCGCTTTGGGGATCTTGGACGGCTTGACCATGGGACATCCTCTTCGGCCCCGTCGCTCCCGGTACCCCTTCTGTGCGGGGAGGGACATCAGGGGAAATGACCCTCAACCATAGCATGGCCGCAACCCGACCACAATAGGATTGTCATGGCAATTCCTGCACATATGGTTTAGAATCCTTCCTCTGATCGGAAACCGGACAAGATCTTCCAAAACATGGATGACGGACCGGGCGAGGATGGCATGACCAACGACCAGGGCAAAGAAGCGGGCAGGACCGCAGCACACCGCGCAGAGGGAGGACCCCCCTCGGCCTCATCGGGCAAGGGCGGGTTTCGAAGCCCGGCCCCGCCGGCGGAACGGCTTTCGGACGAGCGATACCGGACGTTCATCGAGAGCATCAACGACGGCGTGTACGAGGTGGACATCCACGGGAACTTCATCTATTTCAACTCGGCGTTGTGCAGGACCTTCGGCTACCCCCGGGAGGATATCCAATGGCAGAACTTCAGCCGTTTCATGGATGAGGCGCACGCCGATCAGGCCGTGGAGGTGTTCAACAACATCTACCGCACCGAGAAGCCGGTCTCCGATCTCGTCTGGGAGATTGTGGACAAGCAAGGCCGCACCCGGATCATCGAGCTCTCGGCGAGCCTGATCCGGAACAAGGAAGGGGAAAAGGTCGGGTTCCGTGGCGTCGCCCGGGACGTCACCGAGAAGGTCCGATCCCGCCAGGCCCTGCAGGACTCCGAGTACAAACTCCAGTGCCAGTACGACGAGAGCCGCAAGGCGGCCCAGCGGTACAGGAACCTCCTCGATTTCATCCCCTACCCCATGGTGGTCTTCACCCTGGGCGGAAAGGTGAGCTACCTCAACCCGGCCTTCACCGAGGTGTTCGGATGGACGCTGGGAGCGCTTCAGGGGAAGCGGATCCCCTATGTCCCTCCGGATCTGCAAAAGGAGACCGAGGAGAACATCGAGCGGCTCCTGCAGGAGAGGATCATTCCCCGCCACGAAACCAAACGGCTCACCAAGGACGGGCGGGTCATCGACATCGTCATGCGGGGCGCCATCTTCACGGGAGACGACGGGCGCTCCGAAGGGGAGCTCGTCTTTCTGCGGGACGTCACCCGCGAGAAGCGCATGTCCCGCAACAACGAGGCCCTGCTGCGCATCAGCACGGCCCTGCCGGCCTATCCGGATCTGGAAGAGCTCCTCGACTACATCAGTGCAGAGGTCAAGCGGCTCCTCGATGTCCAGGGCGCCCTGGTCATCCTCCTGGACGAGGAGAAGAAAGAGCTGTTCTTCCTGGGGGTGGCCCACGAGGACTCCTCCAGCCAGCAGCGCGCCAAGAAGGTCCGTTATCCGGCCGACAAAGGCGTCTCAGGGCACGTCATCCAGACGGGCAAGCCCGTGATCGTCAACGACACCTCCAAGGATCCTCACTTCTACTCCGTGGTGGACCGGCAGATCGGTTACCCCACCCGGAGCATGCTGGACGTTCCCCTGAGGAGCGGCGACCGCATCATCGGCGTTCTCTGCGCCATCAACAAGAAGAACGGCGAGTTCGACCGGACGGATGTGGAGCTGCTCAACATGATCTCCAGCACGGTGGCGCTGTCCATTGAAAACGCCCGGTTCTCGGAGGAGCTCAAGGGGGCCTACCGTGAGGTGATCAGCCTGAATCGGGCCAAGGACCGGGTCATCAACCACCTTTCCCACGAGCTGAAGACACCCATCTCCGTTCTCTCCGCTTCGCTGAACATCCTGTCCAAGCGATTCACGGACGTCCCGGAGCAACGCTGGAAACCCACCATGGAGCGGGCTCAGCGGAATCTCCAGCGGCTCCTCGAGATCCAGTACCAGGTCGAGGACATCATGAAGGGGGCGGATTACCGGGCGCACATCCTGCTCTCCTCCATGCTGGATGAGTGTGCGGACGAGCTGGAGGCCCTGGTGGCGGAGGAGGTCGGAGAGGGGGGAATCGTCGGGAGACTCCGGCGACGAATCGACGCCTTGTTCCGCCCGAACGACACCCGGGCCAGGGAGATCCTTCTGGACCGTTTCGTGGCCGCCCGGCTGGACGGTCTGGCGGGGGATTTCGCCCACCGGGACGTGGAAGTGGATCGGCACCTGAATGCGTCTCCGGCCGTGTGCCTCCCCGAGGAGGTCCTGCGAAAGGTGGTGGACGGGCTGCTGAAGAACGCCGTGGAAAACACGCCGGACGGCGGGAGGATCGATGTCTCGGTGCGGGGGAAGGGTGACGGGGGCGAGCTGGAGGTGGCGGACCGCGGTGTGGGCATCACCGAGGACAACCGCCGCCGTATCTTCGAGGGTTTCTTCTCCACGCAGGACACCATGGACTACTCTTCCAAGCGGCCCTTTGATTTCAACGCCGGCGGGAAGGGCGCCGATCTGCTCCGCATGAAGATTTTCAGCGAGCGTTATCATTTCAAGATCCACATGAAGTCCACCCGGTGCCCGCACATCCCCGGGGACGCCGATGTCTGTCCCGGTGCGATCGATGAGTGTCCACACTGCCGGGAGCGGGCGGACTGTCTCGGCTCGGGCGGGACCACGTTCACCATTGACTTCCCTCCGGTCCGCTCGGAGGGCTGCCGTGGAGACGACGCGCTCCCGAACGGTGGGACGGGGCCTGTTGCCGGGGCTCCCGCGCCATCGTGAGAGCGGTTTGTCGAGATCCGCTCTGCACGGGCTTTCGAGTTGATCTGCAGGCACAGGTCTGCTAGAAAAGGCGGGATCGAGCGGCGGGGAGCCGGTGGATGCGCATGGATCAGGAGACGAGGAAGCGGTTTTTCGAGCAGGTCGAACGGGAGCCCTACGCCCGGAAGCTCGGGCTGCGCCTCCTGGAGGTGGAGCTCGGGCGGGCCGTGGTCGAGATGGCTCCCCAGGCGGATGCGGCCAACCTCCTGGGCATGGTCCACGGCGGGGCGATCTTCTCCCTGATCGACGAGGCGTTCCAGGTGTCGTGCAACGCCTATGGAAAGGTGGCGGTGGCCCTGAGCATGACGCTGACGTACCACGCTCCGCCGGATTCGAACGCCACCCTGCGAGCCGAGTCCACGGAGGTGCATCGAAGCCGAAAAATCGGGACCTACCTCATTCGAGTGACCGACGAAGGAGGAAACCTCATCGCTTCCTGCCAGGCGCTGGCCTACCGAAAAGGTCAGCCGCTTCCTTTTCTGGGTCCGCCCGGGGGCGAGCCCTTGGAAACGGTGGAGCAGGGCAGGGACGGTCGTGCATGAATCCGGGGGTCGGAGGATCCAAGGGAGGGTCAAGATGGAGGAGCCGGAGGGACTCGTTCCCTTTTTCGACAGCTGCACGGCGAAGGTGTGCGGCCGCCTCGAGTGGATGAGCATTGAGCTGCGCAAGAACAGGGCCCTGGAAAAAGCCGAAAGGGCACAGGCGCTTTCCCAGCGGTTCGAGGGGGTGTGCGATCGGCTGGAATCCCTGACGCGTTCTCTGGGGAAGGATGTCCCTTCGGGGCTGGACGCCGACCTGAGGGCCCGGATGTCCACGGTCGAGCAGGCGGTGGATGACATGACCGGGGATGGCACGGTGTTCACGGACGATCAGGATCGCCGGCTCTCGGAAGGGATGGATGCACTCGAGGCCGTGGTGGCGGCGGGCGAGCGCTTGCAGGGCCGGCCGGTCTCCGGAGGGGCCCAGGCGCGGGCGGACGGGTTCGGCGGGGACCCGCCGTGAAGGCAGGGCGGAGGACATGAACGGGGAGCAGCGGGACTGGATCCCGGTGATCACACGGGAGCAGATTCATGAGCGGGTGCGGGAGATTGCGTCAGCGCTCTCCGTGGCCTTCTCCGAAATGGATCCCGTGTTCATCGCGGTCCTCAAAGGGGCTGTGTTTTTCTTGGGAGACCTGGTCCGGGAACTGACCATCCCCTGTCAAATCGATTTCATCAAGGCCGGCAGCTACGGCTCCGAGAAGACCTCGAGCGGAGTCGTGCAGCTGACCAAGGACGTGGAGATGGAAATCGGCGGGCGACCCGTGGTCCTCGTGGAGGACATCGTGGACACGGGCCTCACGCTGAAGCACATCCTGCAACGGATCGAGGAGAAAGGACCGGCCTCTATCCGTGTCTGTGCCCTCATCGACAAGCGGGAGCGCCGGGAAGAGGACGTTTCCATCGACTATACCGGGTTCGTGGTGGACCGGGGATTCCTCGTCGGGTACGGTCTGGACTTCAATGAGCGGTATCGGCACCTGCCGGACATCTATGCGCTGGATTGAGGGACATCGGAGACAGGAGGGCGTCCATGATCGTTCAGTGTGAGAAGTGCGATTCCAGTTTCAACCTCGACGAAGCCCTGCTCAAAGAGGAAGGGTCCAAGGTTCGGTGCTCCCAGTGCCGCCATGTGTTCGTGGTCCGTCCCCCTCAGGCGGGGCCGGCTGAACCGGAATCGCCCCCCACGTTCGAGGACGCCCCGGAGGAAACGGTGGTCCTGGACGCGCCCCCGCCCCCGGAGTCCGGGGCCCCGGCCGATCAGGACCTCGAGATCGATGTCGAGATGGAAGAGTCGCTGGCCGATCTCGAGCCGTTCGAGGGAACGGAAGCCGTTTCTCCGGAGGACCTGCCCGATCTGGAGGAGGCCCCCCCCGACCTGGATGACGCCTTGGAGCGGGCCTCGAAGATCGAGGAACGGGTGACCCGCGAGGACGCCGAGGAAAAGGAGCAGGAAGGAGCCGAAGCGGAGGCGACCGAGCCCCCGGTCCGAGCAGAGCGGGGCCGGAGGTCCCTGTTCATCCCCCTGGTCGTCGGAGGCCTCCTGCTGGTCGGCGTGCTCGTCGCGGCGGTGGCCGTGCTGGCTCCAGGGATGATCCCGGACTCGCTGAGCTTCCTGAAGCGAAGCGAGGAGCCCGCGGCCGTGGATCCCGGCGTGAAACGGCTGTCCTTTGCGGACGTGAAAGGGCGTTTCGTGCAGACCGAGGATGGGAAACAGCGATTCGTGGTCCAGGGGAGCATCGTCAACAACTACCCCAAGCCCCGCGGCTTCATTCGAGTCAAGGCGTCCATTCTGGACGAAAAGGGCCGCACCGTTCGATCCCGCGAGGCCCACGCCGGGAATCTCTTCAGCCAGGGAGAGCTGATGGGCAGGCCGCTCACGTTTCTCGTGAAGGCCATGAAGCAGCGCGCGGGTCAGGAGAAGCAGAACGTGTCCGTTTCCTCCGGGGCCCGAATCCCTTTCATGGTGGTGTTCCAGGATCTCCCCGAGAACATCAGCGAGTTCACCGTGGAGGCGGTTGCATCGCTTCCCGCCGGGCGCTCTGAGTGACTTGATCCCGAAAAGGTGTCCTGGTCCCTGATCCTGCTGCTCGGGACCATCGGTTCCATGGCGTGGAGGGGCGTGACTTGCTGGACGCCCTGTACATGACCGTGAGGACGATCACCACCCTGGGCGGGACTACCGGGAGATCGGCGCCGGGTCCGGGCGGCTGCGGACCGGCCGGCGGGTGCTTTGTGGTGCTCGAAGGCGGATAGAATCGCGCGGTCCCGGGGGACAACGTGACGGCTCTCATCAACGGGCTGGATAACCGGTCTCCGGTGTAGGGTGAACAGTCTTTGAGGCGGACGACCTTCATTGTCAACCCGAACGCGGGGAACGGGGCCGCGTCCAGGCACTGGGCCGGGATCCGGGGCCTGGCTTCACGGCGGTTCGACGCGCTCGAGGTCCGAATGACCCAGGGTCCGGGGGACGCGGTACGATTCGCCGTCGAGGCGGTCCGTTCCGGCGCCGGCCTGTTGGTCTGCGTGGGCGGGGACGGGACCCTGAACGAGGTGGTCAACGGCCTCCTCGAGCCCCCCCTCACGAACCCGGGCTGTATCCTGGGCTACATCCCCTGCGGTACGGGGTGCGATCTCTCGAGGAGCCTCTCCATCCCCAGGGACCCCGTGAGCGCCCTCGAGGGAATCGCCCACGGGGCCGGCCGCACGCTGGACGTCGGGAAGATCGCCTTTCGAGGGAACGAGGGCAAGACGCTCCGGCGTTTCTTTCACAACGTGGTCAGCTTCGGTCTCGGGGGCGAGGTGGACGAGCGGGTGAACCGGAGCTCCAAACGCCTCGGCGGTTTTTTGTCCTTCATCTGTGCGACCGTGGTGGCCACCCTGCTGTATCGCAAGAAATCCATTCGAATCCAAGTGGACGAGGGGCCGGTGATCGACACCGTGGCATGGAACATCGCCGTGGCCAACGGGCAGTACCACGGGGGAGGCATGTGGGTGGCACCGGAGGCCCGTGTGGACGACGGGCTGCTGAATGTGACGGTGATCGGGGACCTCGCCCGCTGGCAGGTCTTTCTTCACCTGCCCAAGCTGTACAACGGACGTCTGCACCGACTGCCCCAGGTTCGCTTCCTGAAGGGCGCACGCATTCGGGCCTGGTCCGGGGGGCGGGTCCTGCTGGACGTGGACGGGGAACAGCCGGGTCGTCTTCCGGCGGTGATGGAGGCCGTGCCCGGCGCCGTCCGTCTCGCTTGTCCTCGGCCCCTCTGACCTTCCCGGCGCAACGCCCGGAGCTCTCGGTCCACGTCAAAGAATTGTCGTTTTTCCTGCTTCTCGTGCCCCGGCCTTTCGTTGGCAGGTCCTGTCGTTCCGCTTTGTGCACGATATGACAGAAGGTTCGGCGTCCATGGCCATGCCTGGCACGATGCTTGCTGCCAATCGGGGCATGAACGAGCTTCGAACCCCCACCCATTCAGTGGCGTCCGGAAGCTTCTTTCTGTCCCCCAGGAAGAAGCTGGTCCTGGAGTCCTACCTGGGCTCCTGCGTCGGGGTGGCTCTTCGGGACCGCACGGCCGGTCTCGGAGGTCTGGGACACTTCCTGCTCCCCGAGCCCGCTGGGATGGACCGGACCTGGCGCCCCGAGAGCTACGCCGCCACCGGACTTCCCCTGTTTCTGGAGGCCCTCGAGAAGCTGGGGGCGTCCACCCGGCGGATGGAGGCGTTTGTGGCCGGAGGAGCGCTCGTGGGGCCGCTGTCGGAGCGCGATCTCGCGCTGGACATCGGAGGGCGGACCGCGGACGTGGTGGAGAAGACCCTTCGAAGAGAAGGCATTCCCATCTCGGGCCAGGAGACCGGCGGGTTTTTCACCTGCCGCCTCAGCCTGAACCTGGACACCCTCGACGCCGAGATTGCGCCGCTGGGGTCGGACTGGCTCGAGAAGGAACCCGCCGAGTTCGTGCCCCCGACCGGGGACGAGTTGGAGACGGCCCTGGGACGGGTTCGGCCCATCCCCCAAATCGCCCTCAAGATCATTCGCATGATCCGGCGGCAGTCCTACGACATGGAGGCGTTGGCCGAGGAGACCCGCAGGGATCAGATCATCAGCGCCAAGGTGATTCGTCTGTGCAACTCCGCTCGGTTCGGCATGAGGACGGACGCCATCGACCGGGCCCTGGTCATGGTGGGGGAGAAACGATTGATGCAGTTCGTTCTCACGGCCGCTCTGGACGACTTCTTTCCGGAGCTGGAGGTGGGGTACTCCGTGTGCAAAGGGGGCCTGTACAAGCACGCCCTCGGCACGGCCATGACCGCCGAAGGCCTGGCCCATTTCACCGGCCTGGTCCCCCCGGACATCGCGTACACGGCCGGTCTATTGCACGACATCGGCAAGGTGGTGCTCGACCAGCTCATCGCCCCGGTCATCCCGCTCTTCTACCGCCGGACTCAGGTGGAGGGGGTGAACCTGGTCGATGTGGAAAAGGAGGCCTTCGGGCTGTCCCACGACGAGGCCGGAGCCCTTCTGGCCGAGCGCTGGTCCCTGCCGGAGAGCCTGGCCGATGTGATCCGACACCACCACGTGCCCGAACGGTCCACGGTGAACCCGGCCCTCACGGATCACGTCCACCTCGCCGACCTCCTCATGTCCCGCTTCGTGGCCGGACACGAGCTGGAGCGGATCGGCACCGGGGCGCTGCGCTCCAGGATGGAGAGGCTCGGCATTCAGCCCGAGCAGCTCACGATGATCGTGGAGCGGATGCCGAGGAGCGGCCTGTCCTGAACAAGGCCTGGGCCGCTTCGAGGGAGGAGGGATCGTCCACCCCCATGACCTCGGACTCGTCGGCGAGGACGTACCCGGTCCGGAGGCCGTCGCCGGCCATGAGCGCCACCAGGTCCGTGATGAAGTACTCCTGGATCTCCTGCACCCCGCCTTCGCGTTCCTTCTGCACGACGTGCGGCTGCTCCTCGAGGCGATCCAGGTAGTGGAGGAGCACGTCCCTGCGCGCAGCGTAGATCCCGGCGTTGCAGACCCGGAGGTTCTTCCGGCCCCCCGGCGGAAGCCGGTGCCAGTGCGCCCATTCGACGATGCTTCGGACCGAGTCCCCGGAGGCTTCCAAGAGGCCGTAGCGTTTCGGATCCTCGGGAATGAACCCCAGCACCACGAAGGACCGCTCTTCGAGACGATCCAGAAGGGACGCATAGGTCCTCCGGCGCACCAGGGGAACGTCGCCCATGGTGATGATCACCCGGTCGGCAGGGACACGCTTCAGAAAGGGACGCGCGGCGAGGATGGCCCCCCCGGTCCCGTTCATGACGGGCTGCTCGCAGGCGGTGACGCCCAGGTCCTGCGTCGCCCGCAGCACCTCCTCCTTGCGGTGGTGGACCACCACGGCCTTGGGGCCCGGCGGAAGCCGATCGAGGATGTGAAGGAGCATGGGGCGATCCCCCTCGTAGAGGGAGTCCCGGGGAACCAGGGGAAGCAGCGTCTTGTTTCCGCTGTGCCCCTTCATCCGGGTTCCCTTGCCTGCGGCAAAGACGACCGAAGTCGGGCTCGGATTCCGAAACAAGGCATGACTCCTGTGGGCGTGAGACGGCGGGCCGGGGAGGACCGGCACAAACGCAGAAGGCGGCCGTCCACGGCGCATTTTCAGTTGACCCGGTTCGAACGGCCTGTTAACGTAACCATACTTCACCCGCGCTGCACAACGCCGCCATGAGCCCAGTGGAGAGGCTCACGGACGCGGCGGATCAGCACGTGTGCTCGGCCTGCCTGGTGAACCGCGCCGACGACCAGGGAAATGTCTTTATACGCTTCGGGCACCCTCTTTTTCAACGCCTTTCTGCCGCCGGACCGCACGACGATCCCGTTGTTTGGCGGCTTGCGTTGAGATCCTCCGTCCCTTGCGCCCCTGGTGGTCCTCCATCGGCCCGGTGTGCGCCCGGCAAACGACGTCCTCGTCCAGACGGAACGCGCCATCCCGACCTGCTCGCAAGACGCGGCGGCGGCCCGGAGGAACGGGCGGTCTCCGCGGGCATCCGAGGCGGCCTGGAGGGGATCGGCCTTGAGGCAACGTCGTCCCCCACAGAAACCCCGTCCCCGGTGCGAGGACTCCAGGCATGGACGCGCCGGGCGAAACAAGGAGGAACATCGAGCCATGAACTGCGTTTTCTGCGGCTTCAGGATCAAGCAGATCGGTCCTGTGAGCCGAAACGCCACCTGCGAGAAATGCGGCCACGATCTTCGGTGCTGCAAGCAGTGCAAGCACTACGACCCCCACGCCTACAACGAGTGCAAGGAGGTGAACGCCGAGCGGATTCGGGACAAGGAGCGGGCCAACTTCTGCGACTACTTTCTGCCGCGCGGAAGCAAGGGGCGGGTCAAGCAGGGGTACCATCGAAAACGGGGGGACGCCATGGAGGCGCTGGAGGCCCTGTTCAAGAAGAAGTGACGATCTGTGTAAGGGAAGAACCATGGCAGCGTTGAAGCAATCATTCGAAACCGTGGACCAGGTGGTGGAGGCCATGAAGGTCGGGCAGTACATTGCCGATCGGCAGCTGGCGACGGTCCTGTTTCTCGCGAACCGTCTGGAGAAACCCCTGTTTCTGGAGGGAGAGCCCGGGGTGGGCAAGACCGAGGTGGCCCTGGTCATGTCCCGCCTGTTTCAATCCGGGCTGATCCGTCTCCAGTGCTACGAGGGGCTGGATGCCGCCACCGCACTGTACGAGTGGAACTACCCGAAGCAGCTCCTCCACATCCGCATGGCCGAGCAGGAGGGCCGCGGCCGATCCGAGATCCAGGACATGATCTACGGCCCCGAGTTCCTGATCCGGCGTCCCCTGCTGGAGGCCATCAGCGCCGCAAACGGGAGCCCTCCCATCCTCCTCATCGACGAGATCGACCGGGCGGACGAGGAGTTCGAGGCCTTTCTGCTGGAGGTGCTGGCCGACTTTCAGATCACGATCCCGGAGATCGGGACCCTGAAGGCGGATGCCCGGCCCATGGTCGTGGTCACCTCCAACCGGACTCGGGACGTGCATGACGCCCTCAAACGGAGATGTCTCTACCACTGGATCGACTACCCGTCCTTCGAGAAAGAGTACCGCATCCTGAAGGCCCGGCTTCCGGAGATGGAAGAGGCCCTGGCCTCTCAAGTCACCCGGTTCATGCAGAGGGTGAGAACCATGGACCTTCTGAAACGGCCCGGCGTATCCGAGACCCTGGACTGGGCGGCTGCGCTGATCGCCATGGAGTGCGAGCGCCTGGCTCCGTCCCTGGTGGAGGAAACCCTGGGGTGCATCCTCAAGTACCAGGACGACATTCGGCGGTTTCGAGAGGAGATCTGGAGCGATCCCGCCTCCAGGGCCGTGTATCTCGAGGAAGAAAGCGGGACATGACCCGGCGGTTGCCGCCCGGTGCCGGCGAAGACGGTGTGGTTCGACGCGTCATCCGGTTCTCCGGGTTTCTGAGGCAGCACGGGTTCAAGGTGTTTCCTTCCTCCGCGCTCGAGGCGTTGCGCGCCCTCGAAACCCTGGACCTGTCCGATCCGGAGCACGTCTACTGCGCCCTGCGGGCCCACATGGTTCACTCGGACCTGGAGTGGCGTCTTTTCGACGAGCTCTTTCGGGCCTTCTGGCGGGACGGCCGGATCCCGGAGGGAGGCGACGTCTCGCCGGAGTCGAGCCCCGTGAGCGGGGAGCCCCTGCCCGAAAGCGCCCTCCCCAGGCTTCCCCTGGACCCCGAAAATGCGGAGGAGAGCCGCTCCGCTGAGTGCCCCGACAAGAAGGCCCTGCTGGAGGGGGCCGTGTTCAGCCCGGTTCCCTCCTTCGAAGGGAAGTCCTTCGACCGGCTCTCGCCCGAGGACCTCCGGTTCGCCCGCCTCGCCCTCAGAAACATGATCGCGCCGTTTCGCTATGCCGCCTCCAGGCGAAGCCGGCCTTCCCGCAAGCCGCGGGACCTGGACTTCCGCCGGACGTTCAGGGTCAGCCTCAAGACCGGAGGCACGCCCCTGCGCCTCCTGCACAAGCGACGGCGGAGACGGCTTCGCAGGCTGGTGGTGCTGGCGGACGTCAGCGGTTCCATGGACCGGCACGCGCGTTTCGTCATGCCCTTCCTGATGGGCATGAAGGGCAGCGGAGTCCGTGCCGAGGTCTTTGTGTTCTCCACGGAGCTGGCCCGGGTGACCCCCCTGCTGGAGCGCTATCCCGTGGAGGAGGCGCTGGACCGGCTCGCCGGGGCCGCTCCGGACTGGTCCGGAGGGACCCGGATCGGCTACTCCCTGAAGCAATTCAACCGGGACTATGGGGAGCGGCTGCTCTCGCGCCGGACCGTACTGGTGATCCTGAGCGACGGCTGGGACCTGGGGGCCAAGGAGATGCTCCGGCGGGAGATGGCCTCGATTCACGACCAGGCCGGGTGTGTGGTGTGGCTGAACCCGGTGGCCGGGGATCCGGACGTTCAATCCCTTTGCCGGGGCATGCGCGTGGCCCTTCCCTACGTCCATCACGTGCTTCCGGCGGACAGCCTTCGAAGCCTCATGCGCGCGGGCCACGTGCTGGCAGGCGTGTTGCGGGGGCGGTGAGAGCGGTCCCGGCGCCCGGACGCGCCGAGGCGGGGATCAGTCCGCCCCCTCGATCACCCGGACGCCTTCGGGAACGGAGAAGGTGAAGGTCCCCGGCTCGAAGGCGATGTTTTTCTCGATGGGCCCCAGGACGAACCGAGTGATGTTGCCCACCGTGTTGTGGATCTCCACGAGCCGGAGACGGCAGCCCGGCGTGACCTCGAGCACCAGGGCGTCGGTTTCGGTCCACGGCGGGTCCGGAACCAGGCGGATCCTGCGGTCCCCCTTCTCACTGTGACCCTCCCAGATCACCTCGAAGTGATCCTCCACGTTTCGTAGACCTTGAAACACGTCGGCCAGGGCCCGGAGCTCCTGTCCCATGGCCTCGGCTTGATAGCGGCGGGCTTCGTTCTTCTCGGGAATGTACCACCAGAGCGTGCTCCCGTCTCCCACCACGATCTCCCGCCGGGGGGCCTTCTGGATGATCTTCAGAAAGTGGGGCGGCTCGAACAGGATGAGACCGGAGGCCTGGTCCCCGGCGCCCGCCCCGCCCAGGAGCATGGTGGAGGAGGTCAAGATGACGCGCTCGTAAGGCACCCGGAGCCCCTCCACGCCTCCCAGCTCGGACCGGAGGCAGTCCACCGCCTCCCCGGCGGGATCGCCGGCCGCTCGTGCGGTCAGGCCTGGGAGACAGAGCAGCGCTCCCAGGATCAGGCGGGTCGTCCGGGACCGGATCCTTCTTCTCGGCTTCATGCTCATCCTTCCTCCCTGCGGCCGTAGACCTCCCGGGGGCGCACACCGTCGGACGGGCCCACGATGCCCTGGCGCTCCATGGCTTCGATCATTCGAGCCGCACGATTGTACCCCACCCGGAGCTTTCGCTGCAGACCGGAGATGGAGGCCTGGCCGCTCTTGACCACCACCTCCACCGCCTGTTCGAACTTCTCGTCAAGCTCCGTGTCCTCGTCGCCCGGCGCCTCGGACGCGGCCACCTTCTCCAGGATGGCGGGGTCGTACTCGGGCTGCATCTGCGTCTTGAGGAACTCGGTCACCTGCTTGACCTCCCCCTCGGAGATGTACGCCCCGTGGATTCGGGTGAGCCGTCCCACGCCCGGGGGCATGTAGAGCATGTCGCCCTCGCCGAGGAGGTGCTCGGCCCCGATGCTGTCGAGAATGGTCCTGGAGTCCACCTTGGACGATACCTGAAACGAGATGCGGGTGGGAAGGTTGGCCTTGATGATTCCCGTGAGCACGTCCACGGAAGGGCGCTGCGTGGCGATGATCAGATGAATGCCGGACGCCCTGGCCATCTGTGCCAGGCGCATGATGGTGTCCTCCACCTCCTTGGAGGACACCATCATCAGATCGGCCAGCTCGTCGATCACGATCACGATATAGGGCAACGGGCGGCCGGGCCCGTCGTCCGCCGCCCCGTCCGCGGCCTTGTCCTTGGCCACCTTGCGATTGTAGGCCTCGATGTTCCGCACCCCGCGGTCCGAAAGCAGGCCGTAGCGGTACTCCATCTCCTCCACGGCCCATCGCAGGGCCTTGGTGGCCTCGGCGGGCTGGGTGACCACGGGGTGAAGGAGATGGGGGATGTCCTGGTAGACGGACAGCTCGATGCGTTTCGGGTCGACCATGAGGAACCGGACCATGTCCGGGGAGGCCTTGAACAGGATGCTGTTGATCATGGCGTTGAGGCAGACGCTCTTGCCGGTGCCGGTGGCCCCGGCCACGAGCAGGTGCGGCATGCGGGTGAGGTCCGCCGTGACCGGGGAGCCGGTGATGTCCTTGCCCAGGGCGAGGGTCAGGCGGTGGGTCGAGGACTTGAAGGCCGGAGCGGACAGGATTTCCTTGAGAAACACGTGCTCACGTTCGTTGTTGGGGATCTCGATCCCGATGGCCGCCTTTCCGGGAATGGGGGCCACGATGCGCACGCCGGAGGCGCGAAGCACCAGGGCCAGATCGTCGGCGAGCCCGGCCACCTTGCTGATCTTGACGCCGGCGGCGGGCTTGAACTCGTACATGGTGACCACCGGTCCAGGAAGGATCTCCACGACCTCGCCGTCCACGTTGAAGTCGCTCAGCTTCTTCTCCAGGAGCCTGGCGTTCATCTCCAGGCTCTCCTTCTGGATGTCGCCTCCGGACCTCGGAGGCGGGTCCTCCATGAGGTCCAGGGACGGGAGCGCGAAGGAGCCGGCGGCCTGCATGAAGGGAAAGGTCTCCTGCTCGGGCATCTTGGCGGGCTCCTCGGCCGGGGGCACGATGGTGGGCTTGCGCCGGGGCCGGCTCTTCTGCTTTTTCGAATTGGCGGCCCGCGCCCGTTTCTTCCGCCGGCGTTCCCTCCGCTTCTCCACCAGGGCACCGATCCTTCGGGCCACGGCCGCCGCCCAGCGGTAGAGGCGGGAGAACAGCCATCCGAAGGAGAAGCCGGTTGTGACCATGAGCGAGATCAGAAAAACGGTGCCCAGCAGCACGTTGGCCCCGAACCCGTTGAGCAGGCCCCGCATGACCCCGGCCACGTGCAGGCCCACGAGTCCTCCGCTGAGGACCTTCCCCCCCCGCCACGGGACGGCCTCGGGGAGCTGCAGCGAGAGGAGGCCGGAGAAAGACACCAGCAGGAGGATCACGGAGACCGTGTTGATGACGGGGGAGGCCAGGGGCCTTTCCAGGAAGGCGAACAGGGCCATGGCCACGAACACGCCCACGAGCCAGAGGGAGGAGAAACCCAGGGCGAAGAACAGGGCGCCCGAGAGGTGGGCGCCCATAGCGCCGAACAGGTTCCTGGGCTCGTCCGGACCCGGGGAACCGGTCCCCCAGAACACCGGGTCGCCGGGGTGGTACGTGAGCAGGCTCACCCCGAGGACCAGGGCCATGAGAAGAAACAGGATCCCGAGGATTTCCCTTCGAATGGGGGATGGTCTGGGCGGCTCTTTCCTGCTCACGTGCTCGACCTCTTCGTTCGGATCTGCAGGTTTTTTCGAGGTGTGGACGCTTCGGGTCTACACCGGAATGATGATGGTCAGGATCATGGGGCTTCGACCGAGGACACCATAGAAGAAGCGCTTGAGACCTCGCTTGATGTCCGGAGCGATCTCGGTCCAGTCCATGCGGGCGGGCCGGTCGATCTCGTCCAGGACCTCCAGGACGATGCACTTGGCGTCCTCCAGGATGAACGCCTGCCGGTCCTCCAGGACGAATCCCCTGGAGACGATGTCCGGTCCGTAGACCACGTCTCCGGTCTGCTCGTCCACGGCCAGCAGGGCGATCACCATGCCGTCTCCGGACAGCTTCTGCCGGTCGCGAAGCACGACCTCCCCCACGTCCCCGACGCCCTTGCCGTCCACCAGGACACGGCCCGTGGGCACGCGCTCGCCCAGGAAGGCCCGTCCGTTTTCGAAGCAGATGGTGTCTCCGTCCTCCGCGAGAAGAATGCGCTCGCGGTCCAGGCCCATTTCTTCGGCCAGGCCCGCATGCCGGACCAGGTGCCGGTACTCGCCGTGAATGGGAACGAAGTACCGGGGCCGGACCAGGTTCAGCATAAGCTTCAGCTCCTCCCGGTAGGCATGCCCGGAGGTGTGAATATCCGACACCTTTTCGTAGATCACCTCGGCCCCCATGCGGAAGAGGCTGTTGATGATGGCGGTGATGGCCTTCTCGTTTCCCGGAATGAACCGGGAGGAAAGGATCACCGTGTCTCCGGGCCTGGTCCGAATGTGCTTGTGCCGGCCCTGGGCCATCCGGGTGAGGGAGGACATGGGCTCGCCCTGGCTCCCCGTGGTGATCATGGCGATCTGATGGTCCGGAAACTGGGCGAGCTGCCGTTCCTCGATCAGGGCCTCCTCCGGAATGCGAATGTATCCGAGCTCCCGCGCGATGCGCACGTTGGATCGCATGCTCTTTCCGCTGAACAGGATCTTGCGCCCGTACTCCAGGGCGAGGCCGGCCACCTGCTGGATGCGGGCGATGTTGGATGCAAAGACCGCGGTGATGATCCTGCCGGAGGCGGAGCGAAAAATCTCCTCGAGGGTCCGCCCCACGTCGCGCTCGCTGAGGGTGAATCCTTCCCTTTCCGCATTCGTGGAATCCGAGAGCAGCGCGAGCACGCCCTGCAGGCCGACGCGGGCGAATCGGGGAAGGTCGGTCGGCCGATTGTCGAGGGGCGTGTAGTCCACCTTGAAATCCCCGGAGTGGACCAGGGTGCCCTCCGGCGTGGAAACCGCCAGCCCCACGCCGTCCACGATGCTGTGGCCGACCCGAATGAACTCCACTCGAAACGGGCCGAATTCCATGGTGTCGCCGGCTCGGACGGTCCTCAGGTCCGCGGTTTCCGCAAGCTGGTGCTCACGGAGCTTTTCCCTCAGGAGCTCTATCGTGAAGGTGGTTCCGAACACGGGAAGGGTGAACTCCCGAAGGAAAAACGGCATGGCGCCGATGTGGTCCTCGTGGCCGTGGGTCAGGAGAATGGCCCGAAGACGTTCCCGGCACCCGTGCAGGTAACGGAAGTCCGGGATCACCACGTCCACCCCCAGCATGTACTCCTCCGGGAACATGAGCCCCGCGTCGATGATCAGGGCGGCGTCCTCGAGCTCCAGGACCATCATGTTCAGGCCGATCTCGCCGAGCCCCCCCAGGGGGATTACCTTGAGCATGCACCCTCCTTTGGCCGCCGGTCCGGCGTTCCCGGTTGGTCAGACCATGCCGAAAACCGAGCATTTTCCTGAATTAACGGAACCTTACTTTTTTGATTCCCGTCCGTCAATAGGGAATCTGCGGTGCGTCCACGAAGAACTTGATTTCGGTTTTTTCTTTGTGTTAGGTTGCGGCATTCTCACCCCATCGAAGCGATTCACACGCTTTCACCCACGCGGCCTCGTAGAAAGGAGTGCACACCATGGCGGGCGTCAACAAGGTGATTCTGCTGGGCAATCTGGGGGCGGACCCCGAGGTGCGATACACCACGAGCGGGACGGCCGTAGCCAACTTCAACGTCGCAACCTCCGAGGAGTGGAAGGACCGGACCTCCGGGGAGAAGCAGAGCAGGACCGATTGGCACCGCGTGGTGGCCTTCGGGCGGCTCGGGGAGATCTGCGGGGAGTTCCTGCACAAGGGCAAGCAGGTTTACCTGGAGGGGCGGCTTCAGACGCGTTCCTGGGAGGACAAGGACGGCAACACGCGGTACACGACGGAGATCGTGGCCCGTGAGATGCAAATGCTGGGCGGGGCCGGCCGGACCAACCGCGAACCCTACCCGGGCGACGGTGCCGGGGGTGGGGGCGGGGACACGAACGAGCCCGTCACCGTGCCGGAGGACGACATTCCATTCTGAGCTCGAAGGGGCCGGACGGACTGGGGGGAGTGGTCGAGGAGGCTCAGGCCTTGTCTTCTTTCTGCTCTTCCTGGTCGTCGCTCCCGGTGCCCGCTTCGATCTCATCCTTCTCGTTGGTGGCCTTTTTGAAGTTCTTGATCCCTTTTCCGATGCCGCTGCCGATCTCGGGCAGCTTCCCCGCCCCGAAGATGATCAGGATGATGATCAGGATGATGATCAGTTCCGGCATGCCGATTCCAAACATGGATGTCCTCCACGCTGCATCTGTTCGGTTCACTCGAGCTCGGACAGCAGTCGCTCGAACTCGGGGGATTCCATGAATCGATGGATGGCCTGCTGGTAATCCAGCCAGGCCGACCACATGTCGACCCATGCCTGGTTGTGCCAAAAGACCTCGGCCTCCTTTTCACCGCTGCAGATGCCGAGGTAGTCCTCGAACTCCCCGCGGCAGCTGTCGCAGAAGACGTAGCCGAGGGCACCCGTGCGGAGCTCCGGGTCGCTCGGGGTCCCGTTGAGGTGGTGGCCGCACATGGCGCACTTGAACCGGCAGGAAAAGCACTGGAGCGCTTTCTGCAGGGCCCGGGCCTTGTCGCGGAATCGCCGGACCTGGCGAACCTGCCTTTCCCGGTGAATCCGCTCCTGAATGTCCACCACCTTGTTCATGGGAAGCGCTTTTCGGGAGTGGGTGTCCAGTGGCAATCGGCTGGAGACGATGCTATCACCGGACGCCCGCCAAGTCAACCGACCACGCGGCGCACGGTCTCCCCGAGCCGGCCCAGATCGTGGACCACCTCGATGCCTGCGGACTCCAGGGCGGCGATCTTGTCCTCTGCGCGTCCTTTTCCTCCCGCGATGATGGCCCCGGCGTGCCCCATCCGCTTTCCCGGCGGTGCGGTGCGCCCTGCGATGAAGGCCAGCACGGGCTTGTCGAAGGAGTTCTGAATGTACCGGGCCGCATCCTCCTCGGCCGACCCTCCGATCTCCCCGATGAGCACCACCGCCTCGGTGTCCGGATCCTGCCCGAAGCGCTCGAGGTGATCGATGAACGAGGTCCCGATGATGGGATCTCCGCCGATGCCGATGCAGGTGGACTGGCCGAGGCCCGAGCGGGTCAGTTGGTCCACCACCTCGTAGGTCAGGGTGCCGCTCCTGGAGATCACCCCGATGGTCCCGGGACGGTGAATGGGTCCCGGCATGATGCCTGCCTTGGTTTTCCCGGGGGAGATGATGCCGGGGCAGTTCGGGCCGATGAGGACGGTCGAATGGGACTGCAGGTAGCTCGAGACCCGGACCATCTCCAGAACGGGAATGCCTTCGGTAATGCACACCATCACGCCGATGCCGGCGCAGGCGGATTCCATGACGGCGTCCGCGGCAAAGGGCGGTGGGACGAAGATGCAACTGGTGTTGGCCCCCTCCCGCTCGACGGCCTCGTGCACGCTGTTGAACACCGGCACCCCTTCGACGCTCCGGCCCCCCTTGCCCGGGGTGACGCCGGCCACCACGGCCGTACCGAACTCCAGCATCTGCCGGGTGTGGAAGGCACCCTCTCTTCCGGTGATTCCCTGGACCACCACGCGGGTGTTTTCGTCAACCAAGATGCTCATGATGTGCGGGCTCCTGCATGCCGGTCGTCGTCCGGGCTAGGATGCGGCCACCTGCTGCGTGACCAGGGCGGCCGCTTCGCTGATGTCCCGGGCCACCAGGAACTCGAGGCTGGAGGATTCCAGAATGCGACGGCCTTCCTCCACGTTGGTGCCTTCGAGTCGAACGATCAGCGGAACTCGGATGTCGGTCTTTTCCGCGGCCGCCAGGACGCCCCGGGCCAGCACGTCGCACCGGAGAATGCCTCCGAAGATGTTGATCAGAATCGCCTTGACCTTGGGGTCGTCGAGGATGATCTCGAAGCCTCGGGTGATCATCTCCTCGCTGGCCCCTCCTCCGACGTCCAGAAAGTTGGCGGGTTCGGCCCCGGCCATCTTGATGACGTCCATGGTGGCCATGGCGAGCCCGGCGCCGTTGACCATGGCGCCGATGTCCCCGTCGAGCCGGATGTAGTTCAGGTTGAACTCGTCCGCCTTACGCTCCAGGGGGTCCTTCTCCCGGGGATCGTCCATGTCCGCCAGGTCCTTGTGACGGTACAGGGCGTTGTCGTCGATGTTCATCTTGGCGTCCACGGCCAGCACCCCTCCCGAGGCCGTCACGACCAGGGGGTTGATCTCCGCCAGGGAGCAGTCCAGGGACACGAAGGCGCGGTACAGCCCGGCCATGACGCCGGTCAGCGCTTTCAGGGTCTCGGGCCCGGGGAGGGGGTCGATTCGATAGGCGAGGTTTCTTCCGCAGAACGGCATCCACCCCGTCTCCGGCGCGATGGGCTGCTTCAGGACGCGCTCCGGTGTCCTGGCCGCCACCTCCTCGATCTCCATGCCCCCGTCCTGGCTGAAAATCATCACGGGCCGGGCCGACTCGCGGTCCACCACCACCGCCAGGTAGAGCTCCCGCTCGATCTCCACCCCTTCCTCCACGAGCACCTGGTGCACGGGCTTGCCTTCAGGGCCCGTCTGCGGGGTGACCAGCGGCCCGGCGAGGATGTCCCGGGCCGCGGACGCCGCGTCCTCGGGGGAGTGCACCACCCGGACGCCGCCCCCTTTGCCGCGACCGCCCGCGTGGACCTGCGCCTTGACCACCCACGGGGGGCCGTTGAGCTCCTGCGCCGCCTGCAAGGCCTCGTCCGCAGTCCGGACCAGCCTTCCCTCGGGGACCGGGATGTCAAAGGAACGAAACAGCTCCTTGGCCTGGTACTCGTGCAGCTTCATCTCGAGCTCCTTCCTGTAAAGGAACCTCTTATGGCCTTTTTCAGGGCCGCTTGTCAAGTGAGGAAATCCCGGCCCCGCGCCGGGATCCATCTCCGTCTCATCCTTTGATCATGGGCCTTTCCGATTCCCGATGGGGGCACGCCCACGGCTGGATTCCCTTCGAAGGCGGTCCCTGAGCGCGCGGCCGGTGTGGGTCTGCACGGAGGACACAGCCAGCTCCCGGGGCGAGCCGGCGGCCACCATGCGGCCTCCCCCGTCTCCCCCCTCCGGTCCCAGGTCGATGATGTGGTCCGCGGCCCGGATCACCTCGAGGTTGTGTTCGATCACCGCCACGGTGTTTCCCCGGTCCACCAGGGCCTGGAGCACCTTCAGGAGGGGATCCACGTCCGAGACGTGAAGGCCCGTGGTCGGTTCGTCCAGGACGTAGAGGGTCTTTCCCCTGGAGGGGCGGGCGAGCTCCTGGGCGAGCTTGATGCGCTGGGCCTCGCCTCCGGACAGGGTCGGGCTCGGCTGCCCCAGATGGAGGTACCCGAGGCCGATCTCGCAGACCAGGGTCACGGGCTTTCGAACGACGGGGACCACCTGGAAG